>JAAWBG010000028.1 GCA_022792535.1 Lachnospiraceae bacterium
AGATAGCTCATCATATCCACCTTTTCAAATTTTTATTTTACTCTTATTATACTTCAACTTTTAATATTTTCATACATAAAGTTCAAAAAAAGAACCTATGAGCATTTACCCATAGATTCTTTTCGTTTTGTTATAAAATTTGCCGCAAAGTTCACTAACGCATCTGTGCCGCAACTTCAGCCGCGAAATCTTCCTGTTTCTTCTCCAGACCTTCGCCAGTTTCAAAACGAACAAATTTTTTAACAGAAACAGCTGCACCTACTTCTTTGGAAACAGCTTCCAGATACTTGCCGACAGTCTGTTTTCCGTCTTCTGCTTTTACGTATACCTGATCTACCAGGCAGATTTCTTTCAGTTCTTTGTTGACACGGCCTTCAATCATACCATTGATCACTTTCTCTGGTTTCTGGGATTCCTTCGGATCATTCATGATCTGTGCCCGTAAAATCTCCTTCTCATGAGCAATATACTCTTCGCTGATCTCATTTCTGGATACATATTTTGGAGAAAGTGCTGCAATCTGCATTGCAAGATTTGTCATAGCTTCCTTTACAGTGTCATTGACAACTGTGGTGTCAGCTTCCAAAATAACGCCGATTCTTCCGCCGCCGTGAACATAAGAAACAACGCATCCATTCTCTGCAATTACTTTTTCAAATCTTCTGATGTTTAAGTTCTCGCCGATTACTGCAACTTTTTCTACCAGCGCGTCTTTTACGGTCTTGCTGGAATCCTCATTCCATGGTTCTGCCATAAATGCATCTAAATCTGCCGCATCGGAATTCACTGCCTGAACAGCAACAGATTCCACAAATGCTTTAAAGGTATCGTTTTTAGCTACAAAGTCAGTCTCTGAGTTTACTTCTACCACTGCTGCGGTTTTATCATCTTTTACTACAACGGTACACAAACCTTCTGCTGCGATTCTTCCAGCCTTTTTCTCAGCCTTTGCCTGTCCATTTTTTCTAAGAAACTCTACAGCGGCATCCATATCACCGTTTGTTTCATTCAAAGCCTTTTTGCAGTCCATCATGCCTGCGCCGGTCATTTCTCTTAACTCTTTTACCATTGATGCTGTAATAGCCATTTCTATTCCCTCCATTTATACTTTAATTGAGGACAGGCAATACTGTCTGTCCTCCAGTTCTCTCTAAAATTGAATTTGTATTACAAATCCTCAACAAGACAAATATCCTGCATACAGCTTTATTCTGCCGCAGCTTCTTCCATCTCTTCTGGGATATCTTCCTCAACAGTTCCCTGATTTGCCTCCACTACTGCATCAGCCATTTTAGAAACAATCAGTTTTACCGCACGGATTGCATCGTCATTTCCTGGTATCACATAATCTAATTCTTCTGGATCACAGTTTGTATCGCAGATACCAATTAATGGGATTCCAAGGGTATGAGCTTCCTGAACACAGATTCTTTCTTTCTTAGGATCTACAATAAAGATAGCATCTGGAATTCTCTTCATATCTTTGATTCCACCCAGATTTCTCTCTAATTTTTCCCATTCTTTTTTCAATGCGATTACTTCTTTTTTGGGAAGTACATCAAAAGTTCCATCCTCAGACATGGTTTCGATGGCTTTTAATCTGGAAACACGACTCTGAATTGTTTTAAAGTTGGTCAGCATACCGCCTAACCATCTCTCGTTCACATAAAACATTCCGCAGCGTTCTGCTTCTGCTTTGATGGCATCTTGCGCCTGCTTTTTCGTTCCAACAAAAAGAATCGTACCGCCTTCTGCAGTAATGTCTGCCACTGCTTTGTAAGCCTCGTCTACTTTTCCCACAGATTTCTGTAAATCAATAATGTAGATTCCATTTCTTTCTGTGTAAATGTACGGAGCCATTTTCGGATTCCATCTTCTTGTCTGATGTCCAAAATGAACACCTGCTTCTAATAACTGTTTCATTGAAATAACGCCCATTTTCTTACCTCCAATTGGTTAATTTCTTCCATATGCTTCTTCTCCCAAAGCTACCGACGGCTATGGACAGATCAACTGCTGCCAGGGCACCGGCCTTGAAATCCACACATGTGATTTTTCATAACCATTTTACACTACAAGAAATCATAACCTTGTCTTATAAAATGACTATATACTGCTTTGCCATTATAGCACAGGAAAATTTTACTTGCAAGTCCTATTCTGTATTTCCCTGTAAAATTTTTATGATCTCATCTACTGTAGAACCCGACGGAATCTGGTAAGTTCCTACCCGCAGTGTATCATCTACACCTTTCTGTGTAAGATAAAGATTAAACTTTTCTGCATCTGGAATCAAGCCTGCCTGAAATAACTTCTGGCTGATCACATCTGAGTATTCTCCCTGCTTGATCTCCAATTCTACCATTTCCTGCTTATCACCGGAAGCAGGTTTTTTCGCGCTTGCAGAATTATCTTTTTCCTCTTCCTTCTTTGTATCTGATTCTTTTTCTTCAGATTCTTTTGAATTGTTCTCTTGGGAGGCTGCATTTTTTGAAGTATCTTTATCTGAACCTTCCTTTTGGACCTTTTGATCTTCTGAATCCTTGTTCTGTGTTTGATTCGATTCTTTTTTTTGCTCCGCATCAGAAGAATCTGTCTTCTCCTGTTTAGAATCCTCTGAAACTTCTTCTTCCATTATCATTCCGAGAATTCTGGCACGTTCTATGATCTCTGCATCTGTCAAGGTCTCCTTCTTGTTTCCAGAAAGAGCAATCCCCATGATAATGGCAGTACATATAATTCCCACTCCCAATCCCCGCAAATAATATTTCAGCTTCATATATTATATCTCTTCCTCTCTGAATAATCCAATCACCAGCTTTACCTCACCGACGCCGAGACCCAGCTCTTTTGCAATCTCTACAGCATTTTTTCCGGAACGATACATATCCAGGATTTTTTGGTTATGATTCATCATTTCTTCTGGAACCTCTGGAGATTCTTCCTCTTCCTGAAGATTAGGTTCTTCCATTAAAACAGGCTCCGGCGCATGAGTATGTGTTAACGCAGAACTTTCCTGCACCTTATCCAGAATTTCATCTGAGCTTGCCACTGTTTTTTGAACATTTTCCTGAAGCTCTTCTAAATGAATCGCAAGCTGTGCAAGATTTCCAGCATATTTTGTCAATTCTGAATGTTTATCATTTAACATACTATAAAGAAACATTACTTCATTATGAGTTTTATGAATGGATTCTAAAACGGTATCAGAGTATTCCGTAATTGCCCGCATCTTTTCGTTGGTTTCCTTATCCAGCGCTCTCTCTACCACTTCCATAGATTTTTCAATAGAATGGTCAACCACTTGATCCACCATATTATCTACTTTTACCTGAGCGTCTGTCAGGCTTCGCTCCAAAATACGCTTCATCTCTTCTGCACTCAGTTCTGCAATCTTATCTAAGTCCTGATTCGATAATTTTTCAGTGATAAAGAAACTGGCAATCATCATAACAATACCAATCACTAATAAAACAATTTCTATTGTCGACATACTTTTACCTACCTATATTTTCATATCAAAGCCGCCTGTGGCCTTAAGGTTTACCTTTCCACTATTTTTCTCCTCCGCCTTTTTCTTTTTATTCCGGCGGTCTTCATATTCATTGCTTCCTTTTTCCCGGGCATCAAATTTCTTCTCTGGATTATCAGAATCATTTGCATGGGTAACTTGCTGCATATGATGCATTGTCTCTTTGGAAAATTGTACCTGTACATTCTGCTGCTGTAATGCAGATTTATTGTCTTCATTATGCTTGACTGTACTTACGTCCTGGCTCCTTTGCACTACTCCGCTGAATTCCACTGGTCTGATTGACATTTCTTTCACTCCTTTACAAAGAACGAACTACAATTTCACCTTGTTCCTTTATAAATTTTGAGAAGGACCGCTCGCTTTTGATATTCATTCCCACTTCAGAAATATTCACAGATACTCCCGGATAAATACTTCCTTTCACCTTTATTTTTGCATTGTGAGACATCTGGATCTGGTCATGAATTTCTTTCAATTCTTTCCGCTGGCTGTTTAACAATTGCTGTTTCTCTTTAAAGGATCTGGCAATGGTCTGGACCTGCTGGATTCGTTCTGGACTAATGGGCTCTTTTTTCTGCATTTTCTCATTAAAATTAACAAGCACCGGCCGCATCTGTTCCAATTCCTTGCTAATCTGAATAATACTTTTCTGCAGATCTCCAAAATGTTCCTTAACTTGTGGGTCCACTCCAACTTCAATCCGTGTCAGAGTTCCCATAGTGGAGCCGATGGTCTGTGCTTCTACCAGATTACCGGCACGGATCACTCCGCCATTTACAAATCCCTTTTTTCCACTGACACGAATCTCTGTCCCTGCCGACACCTGACTGTGAAGAATCGATCCAGCCTCTACGTATCCTCCTGAAATCACAGTGGCATTCTCAATAAATTTAGTAATAATATTGTCTTTGGCCTCGACTTTTCCTTTGGCCATGCCATGAATTCCACGTTTCACAATAATCTGTCCACCAGCAGACAAGAATGCGGCTTCTACTACTCCGTCAATTACAATATCACCTTTTGCCTTTACCGTAAATCCACTTTTCACATTTCCCTTGATAGAAACATTTCCATCATAAACAATATTTCCCGTGGAAGTGTCCACATCTGCTGGCACCTCGAATACATCTTCCACAAAAACTTTTCCATTGACAAGACTAGCATGGCCTGTCACCCCAGAATAAATCTCTGTTTTATCTTCTGAAATGGTAATGTTATTGCCATATTCCAATTTCAGAGATTTTTCCTGTCTTCCCTGAATGGCTCCGCCAAATACGTCTTTTCCTGGTCTTCCCTTTACCTCTTTGTGAAGTTTCGCCAGTACCTGTCCTTTTTCTACACGGCTGATGGTATTCAATTCATGATAATTTACGGTTCCATCTTCATTTTTCTTTGGTTTTAAATTGTGATTTACATTGAAAAAATATTCAATTTTTGCATCTTTGCCATTGATTGGAGGAATTCCTTTTGCCATAATATAATTCGTACAATAATGGCGGTTTTCCAAAAACTTTTGTATTTCTTCCCTGTTAATCCCAACTGTAATTTTCTGAAACTGTAGATTGTCAATAATATTTTCTGTAGTTAATAATTTCCCATTATTAGATGGTGGATAAAAGCGGCAGAATACAAGCATCTTATCTATGGATACATTAATCCCCATATGTTCATCTTCATGAAGTCCGTTCCATACGCCTACATAAACTTCCTGAACACCTTCTGTCAGAGCTAACGCACGATTTAATTCTTTCAGATCATACATGCTGTAGCCCTTTTCATCTAAATATGCTGTAACTTCTTTGCATTCCAACGGTTTTCCCCCTTCTTCCGGCGGATATACCAAAAGGAATACTCCTACATCCCTTACATCTAATTTGAAATATCCATTTCTGCTCTCCATAGCATCAACCACCTAATCCGTTAATATATTCATGTAGGGTCCCATTGTCTTTTTCATCTTCATCAACGCTTTTGTATGAAGCTGTGATATGCGGGATTCCGACACCTCCAATACGTTACTGATTTCCTTTAATGTTAAATCCTCATAATAATACAAGGTAATTACTTTTCTCTCTTTTTCCGTGAGAACCTCCAGTGATTCTCCCAATACTTTTTTTAGTTCTTCCTCTGCAATGGCATCTTCTGGCTGAATAAAATGGGAGTTCCCTCTGGCATCCATTGTAGGCTCCATTCCCTGTTCCACATATTCATTTAGCGATACCATATTGGTAATCTTAAGCTGGGACTGCCAGTTTAGCAGCTCTTCACCGCTTACTTCCAGTTCCTCTGCAATCTCTTCGTCCAAAGCAGTTCTGCCTGTTCTAGTCTCAATTTTTTTGATTGCCTCATCAATCTTTTTCTGTTTTTGACGTACCGTTCTTGGAATCCAGTCCATTTTCCTTATTTGATCCAGAATAGATCCTCTAATTCTAAGACTGGCATACGTCTCGAATTTCACATCTTTATTTATGTCAAACTTATCTATGGCATCAATTAATCCAAAGATCCCATATCCAACCAGATCATCATATTCCACATTGTATCCAAGATACATACTGAGACGTCCCGCTACAATTTTAACCAGTGGAGCGTACTCTACAATAATCTGTTCTCTCAACTCTGTTGTAGGATTCTTTAAAAATTCTGTCCATAATTGTTCTCTTTCTGCCGCGTTCATCCAAAGCCCCCAAGACTACAGGATACCCGTTTGGGATTCCTGAGTTATTGAATACAACTATTTATTGTGTCGATTCTTCTTCTGCAGGGTGTTCTGATTCCTCTGACTCTTCTGATAATTCCTCCGAATCTTCTGTCTCTTCACCCTCTGCCGCCTCTTCCGTGGCTTCTTCCGCTTCTTCCTTGAAATTCTTATCTAACACCAGTTTCGCAATCTGTCCTAGGATATAAAAAGATACCAAAACAATAATCCATATCTTCACAAACTGTTTCGTCTCCATCTGTGTCATAAACCCAATCACACAAGTCGTAAATCCTGCAATCAATGTAATAATGATCGGTACTTGTTTCGTTTTCATATCCTGTCACCCTTTAAATAATCTTTAATGATTTTCCAACCGCTTTAATATAAAATTCTCCTGTTGCCGGATATAATTCTACAGTTCGTCCGTAGTTCAGTCCAGTATCTTCCGCCAGCAATGGGATTCCAAGCTGTTTCAACTTGATCCGGGAAGCCTCAGCATTCCGGTCTCCTACATTCCCTATTGTTGAGAGACCGCTTACCTGGAACATTTTTGCTCCTCCGGCAATCTTAGCAACCAGACGCCTCTTATTGGCTCCCGCTGCCATCACTCTTTTTATCAATTCTTCTATTCCTGTATCTGCAAATTTGGCAATATTTGAATTATTCCTCATCTGAGTACTGTCAGGAAGCATAATATGCGCCAATCCCCCGATTTTTACAACCGGATCATAAACTGCGATTCCAATACAGGAACCTAATCCCAGTGTTGTGATCATATCCGGTGCCTTACATATATTCAAATCTGCCATTCCAACTTTAATTGTAGCCATAACTCCTTGCTCCTTTTACAGTGCAATCCCCAATGAAGTTAAAATTTTATCATAGGAATCTACATCTGGCATTAAAATAAAAAATCCCTGAATTTTTACTTCGTCTCCAAATTCTGTTTCTATCAAAAGTGCATTGTCTCCATATTGTCCAAATTGAATTGCCGGTACGCTTAAAATAGCAGCTGCCATATCAATGGCAAGATATGGTACCGATGAAGTGATCACCATATTTGTCATTGTTGACAAAGCGGATAAATAAGATCCAGAAATAATATTTCCAATTTCTTTGATTGCAGATAAATCCATCTCATCGAAATCTTCTGCGTAATCATCTGGTCTGCCCATCAGATGATTGACCAAATAGTGAGCTGATTCCATTTTCAACAGAAACATCATACTTCCGCCAATATCGCTTTCCACTTCCAGGTAAATGCCTACCACTGTTTCCTCCTCTGCTGAAATTGCAGTGGGAAGTTCCTGAAAAGTCAAAAATTCCACCTTAGGCACATCCATATTTACTTTCAGGTTCAACATATTTGAAATCGCTGTCGTAGCATTTCCCGCGCCGATATTTCCAATTTCTTTCAGCACATCAAAATACATGTCATTTACCTGATCCAAACTAAATTTAGCCATGATCGTCTTTCTCCATTTCTTTCCCAAAAGGACAATTATAATTACGAACAGGCTGTTGCCAAAACTCATTCCTACCGCAACAGCCTTTTTCTATCTGTCTATACATTTTCCGGCTCATCAATGATACTGTTTGTATCAAACAAGGATATCAGTTCTTCTCCATGTTTGCCAACACCATTGATAAAATTACTTTTACTGTTTTTA
Organism: Lachnospiraceae bacterium; assembly: GCA_022792535.1. Classification (GTDB taxonomy): domain Bacteria; phylum Bacillota; class Clostridia; order Lachnospirales; family Lachnospiraceae; genus Petralouisia. The sequence continues at coordinate 7,907 of JAAWBG010000028.1, forward strand.
GCGTCATAAGCTACTTTATCAATTTCATCCGGACTTAATGTTACAACTTCTTTTACCTCATCCACCAAAATTCCAAGAACTCCATGTTCTTCCAACTTTAATATGATAATTCTGGTAACATCTGTAAACACATCCGGCTCCAGATCCATCTTTGTACGAATGCTCATTACAGGCACAATTTCTCCACGGAGATTGATGATTCCTTTAAAATAAGGCTGTGCTTTTGGCACTCTAGTGATCTTCTGCATACGAACAATATTATCCACATAACTGATATCTATTCCATACTGTTCACTGCCGATCTTCACTACGATAAACTGCTTCTTGCCGTCTTCAACCACAGATATATTGTTTGCCATATTAACACCCCCTAAAATAATGTATTAACATCCAGAATCAATGCCACTTCGCCATCTCCAAGAACCGTTGCACCGCTGATAATCTTGGTACTGTTATTAATATATTTACCCAGAGACTTAATAACAATTTCCTGCTGTCCATTTAGTTCATCCACGATAAGTCCTGCATATTTATCACCTTTACGTACAATGATAACAGTAAGACTCTCTCTCTCTTCATCAGCAGGCTCACAATCCAGCAATTGATCCAAACGGATCAGAGGGATTACCATACCTCGAATATGTATTACTTCTTTTGCCTGAACATATTTGATCTCATCTGCCATAATCTCCTCAATGGTCTCAATAGAGCCAAGAGAGATTGCATATTTTTCCTGCCTTACTTCTACCATTAAAGCCTGAATAATTGCAAGAGTCAACGGAAGACGAACAGTAAACTTAGACCCTTCTCCCAAAACACTTTTTACCTCTACATCTCCGCCAAGAGCCTCGATGTTAGATTTTACAACATCCAGTCCGACACCTCGTCCTGAAACATCGGAAATCTGCTTCGCCATAGAGAAACTGGGCATAAACAGAAAATCAATAATCTCTTTCTGGCTTAACGCCGCTCCCTGTTCAGGTGTGATCAATCCTCGTTCAATAGCTTTGCCTTTTACACTTTCTGTATCAATACCATTACCATCATCACTAACCTCGATGATAACGTTATTTCCTTCCTGGAAAGCATTCAAGTGAATAGAACCTGTTTCTGGTTTTCCTCTTTTTCTACGAAGTTCTGCATTTTCCAGACCGTGATCAGCAGAATTGCGTAGTAAATGCTGTAATGGATCGCCAATCTGATCCACAACTGTTCGATCTAACTCCGTGTCCTCACCAGTCATATACAATTCCATTTTCTTGTCCAATTTTTTAGACAGATCACGGATCATACGCGGAAATTTCTGAACAACACTTTCAATGGGCACCATACGTACCTTCATAACAGATTCATGCAAACCTGTAGTGATTCGTTCCAAATATTCAATCTGCTCATGAAAGGCCTGAGAATTAGCGCCGCCCATTCCTCCATCAGCGGTTGATCCAATAGATACCAGAGAGTTCTTGGCAATGATCAGCTCACTGACCTGATTCATCAAAGCATCCAGCTTCTCAATATCCACGCGAACAGTACGATTTGTCACTGGTTTACCGGAATTTTGCTTTTTGGCTGTCTGTGCTTGTGTCTGTTTTGCCTGTGCAGCTGCCGGTGCAGCCTGTGCCGGAACAGAAGGTACTTCCTCCTGCTTTTTCTCTGCTTCTTTCGCCGCTGCAGCTTCCTCTTCCTCTTTTTTTGCCGCTGCATCTGTCAATTCTCTGTAATTTACTTTTTCTCCTACTATCTCTTCAATCTCTGAGACAGCTTTTGACACCTCGATGATCTTATCTAACTCTGCATCGCTGGCCAAATAGAAACTGAAATCAAATCCAAACTTTTCATCTTCAATATCCTGGGAACTTGGATTATAGACAATAATATTTCCATAATCTTCCACTGCTTTAAACACTAAGAAAGAACGTGCTGCCTTCAAGAGACAATCTTCCTGAATATATACAGTAAGACCATACAGTTTCATGCCCTTCTCTTCTGATTTACGCAATTCCTCTTTTTCTTTTTCAGAGAATTCAATATCCAGATATTTCTTTTGAAACCTATTTTGATCAGAAGACTCTTTGGGACTCTCCTCTTTTTCAACAGTCTTTATCTCTTTTTTCGGTGCATTTCCAGTTCCTGCCGCCAAAATATCATTTAATTCCTGAATGATAGCTTCATTGTCATCAGTTCCTTCTTCTGAACTTTCTTTTACATTTTCCAAATATGTGTCAATGGCATCCAGACACTGAAACAGAACATCCACCAGTCCGCTGGTAACATTCATATTACCGCTGCGGACTTCCTGAAATACATTTTCCATATCATGAGTCAAACGCTGCATACGTTTGAAGCCCATGGTTCCGGCCATTCCTTTCAGTGAATGTGCCGCACGGAAAATTTCATTAATGGTATCCATATTTTCTGGATCTTTTTCCAGGCTCATGATACAATCTGACAGATTCTGCAGATGTCCATTTGTCTCATCAATAAAAATTTCAAGGTATTGGCTTACATCCATACTACTGTACCCCCACATTCTTTATTATCGTTTGTGCAACTTCTGTTAAAGGAACAACCTCATCCACTACACCTGCCTCAGCAATTGCCTTGGGCATTCCATATACCACGCTGGATTGCGCATCTTGAGAAATCACATAAATCTCTTTTTTTTGTTTCAGTGAAAGAATGCCTCCTGTTCCATCTGAACCCATTCCAGTAAGTACAACACATACGATTTCATCATATCCACTGCTTCTCAGAGATTCATAAGTTACATTTGCACAGGGTCGTAATCCGCCAATGGGCGCCTCGTCATTTAATCGAATGCTGTGGGTGCCATCCGGTTTCTTCTGGACTTCCATATGTTTTCCGCCAGGTGCTATATAGACACATCCCTTTTTCAGGACTTCTCCATCTTCCGCCTCTTTTACTATGACTTTACTCACCTCATTCAAACGTTCAGCCATAGATTTGGTAAATCCCACTGGCATATGCTGAACAAGTACCATAGGTGCGTCCATATTTTCCGGCAGATAAGGTATCACGCTTTGCAATGCTTTGGGCCCTCCAGTAGAACATGCCAACGCAATCAACTTGTTCTTTCCTTTTCCAGCTGTGGTTTTGGGAACCTGGCTTACTTTTACTGGTGCAGGCTTCTCCGCAGGCTTTGCATTCGCTGCCAGAAGATCTCTCACATTATCAGATTTTACAACCGCTTTCAAAACTCTTAACAGACTTCCTTTAAATTCGTCTCCCTTTGCCTCGATAATATTACATGGCTTTGTAACAAAATCAATTGCTCCTAATTCCATAGCGCGAATGGTAACATCTGCATCTTTCACTGTCAACGTACTCACCATGATCACAGCAGCCTTAATATCTTCCTGCTGTAACTTTTCCAGCAATTCCAGACCATCCATTCTGGGCATATTCACATCCAAGATCACAGCGTCATAAGCTGTTTTCTTCAGCTTATCATATGCCTCCAGGCCATCTCTACAAACATCCGTTGCTTGGAATATACTATCTGAATTGATTATATCACAAAGAAGCCTTCTCATAAGTGCAGAGTCATCAACTATTAAAATATTTTTTTTCATCATATCATTCCTTCTGTCTGCTTCTACGTTCCTGTTCAAAAATATATTTAATGATTGTTTCTCGTTCTTTCTGATTCTTCATCAAAAAATTCACACGGTACTCATATTTTTCTTCTTTTTGGGGAGTGTCTATTTTCTGACAAAGCAATATCTTTCCCATAATTTCCAGAAGATAATCCATACTCTCATTCTCCAAACGAATTGCAATGATAAGGTAATCTCCTTTATTTCCAGGTTCATCCCCCACAAAGCGGATTCCGCCTCCGCTGATATCTACCGCAATTGCATCTTTGGAAAGATCTTCCGGATATTCTAATCTATGATGTTCTTTTGCATCTGTTACTTTTTCGATCTCTGCCTCTTCCTCTGTGATCTTCATATATTGCATATCCATCACACATTCAAAGCGATAATACTCACGTCGTTGGAATTTTTCTAAAGGACTTCTAGGTTCCACCAACATTAAATAGAGATTTTCTTTAATATAACGGTTTTTAATACGTGCAATACAACGATACATGTTTGTTTTGGTGTAAAATATGAATTCCAATCTGACACCGCTGGGAGGAGATGCAGTTTTTCCTTCCCTTATGGGTACCAGTACCTCTATCATTCCATCCTCCAGCACATTTTCCACTCTACTGTAATAGGCGGGAGGCTGTTCTCCAGTTCTCTTTCCCTGTTCTACCTGCTGTAAAATACGGATCTCTATTTTGTCTCCCGGCTTGATAATATTAGAATTCATGATACACCTCTGCTTTAACTTCTTTTATCACTAACTTTTTTTATAAATAAAACGTGAGAATAACTGCATGATTCCCTTCTTCTGCTGTAATGGAATGGTACTGCCTTCTAACAGATTGTTTGTCAAAATTTCAAAAGCTCTGGTGGATTTGGCTTCTGGATAAAGAATACTCACCGGCTGCTGCTGACGCACCGCCCGTTCCATTGCTGTATCCTGGGGAATCATTCCAAGATATTCCAGATTTCCCTTTAAAAACTGTCCCACTACTGCATTCAGTTTCTCATAAATTCCTGTCCCTTCCTCTTCCGTTGTCACCCGATTAGAAATTACTTTAATCTTCGTCTGGGACTGTTGAAATTCAGGGTTTCGGTGAAGGGCTTTCAATAAAGAATAGGCGTCTGTCAGAGAACTAGGCTCTGAGGTCGCAATAAGAAGAATCTCAGGGCTTGCCATCACAAATTCCAATACATGGTCAGAAATTCCTGCTCCGGTATCTATCAGTACAATATCTGCAAGAGCATCCAGTTCCGCTACATTGCTCACTAAAAACTTTAATTGTTCTTTGGACAAATTATTTACACCTGTAATACCGGACCCGCCTGATATAAATCCAATGTCTAAAGGCCCTGGCGTAATAATCTCCTGTATGGTCTTTCCCCGGTAAATCAAATCACTTAAATTATATTTGGGAATCGCCCCAAACATGATTTCTACATTTGCCAATCCCAAATCTGCATCAAAAATAATTACTTTTTTCCCCTGTTTCTGCATTTGGACAGCCAGGTTCACCACCACATTTGATTTACCCACTCCGCCTTTTCCACTAGTCACCGTGAAAACCCGGGCCTTTTGCGTAGACTGCTGATTCTTTTTTACAATATTTCTTAACTGTTCTGCCTGGTCCATAATCATTTCCCTCCAAGCAAAATTTTAACAATCTTCTGAGTGTCAAAAAGTTCAATATCCTCTGGAACATTCTGTCCATAAGTGGAATAAGATAAATCTGCGCCTGTATATAACTTCATGTTCAGAATATTTCCAAGACAACTGGTTTCATCCAACTTCGTAAATATCATTTTAAACTGGAAGTTTTCTTTATAAATATCTGCAATGTCAATCAGATCCCGGTACTTTGTGGTTGCACTTAGCACCAGATACACTTCCTTCTGATATTCCCCTGGCACTTTATCCACCAATTCTCTGGTCTCTTTCCTCTGTTCCTCATTTTTGTGAGAAAAACCAGCGGTGTCAATTAATACCAAATCATAATCTTCTGATTTTCTTAACTCCTCATTTAATTCTTCTGAAGAATACACAATATTTAAAGGCGTATCTAAAATATTGGCATAAGTGCGTAACTGTTCCGCCGCTGCGATCCGATAGGTATCTGCCGTAAAAAGAGCTACTCTTTTTCCCTTTTCCACCTTAAAACGTGAGGCGATCTTGGCAATAGTCGTAGTCTTTCCCACTCCAGTAGGTCCAATAAAAAATACTACCCTCGGCTTGCGCCCGGAAAGCTCAATAGGTTGAGGCTGTCCAAATTTCAAAATCATTTTCTGGTAAATACTGGACAGAATCAAGTCCACACTTGCTCCGCCTTTCATCACCTTTTCCACCTCATCCATAATCTGATTCACATATTTTTCATCCACTTCGTTGTCTAGCAAAATACTGTAAATCATTTTAATGAACTTAAAATTTTCATCCATAGGAGCTTCTTTCGGAAGGTTTTCCGCCGGTTCCTGCCTGGGAGCTAACTTCTTCTCAAGCAGCGACTGCAGACTCTCTAACTTCTCCTCCAGATTATTCTCTACTAAGTTTTCTTTCTTTTTCTCTTCCGTTCCCATAGGATTCATAGAAGAGTTCCAGCTATTCTCCACAGAAGCAAACATTTCTTTCATCGGCTCTGGTTTTGGCATAGAGATTGATTCTGGTCTTGGGATGGAGATTGGTTCCGGCCTTGGGATAGAAATCGGCTCATCTGCCGCCATATTGATATTACCTGGTCTTGGCATCATTGATTTCATAGCCGATGCTATTGTGGCAGCCTGTTCCACCTCTTCAATGGCAGCTGTCACTTCAAATACAGCATTCTTAAAGGAACGCAAAAACCCTTTTGGCTTGATCTCCTTCACATTCATAATCACCGTCTGAGGCCCCAGTTCCTCTCTTGCTTTGGCAGTTGCTTCTTCTTCTGTTCTACCCTGAAATTTCTTTATTGTCATGAAAGGCTCACCATCCCTACTGATTGTAATTCAATATTAGACTCTACTTCATTGTAAGAAACAACAATCAAGTCTCTGAAATAATCCTCTGTCAATTTCTTAAAATACATACGCACAATAGGCGATGTAATAATGATTGCATTCTTTCCAAGGTTCTCCAGCTTCCCAATCTCTGTTTCCAGAGAAGCCATGATAGCCTTGGTTTTGTCTGGATCCAAAGTCAGATATGCCCCCTGCTCCGTCTGCTTTACAGAACTCATAATATCCTGCTCCACTTTTGGATCTAAGGTGATCACGCTGGTCACTTCATTGGCTGGAAAATATTTACTGGAAATTGCCCGTTTCAGGCTCTGTCTTGCATACTCTGTCAACACATCTGTATCACGAGTGGTTGCCCCATGATCGGCCAATGTCTCAAAAATCGTAAGCAGGTCCCGAATGGAAATTCCTTCCCGCAGCAGATTCTGCAAAACTTTCTGTACTTCGCCGATTCCTAATAACTTCGGTACCAATTCGTCCACAAGAGTCGGATTGGTCTCTTTGATATTGTTGACCAAATTCTGAACATCTTCTCTAGACAGCAGCTCATCAATGTGCATCCGAATGACCTCTGTCAAATGTGTGGCAATGATAGAGGGCGGATCTACAACCGTATAGCCTAAACTTTCTGCCCGCTCTCTCTGGCTCTCTGTAATCCAAAGAGCCGGCAGATGGAAGGAAGGCTCAAAGGTCGGGATTCCAGATATTTCCTCTTCCACAAATCCAGGATTCATGGCCATATAATGATCAAACAGGATCTCTCCTTCTGTCACCTGGATTCCCTTTATCTTAATAATATATTGATTGGGGTTCAGCTGAATATTATCTCTGAGACGGATAATCGGCACCACCGTACCAAGTTCCAATGCGATCTGTCTTCGTATCATAACCACACGATCCAGCAAATCTCCTCCCTGATTCACATCAGCCAGAGGAATAATTCCATATCCAAATTCCAGTTCGATAGGGTCCACCTGAAGCAGGGAAACTACATTCTCTGGACGTCGGATCTCTTCTGCCTGCTCTTCCGCCATATCTACTTCCTCTTCAATGGCCTCCACTCCAAGGCTGGTGTCCACACTTCTGCCTGTTACCAAAAAGGCGATTCCCAATGGAAGAAACAGACGCCAGTCCAAAGGCGTTGTGATTCCCAAAAAGATCAATACCGCTCCTACGATATACAATACTTTCGGAATTCCAAACATCTGTTTTATTAAAGTATCTCCAAAATCTGCTTCCTTGGAGGCTTTCGTAACCAGAATACCAGTTGCCAGAGAAATCAAAAGAGATGGAATCTGACTGACCAGACCATCACCAATCGTCAGGATACCATACTGGTTCAGTGCGTCTGCAATCTCCATATTCTGCCGCAGCATTCCCATGGCAATACCGCCTACTAAGTTGATCAGCGTAACCACAATACCTACGGTAGCGTCTCCCTTTACATACTTAGTAGCACCGTCCATGGCTCCGAAAAAGCTGGATTCCTGCTGTATCTTGTCCCGGCGTTCTCTGGCCTGTTTTTCATTGATAATTCCTGTATTCAGATCCGCGTCAATTGCCATTTGTTTTCCTGGCATAGCATCCAATGTAAATCTTGCAGTTACCTCGGATACACGCTCAGAACCTTTATTGATTACGATCAGCTGAATTAAGATCATAACCACGAAAATAATGGCACCGATGATCAGATCATTTCCTCCTACGAACTGTCCAAAAGTACGTACCACATTACCTGGATCTCCTGTATTCAGAATCAGACGTGTAGAAGAAACATTCAACGAAATACGGAAAATCGTGGTAAACAAAAGCAAGGTTGGAAAAAAGGACATATCCAGCACTTCTTTTACAAATAGGGCATTCATCAATATCACCAATGCGATGGATATATTAAATGCCAGCATGATGTCCAATAGAATGGAAGGAATTGGAACAATAAAGAAAATGATCGCCGCAAGTATATACAGCGCAATTCCCATATCTGCCTTCTTCATGCTGATTTCTCCTTTCATCTCTATCAAGTCAATATCTCATACATTCTATGAAATATACCTATCTATTTTCTCTCAAACTGTAAACAAATGCAAGTACTTCAGCCACGGCCTGATACAGTTCCGGAGGAACTTCCTCACCGACATCCACATTGGCATACAGCATACGCGCCAAAGGTTTATTTTCTACAACCTCTATCTGATGTTCTTTTGCTGTCTCACGAATCTTCATGGCAAGATAATCCTCTCCTTTTGCCACAACAATAGGGGCAGAATACTGACTGGCATCGTATCGAATTGCCACCGCATAATGGGTAGGGTTGGTGATTACTACATCAGCGTTGGGAAGTTCCTGCATCATACGCCGCTGAGAAGCCTCTCTCATCTTAGAACGCTGACGTCCCTTGATCTCAGGATTTCCCTCCGTATTCTTGTACTCGTCTTTTACTTCCTGTTTTGTCATCTTCATATCTTCTTTGAACTTGTGTTTCTGATAGATCCAGTCACCAATTCCTACCAGAAGATACACCAGACTAATTTTAAATCCAGCATCAATCACAATACTTCCCACCAGCAGAATCACCTGCATCAAAGGGATATCATACACCAAAAAAATCTCATTTTGATGATCCCGGATGGCAGTATATGCTACATATATGATCAACATTACTTTCGCAATGGATTTTACCAACTCAAATAGCGAATCTTTGGAAAAAATTCTCTTAAATCCATTCAATGGATTCAGTTTACTGAATTTGGGCTTCATAGGCTTCGCTGTCACTTTCCATTTCACCTGCACAATATTGATAATCAGCGACGTAAAAAAACCTATAACAAATACTGGCGCCAAAATCTTCACAATAATTCCCATCGTATTATTGATTACCATAACTGCAGAGCGCAGCTGCATTCCACCAATACTGTCATCAATAATGTCTGGAATCTTATTATATGTCACTGCAAAAATGCGAAACAGATTCTCTCCAATATAGGATATAAAAATTTTCAGTACCAGAAATAAGGTAATCAATCCCACTGCACTGTTCAGCTCCTGGCTCTTTGCTACTTGTCCTTCATTTCTGGCATCCTGCAGTTTTTTTCCAGTGGCTGGTTCTGTTTTCTCTCCGCCGTTTCCATCCTTTGCAAACCACTGAAGGTTATATTCCATCAAAAAATATTGTTCTTCTCTCACGTCAATACATTCCTTCAATTACAGAAACGATCATTTTCTTCATCTCCCTAAAAATAAAATTAGAAATATCCGGCAGCAGAATAATGGTCACAAACATAATAGAAAATCCCAGAAGAATCTTAAGCTGCATTCCCACAGCAAACATGTTCATCTGAGGCGCCACCTTTGCCATAATTCCCAAAATACAATTTAAGATCATACTGCTGGCAAAAATCGGCAGTACAATACGAAAACCAATGATCATCAAGTCGGAAATGTACATGGTCATACTGCCCATCAAATGTTCCCAGTCAAAAACAGCGCCATTCACAGGAATTAATTGATAAGTATCCACCAAAGCCTTTAAAATATAATAATGCATATCTGTGGCAAGCAACAGCAGCATGATAAAGTAATTGTACATAGTACCGGTAAGACCTGACTGGGTATTAGTGGTAGGATCATAAAGGTTCGCCATTGCAAGTCCAATCTCCATGTCAATGACTTTCCCTGAAAACACAATAATGGAATTACAAATATTTGCTGCAAAACCAATGAGCAATCCTGTAATTCCTTCCTTCAGAACGATGATAGCGAATTCGATCACTCCAGAATATTCCAAAACTTCTTTCGGCAATATGGTCTGATACAAAATCAGTGCAAGAAATGCTGAAAACCCAATCTTCACCCGACGGGGGGTATTGTTCATTCCAAAAAAAGGAGCAATAAAAACAAATGTCGCAACCCTTACCAATATCATCAGAAAATATTCAAATGTATATAATGAAAACTCATAGTTTATCATACTGTTTCAACCTAACGCAGATACAAGCCAAAGTTACTCCACAATTCCGTCATAAACCCTGTCAAATTCTCCAGCATCCAACCGCCAATTAGCATCATTCCCAGAAAAACAGCAAGAATCTTAGGTACAAAAGTCAGTGTCTGCTCCTGAATAGACGTAACTGTCTGAAAAATACTTATGATCAGACCGACCACCAAAGAAATCAACAGCAGAGGGGTTGACACCTTGATAATTAAAAATAAGGCTTCTCTGGCAATATCCATTACCTGTCCTTCTGTGATCATACATTTTCACCCCCTACACTCTTCAACCACTTGCTTCCACAAGTGGTTGTACTCAGTAAAATGTCTTTACAAGATTACCAATGACCAAATCCCATCCATCTGCAAGCACAAACAACAAGATCTTAAAGGGCATGGATATTGTAGTCGGCGGCAGCATCATCATACCCATAGACATCAATACCGACGCAACCACCATGTCAATTACAATAAATGGAATATAGATCAAAAATCCTATAATAAATGCTGTCCGCAATTCACTCAAAATAAAACTGGGAATCACTACATTCATTGGAATTGGCTCTAAAGTTTCCGGTTCACTCAAATCCATTCCTGTCATGTCTATCTGGGCAATATCACAGAATAATTTTAAATCTTTTCTCTGCATCTCCTTATACATGAATCTTCGAATCGGTACCTCGATCCGTTCCAGTGCCTCTTCCTGATTAATCTCATTGGCATCCAATGGCTGAATCACAGTCTCATTGATCTCTGAAAAAACAGGATTCATAATAAATAATGTCAAAAACAGTGCCAGGCCCACCATCACCTGATTGGGAGGAACCGTCTGGGTTCCCACCGCTGTTCTTATAAAATGTAACACAATGATGATCCTGGTAAAGGACGTAAGCATGATCAAAAGCGAAGGTGCCAGAGAGATCACGGTAAGGATCAGAAGCAGCTTGATATTACCTGACAGATTACCCTCTTCGTTATTCCAACTAACGGAAACGCCATTGGTAGTCCCCCGGGTAGCTTCCTCCCTGTTAGGCGGATTCAAACTTCCAATATCCTGTGTGGTCTGATCTGTCAACTGTTGATTATTATTCGTTGTATTCTCTGTTGCATATACGCGCTGTTCAAAACATAAAAGCAGCGTAATCATTAAGAAAACCACACCAAAGACAAGAGAAGTTCTGCAATATATTTTTTTCAGCTTTCTCATAGTGACTTGCCTACTTCCTTGGGATTTTTTTCTTCAGGTTATTTAAAATCTCCTGAAAACTTTCACTTGTATTAGACCTGGTCCTTTCTTCCATAGAAGGCATCCAGGTCAATTGTTCCTCTGTCAGCTCCGTTAAAACATTGATCGTATCCTTACATATGGAAATAGCTAAATATTTCTTTCCAATCTGAACGATCTGTATAAACTTGTTGTTGTTCACTCGAAAGGTCTCTATCACCTGTATATTCTTGTTGGTCATGATCCCCTGCTGATACCCTGCAATCCATTTTGTAACTACATAGGTAATCAACAATACGAAAATAAAGATCAACAACACACCGATCAGTTGAAAAAAACTTTCCCATCCTGAAGAAATATCCAGTAAAATCATATTATCCAACTACTTTTTTTACTGCTTCTAACACACGTTCTGCTTGGAAAGGTTTTACAATAAAATCTTTTGCTCCAGACTGAATTGCCTCAATTACCATCGCCTGCTGTCCCATAGCAGAACACATAATAATACATGCAGAAGGATCTGTAGATTTAATCTGTTTCAATGCCTGAATTCCATCCATTTCCGGCATGGTAATATCCATCAGTACCAGATCCGGTTTTGTCTCATTGTACTTTTCTACTGCCTTCAGACCATTTTCAGCTTCTCCGGCAATATTGTAGCCATTCTTTGTAAGAATGTCTTTGATCATCATTCTCATAAACGCTGCATCATCACAAATTAAAATATTCTTTGCCATATCTTCTTCTCCTTGATATCACTTTTTAAAATATAATTATTAGTTATTTATAATTTCGGTAATACGCACGCCAAAACTTTCTTCCAGTACTACAACCTCTCCTTTGGCAACGTATTTACCATTTACTAACACATCAATAGGCTCTCCGGCAATCTTATTCAATTCTATAATTGTACCTGGAGCAAATTCTAAAATATCATGAATCGACTTGCTGGTTCTGCCCAGTTCCACGGTAACGTCCAATGGAACATCCATAATCAATCCAATATTCTCCTGCTGTGTAATCGGATTAAAATCTCCAGCAAATGGCTGAAACTGTGCCGGCTGCACATTCACCGGCTGCTGCGCATACATCTGCGACATATCGCCCATAGGCATTCCCATCATAGGCATCCCCATCATGGGCTGCTGTCCTGCCATTGGTTGCTGCATCTGCGGCGCTGCCATTGGCTGCGGTGCCGGCTGAGGCTCTGGCTGGGGTGCTGGAGCTGGAGATGTATCTGCGGAACTACTGGTAGAAGTATCTGCTTCCATATTCTGTGCCACACTGGAACACATCTCTTTTGCAAAAGAAAATGGATACAATTGCATGATCTCACTGTTGATCAGATCTCCAATTTCCATTTTAAAAGAAATCTTAACAAACCGTCCTGCTAAAAACTCATCAACCTCTTCTCCATTCAAGGTATCCTTCAAATCTACCAAGTCTGCAGAAGGCGGACTGATATCAATCATTTTATTCAGCATAGAAGACAAAGAGGTAGCGGCGCTTCCCATCATTTGGTTCATGGCCTCACTGATCGCACTTAAATGCAGTTCTCCCAGCTCTCCTTCCAGATTCGTGCCGTCACCACCCATCATCAGATCTGTAATAATCTTAACATCATGTTCTTTTAGTACTAGCAGATTACTTCCATCTAAGCCTACCGTATACGCAATTCTGATGAATACGCAGGGTCTCTCATATGCCTCCACGATATCATCCCAGGTAGCAAAAGAAACTACCGGAGTGGAAATGTCCACTTTTCTGTTTACCAGTGAGAACAAAGTTGTCGCTGCTGTTCCCATACTGATATTAGAAATCTCGCCAATAGCATCAATTTCATCCGGTGTCAGCTCACCCAGGTCATCTGCTCCTCCCGCTGCTCCCATTCCGGTATCTTCATTCAAAAGAGCACTTATTTCTTCCTGTGATAAAACTCCATCCATTCCATCCATAATCTCACTGCTCCTCTCTGATTACTGATGTAACTCTTACTGCATACTGTTCCCCAGATGCACCAGGCAAAGCAGTAAATTTCTTAATGTTCCCAACGTAGATATCTAATTCATCTTCCACTTTTCTATCCAAACGAATAATGTCGCCAACCTGCAAATTGATAAAATCATTTACAGAAATCATACTCTTACCCAAAACTGCCTTCACCGGCATCGGCGCTTTGGCGATCAAGGATTCAATCACCTCTGTATACTCCTGATCTTTACGGGCCTGCATAGTAGAAAACCAGAACTTGGTATTCAGCTTATCCATAACATCTTCTAAGGTTATATAGGGGAGACATATATTCATCAATCCTTCTACATCACCAATCTTCATATTGATCGTAATAATCGCAATCATCTCACTGGGAGAAATGAACTGTGCAAACTGTGAGTTCGTCTCAATTCGTTCCAATCTTGGATGTATCTCAGCTACATTTTCCCAAGGTTCCCGCAACAGATTGATACATACATTCATAATACGTTCAATAATCAGCAATTCAATTTCTGAAAAGTCACGGCTTCGTTCCAATGGAATCCCGATTCCGCCCAACATGCGGTCCACCATGGCATATCCCAGATTAGAAGCTAAATCTATAATGATATTTCCTGGCATTGGCGCAAAATTCACAATTCCCAAGAGCACCGGATTGGACATGGAATTGGAAAATTCCGAATATGTAACTGCCTCTGAGTTCATGACCTCTACCTGTATATTTTTTCTCAAATACGCCGGAAGATTCGTAGACAAGAGCCTTCCATAGTGTTCGAATATATTTTCCATTGTTCTGAGATGTTCTTTGGAAAACTTCGCAGGTCTTGCAAAATCATAATCCTTTACCTGTTTTTCCCCGGAGTCTTTAATCTCGTCTGCATCTAATTCCCCGTTGCTCAAAGCGCTCAGCAGACTGTCTATCTCATTTTGCGATAAGACCTCACCCATTCTCACTCACCACCTGACGTTTTATACTGCATTTCATTTTATCGCTGTTCCACTCTGCCTTTTATTCATAATTATAAGTCGGGAACGCTACGCTTACAATAAAATCAGATTCAAACATTCTGCGGAGACGAGCCAGAATTTCATCCTGTACTTTGCCCTGATTTTCCTGCATCTCTTCCAAAGTATGGTTGGACACAATCTTAATAATCTCATCTTTGATCAGGTCCTGTTTTGAGGTAATTCCTTCTGCTCCACTATATTTCTTGTATCCGTCACTTTTTGTATCCAAAGCGAGAGATACTGATATCACTGCATGATGTTTCTCTCCATCCCCACTGTCTTTCAAATTGATGGTAATACTTGCGCCTTCTGCAAGACTGACAGGTTCTAATTGATCCATAGGAATATAAAGGGAAGAATTATCTTTGCCGCCTTCTAATTCCAGATCAATGGCAGAACATACTTTTGTGATCAATTCATTTGCTTTCTTCGTCTGAGGCACCACGGAAATCATGAGAATTGCTGTCAATACCAGATTTGCAACTACCAGTGCCAGAATCAGAACACTCATTAAATTCTTTTTCATGTCATTTTTCCTTTCTAATTTGAATTATACGAATTGTATATCTTAATCTCTACCCTTCGGTTCCTTGCCCGTCCCTCTGGTGTAGCATTATCTGCCACAGGATTATACTCTCCACATCCAGTAGCGTTGATCTTTCCTGCCTCCAACACTGTTTTACCTAACACATAATCCTTAACCGCAAAAGCACGGTACGCAGATAAGACATCATTATTCTCATATTTTTCATTATTGATGGGTACATTATCTGTGTGCCCCTCGATATCAATCAAACTGCTGTCATATTTTTCTAAAATTAAAGCTAATTTATCCACCAAAGGAAGGGCTTCTTCCCGAATCTGAGACTGGCCTGAGTCAAAAAGCAATGCTCCGTTCAAGGTAATACGGACAAACTGTCCGTTGGCGTCTATCTCTATCTGATCGCTGATTCTCTCTTCCTCTGCCATCTTTTCGATCTGTTCCGCCATCTCTTCAGATTCTTTTAATCCGGCCTCTGCCAGTTCTTCCTTCAGATCCTGTTCTGGATTCGTTTTCTCTTCCTCATTATCTTCTCCCTCTTCTTCACTGGAAGAATTAGCCGCTTCCATATAGTACTGATCTAAGAGCTGAAGCTGATTTACGCCGGCTGCCACCATCTGACCATCTCCTATGGAAGAGCCCCCCTGAGGCAGAATGCTAAAACTGTGTTCCAAAGACTGGACCAAGGCTTCAAATTTATCCGCATCCACAGAGGACATGGAAAAAAGGAGTACGAAGAAACATAACAAAAGATTCATCAAGTCCGCAAAGGTATTCATCCAGTTGGCTGTACCTCCGCCAGAATCCTTCTTTTTTTTCTTTGCCACTATTCTTCACCTCCGCCCTGTTCCAACATGCCTGCACGCATCTTCGGAGACAGGAAGGATTTCAGCTTTTCCTCAATTACACGGGGGTTCTCGCCCGCTTGAATGGACAACAATCCTTCCACTGTAATTTCCTTAATTCGAATCTCTTCGTCATTATTTACTTTTAATTTTGCAGCTGTAGGGTTGCAGAGCCAGTTGGCAATCAACGAACCATACAGCGTTGTAACCAACGCAACTGACATGGAAGGTCCTACCGTTGAGGGGTCGTCCAGCTTTGCCAACATGTTGATCAGACCAATCAACGTACCGATCATACCCCAGGCAGGCCCTAACCCCTCCCAGGCCTTCCAAAATCCAATATTTACATTGTGACGCTCTTCCACGCTGATCAAATCAGCTTCCATAATGCCTCTTACCAGTTCTGGATCCGTACCATCCACAACCAGCATAACGCCTTTTTTTAGGAATTCATCTTCAATTCCGTTCGCCGCTTCTTCCAGCGCCAGAAGTCCTTCCTTTCTGGCTATATTTGACAAATCAATAATATTCTTAATGACTTCCCCTACGTCTGATTTCGTCCCTTTAAATGTCAGGGTAATAGATTTCAGACCATTGATAAAGTCCGGAAGTTTGTGGGATGCAAGCACACCAACCAAGGAACCTCCAATGGTAATAACTACCGAAGGAACATCCCAGAAGTCTCTTACAAGATTACCACCGCCTACAAGAACTCCAAACACAAACAACACAATACCCAGTATAATTCCCAATATAGATGCTATATCCACTTTAGCCACCTGCCCTTTTCATCCATGAAATGTAGTATTCTATCCTTAAATATCTTACCTATGGACCTACGAACGCTCCATAATGATCCTTATGGAACATTCGTGGATCCATAAGCTTTTCTGTTGAACATCCGTAATTCAATGAATCTTTTTCTGCTCGGCTTCATTGAATACCCAGTTCAGATATGTTACTCCTTCGTCAGCCAGGGAAGCCCTGTTGACGTAATTTCTTTCTTGTATAATATTACTAAATTTTTTACTTCTTGTCTACTTTCTTTTACAATTAATTTCTTGCCGGTTACAAAAGAAAGGACAGTATCTGGTGTTTCCTCTACGCTCTCAATCAATTCTGCGTTAACCAACACTGTCGAACCATTTAATTTTGTAACTTCTATCATGGGGCTCCACCTCAAAGCATATTATACCACATATCGGGGAACTATGAAACACAGTTCCCCAAGATATATGATTTTTTCTGTTAATTTTTGTTAAATCCTGATTTACTTACCAGAACTTATCGTTTCAAATTGATCAACTCTTCCAATAAGGTATCAGAAGTTGTGATAATTCTGGAGTTGGCCTGGAAACCTCTTTGTGTGGTGATCATCTCTGTAAACTCTGTAGAAAGGTCTACGTTGGACATTTCCAGCACTCCACTGTTCATCTTACCGCCATCTGCAGTGATATCCTGACCGATTCCATCAAATTCTCCAGAGTTCAATGTGGTCCGGTAACAGTTATCTCCCAGTTTCTCAAGGCCGGAAGGATTTGCAAAAACTGCCACTGCAATCTGACCTAACAACACGGTATTACCATTGTCATAGTTTCCGAAAATCCGTCCGTCCTCACGTACCTGCAGTCCAGTCAGATCCCCCAGTTTCTTACCCTGTCCTTCTGTCTTATCTACATTACCTTTTAAGATATCCAAAGTACAGTTTGCTCCATTATCGTAACATGTTGTCTGGGTAAAATCAACGTTGATATTTTCAAATTGAGTACCCAGGGAAGACAGATTCAATCCTACGCTGTTGCTGCCTTCTGCGCCTACCCAGTTAAATTTTCCGGCAACTGCGCCGCCCTGGAAGAAGTCCAGCTCATATCCTGTAATGGTATCTGTATGGGTATAGACAGCAGATTGTCCTTGCTGCTGAATATTGGCCGGATTAAAATTCGTCACCTGATCACCGGTAAGGCCGAATATCTCCGTTACAGAATAAGATGTAGTACCATTTTCATATTTGTTTGTAGCTTGATTATAAGTCAGCGTAATATTATTTTTATCATTTATCGTGCCATCGGCATTGTATGTAAATCCTGACTGAAGCTTAAAATGTCTGTCCACAGTTGTATTTGCTCCAAAGACTTTATCCAATGTATTATTCGCTGGATCTGCACTGATATAATCGTTTAAAACGGAATGATTGGTGGAATCCAGTACATCTGTTAACTCCACAGTATATCTCTGCTCATCCTCGTCTACCATCTTTACTGAAAATTTAGCTGTATAACTGTAGCCAAGGCCATCATAAAATCCAAGGCTCATTACATATCCGCCATCGGAATTTACCTGTACATTTTTAGAGTCCAGTACTCCGCTGACTGTAGCCTGGGTGGTTGCTTCCGGCGGAGAGGTCAGATTCTCCTCTGTCATAATCTTCAATGTGGATACCGTATCCTTTCGGATATCTCCGGTGGTAGGATCTACCTGCCATCCCATAACGGTATAACCATTTGCTTTCGTAGCGAGGTTTCCCGCTCCATCAATATAGAAAGAACCTGCTTTCGTGAAAAGATTCTCGGAACCGTTGTTGACAATAAAGAAACTATCTCCGGTGATCTTTAAATCCCATCCGTCTCCAGTGGTCTGTGTTGCTCCCGGAGAAGTAATATTTACAGAAGTAGAACCGGTAGTAACACCAAGACCAATCTGTTTTGCGTTGACACCGCCCTTGGTAGCGGTTGCCCCTGATGCACCAGACATATTCTGATACATAATCTCACTGAACGTGGTACTGGAAGATTTGAATGCAACTGTATTTACATTTGCAATATTATTACCAATTACGTCCATCTTTGTCTGATGTGTCTTTAATCCTGACACGCCAGAATACAATGCTCTCATCATAACGAAATGACCTCCTGATTCTTATCGCCGCGTGACCTCTTCTGTCATTCCAAGGTCCATTGCCTCCTCTTAGGTCCGGCTACATGATCACGGCTCCATCAATATTAGTATATACATTTTCATCGGACTCTGTCTGATCCATTGCCGTCACCACTGTTTTATTGGGTACGTTTACAATGAAGGAATATGAGTCTACAATGACGAGGGATTCTTTCATTCCCTTCGCTTCTGCTTTTTCCGCCCCTGTCTCCAAACGCTCTTTCTGATCTGTAGAAAGTTCTATTTTCCTGCTCTGCAGGCGCATGGATGCATGTTTTGAAAATTTTAATGCAGAATTCTCACTTACAGACTGTTTCTGTTTTAAGATTTCGCCAAAAGACAATTCCCCTTCCGGTATTGTTACATTCTGGCTGTTTGGTTTCAGATACTGATCTGTAATCTGTTCAATGGAAGAGAATTTCTTTGAAATTTGATTCATGATATCTCTCCGTTCTTACGCTTCCCTGCGTTCTCTATATGTTTACGAGTGCCATCCCTGTTTCAGGCAGTTTTATTTCCTTCGGTCTGCCCATTCTCATCCTTATTGTCTGTGCCTCCTGTAGTGTCGTCTGGCTTATCTGTATTTCCATCCCCTTCTACCTTATCAGAACTATCAGAATTATTACCCAGCAGTTCATTCATCTTTGTGATCAAAGCCTTGAATTTCTCCAACTCATCTTTGCAATACCGTGCAATATGTGCTTTCTGATAACTGGTAAGACTGTCGTAGGCCGCCGCAATAGCATTTAATTTATCTTTGTCAGCAACGGTCAGTTTATCTGGATCCGGCATATTTCCAACCGCTTCCTTAAAATCTTCTCCAATCAAAGTTGCATCCAAATATTCATCGTCTACTACGGTATCCAGATCATCCAGATTATACCATGCATCGTCAATAGACAAATATGTCTTATTTCCTTCTTTCCGAACTTGATCTACTCTGCCGGATACATAATTTGTCTCTCCATTTGATGTCACTGCCATGATCACTGTCTTGCCCACAAGACTAGTAGCCTGTGAAGTTTCTAAGCTTGCGCGCATATTCTGCATTTCTTCCAAAGAAGAAAAGGTTGCCAGCTGTGAAATATATTCTGTGTTAGATGTCGGTTCCAATGGATCCTGGTATTTCATTTGAGCTACCAGCAGCTGCAGAAACGCTTCTTTGTCCAGACTGCTGTTACTGTCTCTCTTTGCTTCTGTTTCTGTCGCGTTAGGATCATAACCATTTACAATTTGACCATCTTGTACTGGTACTGTAACTGCCATATAATCTCTCCTTTCTTAATCTCTTTCTATTAGTTTATGCTGTCAGATCTACGCTGTTTCCCTGATCTGCCATAATCTTTGCCGCCAGATTTTCTGCCTCGGACATAACCCCTTCCAGTTCCTCTGGATGATTCAGGTTAATATTCCTTCTGGATGATTTTTCTGCCTCTGCTTCCTGCTGATCTCTTGCAGGATTCTGCTGATTTTCTTCCAGATTACGCTCAAATTCATGACTGGCAATGGTCACTTCAATCGCCTCTACCTTGATTCCCTGCTGATTCATATTTTCCCGCAGCATGGCAACCTGACTCTCCAAAGCTTCTTTTACAGCCTCATTCTGAGCCGCAAGCTGAGCGGTAATCACGCCTTCTCTGGATATTACCTGCAAATAAACTTTTCCTAAATTCGCAGGATTTAACTGCATCTCAATAGAAGATTCTGCCTGACTGACCATAATTTTTGTCATCTGGCTTACCTGGCGCATGATATCCTCGACGTTTATTCTGGTCTGAACAATGGTCTGGGTAATTTCCACTGCCTGTCCTTGATTCACAGTCTGGGCCGTAGTCTGATATGTGACATGGCTCTGAGAATGTTCTGTCTTTCCAGTATTTTTTGAGCCCATATCTTTTGCAGTGTCTGTGAGAGATTTATCCAAAGATTCTTCTTGGGAATCCTGGCCTGTCTCTTCTGGATTCTGTTCCTGCTCTTTCACCACCTGAATCTGGCCCTCCTGGTCTGATTCCTCTGGATTTTTTACAACCTCTGGATTCTCATTTTGGACTTGCTGATTCTCTGCAGTAGCAGTCTGTAAAATCTCTACGGTTTCTTCTGCCTTTGCAGCTGGAGTTTCCACAAAAACATTTTCCATTCCAGTCTGTGGTGTCTCAAGCTCTGGTGTCTGAGGCAAAATCTCTGCTGTCCCTTGATCTTCTGCCATATTCCACTGTTCTAAAAACTGTGTCATTTCTTCCGGCGTAAGCTCTAACTGTGCCATCAGATCCTCTGTCAAAGCTCCAATTCCTTTCAAAATCTGCTGGAATCCTTCACTCAAAAGCAACTCTCCTACCTCTTCACTGCCTGTCAATTCCATCACAAGACCTGCCAGTTTTGAGCTGTCTGTGAGATCCAGTACTGTAAGTCCCAAAGCTTCCATGGCCTCCTTGACTTCTTCCTCTGTGACTCCCAGTTCCTCGGCTACCGCCTCTGTTACTTTTTCCTCAAAAGTCTGCAATTTCTCATCTACATCTTCCGGCAGTTTACTCTGAATATCAGAATTATCATTTTTCACAAAAGCGTTTTCCCGATATCCGTTTTTCGATGTCTCTTTGACATATGCGGTCTGGTTTGCATCATTGACTTTCAAGGTTTGATTCAAATTGCTGTTCCAGGAAAACATATTCTGTTTCTCATTTCCTGCAGCCTGATTCTGACTCAGCAAAGTGCCAAAAAGAGGATCACTTCCCTGCATTCCATTTTTCTGGGTCCCTGACAGCTCTGAACTGCGCATAAGGGCCATGACCTGAGATATCTTGTTTGTCAATCTCCTCTCCTCCTTTCTTTTTGATTATTTATTATATGATTCCTTTCGGAACCCTATAACCGGATTGTTTTATCATACGCTAAGGTGCTTATACACAGCCATTATCATGCCAAAAGGCTCTCATCACTCTGTGATAAGAACACTTTTTGTGCAGGATGTCTTTGCTGCCAAAGACAGCAAGACTTTTTAGTATCGGAAAATCAATTGCGAAATACAAAAGCTATGTATCTTATAAACATATTACTTACGGTTCCATCATCTTGGTAATTCTTGCCGCCACCTCAGCATCCATCGCAGCCAAGATCTTACCTCTTGCATCGGTATCCATATTCTCTAAGATTTTCACTACCAGTTTTAGATTATCCTGCATTGCTTCCATAATTGCAGCCGCCTGCTTGGGCTTCATGTCTGCATAAGTCTGGGCATAAGTCTGAATCTCAGCGTCTGCCTCCTGCTGCTGTACTACCTGTTTATACAATACTTCTGCATTTGCAGGATCAATACTTTCATAATATGCTTTATATTCAGATATATCGGGTGCATTCTCATTGAACACAACCTCTTTATAAAATTTCGTTTTCTCTTCCTCAAAAGCAGACTGCTCATTCTCAAATTCTTTCAATCTTGCAACTTCTGCTTCCAGCTGCGCCACATTATCAGAACTTCCTTTTGACTTAGACTGCGCCTCGGAAAGCTCCACCTCCAGTTCTTTGATACGATTGATGGCCTCCTCTAAAGTTGTGTAGGGATATTGCGCATCTACTACAGGCTCCTCTGTGCTCTCTGGCAAAATCTTATTAATATAAGGAACATCTTTTAAAATAGGCTGCAGTACCGTAGAGCCAAAACCGCCGATGTCCATCTTAATTACAAGAGCTAAAATAGCCAGCCAGATCACAATAAAGGCAATGGTGGCAATAATCACCGCCACTTTACTTCCGCCGCTTTCTTCTTCCTCCGGCGCCTCTTCCTGCATCTGCTTCTTTTCTGCTTTCCGCTGTTTTTTTTCTTCTTTCTTTCTCGCCTTTTCTGCCTTTTTCTTTGCTTTTTTATCTAAACCTGCTTCTTCCTGTTCAAAAGAATCTACTACATCTGCCATAGCATCCACCACCTTATTCTTCCTGGGCATGATTATGAGTGAAACTTACCAGTTCATCCACTGCCTTGCTCTCTTCTTTTTCCAGCTCTTTTTTGAATTCATCAAAGGCCTTTTCCCGCAAAATCTCATGGGTTTTTCGTTCTGTCATCACATCTTGCAGCCGCTGTCTTGCACTTTCTAAATTACGTTCCGCCACATGAACAGCCACCACCTGATTCCGAATCGCTCCTTTCATATTTTCAATGGCAATCCGGTTCATTTTTATCTCCTGAAAGTCTAATTTATCTGTCACCAATTCCCTTGCCTGCAGCTCATATTCCCGTTTGCGCCGATTCAAACCATCCAGTTTCTCCTCTTCCTGATTCAGCTTGTGGGCTGCAAGAGAAAAAGAAGTTTTGGCCTGGGTTTCCAGCTTATATTTCACATCCAGAATATTCTGCATTTTATATGTAAACTTTGCCATAATTTAAAAGAGCCCCTCCAACATACTCATGATTTCCTCAAAAGAAAACTTATCATGAGTCTCCTGTAGTAAAAATTCATTTACTGCATCAATCTTTTCTATGGCATAGTCAATATTCTTGTTTGACCCTGCTTTATATGCGCCAATATTGATCAAATCCTCAGCTTCCTGATAAGTTGCCATTACATTTTTCAGTTTTCCGGCTGCCTCTTTATGGTCGCTGCCTGCAATGGAACTCATAACACGGGAAATACTCTGCAGTACATCAATCGCTGGATAATGATTTTTATGGGCCAGCTTTCGATCCAGCATAATATGCCCGTCTAAAATACTTCTAGCTGTATCTGTAATCGGTTCGTTAAAATCATCTCCATCTACCAAGACAGTATATAAGCCAGTAATGGAGCCTTTGTCAGAATTGCCTGCCCGTTCTAAGAGCTTTGGCATTTCAGAATACACACTGGGGGGATATCCCCTGGTTACCGGCGGTTCCCCGGATGCAAGTCCAATTTCTCTCTGGGCCATGGAAAAACGCGTCAGGGAATCCATCATCAATAGCACATCTTTCCCCTGATCCCGAAAATACTCTGCTATAGCTGTGGCCGTCTTGGCAGCATTTCTACGCAAAAGAGCCGGACGGTCAGAAGTTGCCACAATTACCACAGACCGGCGCATTCCTTCCTCGCCCATATCTCGTTCAATAAATTCCCGCACTTCCCTTCCACGCTCTCCAATCAATGCAATTACGTTGATATCTGCTCTGGTATTCCTTGCAAACATGCCAAGTAAAGTGCTTTTTCCCACACCAGAACCGGCAAAAATACCAATTCTCTGTCCTTTTCCTACAGTGATCAGACCATCTACTGCTTTTACGCCTAAGGGAAGCACTTCATTGATAATCTCACGTTCCATGGGGTCCGGCGGAGCCGCATCCACTGGATACTCTTCCCGCAAAACCAGCTCTTCCATATCCGTAGGCCTTCCCATACCATCCAGGGTATGTCCCAGCATCTCTTCGCCTACATAAACAGACAAAGGATGTCCCGTATTCTCTACGATACATCCTACGCCCAATCCCTCTACACTCTCGTAAGGCATCAGAAGCAGTCTTTTATCTCGGAAGCCAACTACTTCTGCCATAATGGAAATATCCCTGTTCTTGTCGATAATGATTCGGCATAAGTCATTCAATTTGGCATTTGGTCCCACAGATTCAATCGTAAGTCCTACAATTTTTACCACTTTTCCCAGATGTCTATAATAATTTTTATCTGCCAATTGATAATATTTATCCAAATTATACGTCACGATATTTCTTCCTCACAAACTTAATGACCGCAGCGCCTTGATCAGATTATCTAACTGAAGGTCTGTACCGCAATCAAAGATTCCGGAATCTGTCTCAATCATACACTGTCTCTCTTTTAAACTGGTGTCCGCCATGATCTCCACATGAACAGCATCTCCAACCTGTTCTGTAATCTCGCTTTTGTGATTTTCCACAAACTCATAATCTTTCAAGCTTACCCTTACCTGAAAATCCTTCGTTCCCTCAGCTCCTAAAATAGTCTGCTGGATCAAATAGATCAAAATTTCCCTGGTATCGTCAAACTGTACATGAAATACCTTTTCAAACACCTCTGCCACAATGTCTACCAGATAAGGTTCCAATTCATCTATCTTCTGTCTGTACTCTTCTTCTAATTGACGCTGCTCCTCTTCTAACTGGCCTCTTTTGATCTGCAGTTCTGCTTCTGCCTTCTCATTCCCAGACTGAAGACCTGTTCCATATCCATTTTCATATCCAGCTTCTTCCGCCTGTTTTCGAATTGTCTCCGCCTGCTGTCTGGCTTCGGCAAGAATTGTCTCCGCCTGCTGTCTGGCTTCGGCAATCATAGTCTCTGATTCTTCCTGGGCCTGCTGTAAAATCTCTTCAGGAGAAATCTCTTCCTCTTTCGGCACTGCATCCACCAATTCCATCTGCAGGCCTTCCACAAATCCATCTTCTGACTGCTGAAGAAACAGACTCTGAGCCATTTCTTTTCTCAGTTCCTGCATTCTCGCTTCTATTTTATCATTGGAATTGATCACCCTGGCGCCATTTCCATTGGAAACAATCAGCCGCTGCTTATACAAATTAGACAACGATCTCGTCACCTCCACCTCTGGAGATTACAATTTCTGCAGAATCTTCCAGTTTACGTATAATACCTACAATCTTCTGCTGTGCTTCCTCTACGTCCTTCATACGCACCGGTCCCATAAATTCCATATCTTCTTTGATCATAGTCGCCAGACGTTTGGACATATTTTTAAAGATCACATTCTGAACATCTTCGTTGGCTGCCTTTAGAGCCACCCCTAGATCGTTATTGTCTACATCCCGCAATACACGCTGGATTGCACGATCGTCCAAAAGAAGGATATCCTCGAATACGAACATCTTCTTACGGATCTCATCTGCCAATTCAGGTTCTTCAATTTCAAGAGTTTCCATAATATGTTTTTCTGTAGAACGGTCTACCGTATTTAAAATAGAAACAATTGCGTCTACACCGCCTACAATTGTATAATCCTGATTTACCAATGTAGAAAGTTTTCGTTCTAACACTCGTTCCACTTCCTTAATTACATCCGGTGAAGTCCGATCCATCAACGCAATACGTTTTGCCACATCTGCCTGCTTCTCCGGCAGTAAGGAGCCGATAATCATAGCTGCCTGACCTGCCGACAGATAGGATAAGATCATGGCAATTGTCTGAGGATGCTCATCCTGTATAAAATTCAGCAATTGTGCCGGATCTGTCTTACGCACAAACTCGAACGGACGCACCTGCAGAGAAGCTGTTAATTTGGAGATCACTCCCTGTGCCTTTTCCTCTCCTAAAGCTTTTTCCAGCAATTCCTTTGCATATCCAATACCACCCTCTGCAATGTACTGTTGTGCCAGACAAACTTGGTAAAACTCATTTAAGACATCTTCTTTTGTCTGAGGAGAAATACTCCGAGTATTGGCAATTTCCAATGTCAACTCTTCAATTTCTTCTTCCTTCAGGTGTTTGAATATGGAAGCTGATTTTTCTGGTCCCAACGCGATCAGCAAAATCGCCGCCTTTTGGACGCCATTGTACTCTTCTGAATTTGCCATAACTCTATTCCCACTCCTCGTTCAACCAATTTCGCAACAGTGAAGCCACCGCTTCCGGATTCTCATCCACAAATTTTTCTATTAAAACGCGAGTCTCTGATTTATCCGAAAATCCAATATCTTCCAGTGCATCTTCTTCTGCTTCTTTTGTGGATGCCAGCAGCGATTCTACGGAAAGCTCTGGTTCCACTTCCACAGCCTGCTGCTCTCTTCTGGTACTGCGGAATACTACATATCCCAGCATAATCATGATCATGATTGCAATTGCCACCGGCAGATAATCAATCACACCACGTCCGCTGTTGTCCGAATATTCAAAAAAGGGTACTTCATATCCCACTACCATAACATTTTCTTCTGGAAATCCTGTGGCCCTTGCTACCATCTGTACAAACTCGTCATCCAGATCCATTCTCACTCTCTCACGGTTTTCAGCTACAAACTCGTCAAAAGTCATGTCATCCAGCTGTCCGCTTGCCCGAAGGGCATCTTCATTGTAATTCCGATATTGGCTGACTACTACACTCACAGAAGAATTTTCGTAGTTGATCTCTCCTACACCGCCTGTAACCTCTGTAATCTGTTCATTATTATTATATACTTCATTTAACTCTGTGGTACTTTGACTAGAAACTGCTTCATCTTCTAACATATATCCAGTATCATCGTCGTTAGTATCTGTACCTGGAACTCCTCCTACGCCTCCAGTCGTCTCCTGCTCATACTGTCTTCTGCTGGCAACCGGTCCATGCTCAGAGCCATCTTCTGTATACTGTCTGTGGGTAGTTTCCTTGGTATCCCGGAAATTCACATCCAAATTCAAACCAACAGAAACATTATTGAACATATTCGTTCCCATCATGACGTCTTTGACCTGGCTCTTTACCATGCTCTCTGCTTTGTTCTTATAGGAAAGCTGTGTGGTTGCAGCTCCCATTGTTGTAGCAGAATCTCCGCCGGAAAACAGCATATTTCCAGTGGAATCTATGATAGAAATATCATCCGTTCCCTTGTTTCCAATGGCTGTTGCAATCCATCTCGCCAATCCTGCAGCCATCTCTTCATCCATCTCACCGGACAGAGATAAGGTAACGGCCGCATAAGAATCCTCTTCCAATGCCAGAACTGTTCCATCATCTACCGGCATACTCAGATTCACTGTAGCAGAATTAACAACGTCTAACTGTTCCAGATCTTCCTCCAGCTGCTTTTCCATATAAAGCTGATATTTTTTACTCTTATCTGATTCTGTATTACTGAATCCGCCTTCAAATACATTATTTATATCATAAGAAGACGCCGGGATTCCATTTTCTCCCAGCAAAATTGCTGCATTTGCCTGATCTTCTGTTCTGACTGAAAAATTAAGGCCGTCATCCGAGACCTCATATTTGATGTCTTCTCCCGTCAGCAATTCTTTTACCTGCGCGGCCTCTTTCGTATCTACGCAGCTTCTTATGGGCACCATAGTAGGTGTTGTCAACACTTTAACGACAATCCCCAGACCAATTAAAACCACGATTGTAATACTTGCAATCAATGTTTTCTGTTTTACTGAAAATTTATTCCACCATTCCAATATCCTCTTTGGAATCTCTCTAATCCTCTCCTGCATGTGTCTCTCCTACCCATCCCACTCCTATGTAATGACCTGTCCCTTATTCACCGTGGGAATACTCAAATACAATCATCAGATCTAAATCTGCATATTCATAATCTCTTTATACGCTTCTACCATCTTATCTCTGACTGTTATGGTATAATTCAAAGCGATATCTGCTTTCTCCTGCATTGCCAACAGATCATGGGTATTGGTAGCATAACCCAGCATAAACTGCATTTCTGCCTCTTCTACCTTATTCTGTGCATCATTGGCCTCATTTACCATATCCATCGCTGACTGAAGCACACCTTCGAATCCTTTGTCTGCCACTGTAAGCTGTCCGCTTTCCAACGCTGCATTTTTAATATAATTCGATGTAATATTGCTCAATGCCGATATATCCATCTCAAAAAGCCTCCTTGACGCTATTTATTCTCTGATTATTTTCCTAATTCCAACCCTTTTAACGCAATCGCCTTACTGGTCTCAAAAGCAGTGAGATTCGCTTCATAAGAACGGCTGGCGTCTATCATATTTGTCATTTCTGTGATGATATTTACATTTGGATAGGACACATATCCATTCTCATCTGCATCTGGATGAGACGGATCATACTTCATCACATATTCGCTCTCTGTATCGTCAGAAACCTTGGCCACTTTTACTCCATTTCCAAGATATGCTTCCTGGGTATTACTCAGAACCTTACTAAATGGCGTCACCTTCTTTTCACGAAAAGTTACAATTTTTCGCGTGTATGGAGTTCCATCTTCTGTTCTGGTAGTCGTTACATTTGCAACATTTTCAGAAATCACGTCCATACGAAACCGTTGTGCAGTCAAGGCTGACGTATTAATATTAAATGACTGAAATAATGACATACTCTTTCCTCCACTTCCTCTGGCATTCTAAGTTTACTTGATCACACTCTTGATTCTCTGAAATTCACTGGTCATACTGTCAATCAATGCATTGTAATTGATTCTGGTAGACGCAAGCTCGGCATATTCCTGCTCCGGGTCTACACTGTTCTTATCCAGACGATAGGAATAATTCTCTATATCTGTATATATCTGCGCATCCAGATGGTCCAAATGAATATTACTTACCTTTTCATCTAAAGAAACATATTTCATCTTCCCAAGTTCTCTTTGGAGTGCACCCTGAAAATCCACATCCTGACGCTTATATCCCGGTGTATCTCCGTTGGCAATATTCTGGCTGATAGCAGTCTCCCGCAGCCAGGCAGCGTCCGCCGCTTTA
>JAAWBG010000029.1 GCA_022792535.1 Lachnospiraceae bacterium
GTTGGAACCGTCACGCGATACGCCGCAGTCAGCGCGTACCTGCTCAAGGGGTATCCATTTTCCGTAATATGCAAGGATCATCGTGAGAGAAGCTGCGCCGCATTCCAGTGTTTCCATCTGCATTACCACAGGAACTTTCACCTTGCCGTTTCTGACAGGCTGTTTTATCTTTTTCGTACCCATCTTCAGACTCACCTCTCAATACAGTATAAACGACATCGGCGATACGCTTTCTGTAACGATTTCAGTCTTGTATGTACCGTCTGGAATATCCACATCTGCAAATATCTCATACCTCCACTCGCCCTCGGAAAAACCTCCGAGATGCATCAAATAGGGATCCATATCCGCGTTTACAGCAATCGGCATTTCGGCAATTTCAGAAACAACGAAATCATTGCCGTTTACCTTTATCAGCATTCCCGTTTTAATCTTAGCGACGTCTTCCTCCGTAACATAACAGATAAAAATGCCGTTTTCGCTCGTCCCCGCAGAAAGTATCTTGCTTTCAAGACGCCCAAAAATCCCCCAGACGCATACCCCTGCCAGAAAAATAATCACCGCCGCCAGCACCATCCATACGCCCGGATTGGATACGCGGATATAATCATTTAGCTGTTCGGGAGAAGAAACACGGTCAATACTTGATTTCCGAAATATTTGTTTTTCATTATACTTCATATCAACCTCCAGATCTTTATATCTAAATACAATACATTATAAATTAAATCGCCAAAAAAACAACCTATCTACCAAAAATACCACGAAAACACCCTAAATTATAATCTATACTGACATTGGATATTTAAACTGATATGTATAACTAATACAATCAGCCCATTCAGAAATCGGGAGGCGTCAATATGAAATCAGGTTTAGATAAGAGAAAAATTATCGAAACGGCAGCTAAAATGGCCGATGAGAAAGGTATTGCCTTAGAAAGATTTGTATCAAAGAGCCAGCCGTATCATGCTTGTCCTGGGATACGGTAAGTGGAACATTACCGCTGCTTCTGTAGGTACAGAAGAACTGGCCCATATGGAAATGATCTGCACCATTGTCTATCAGCTGACAAAAGATTTGTCTCCGGAAGAAATCAAGGCTTCCGGTTTTGATAAATACTATGTGGACCACACCCTGGCCCTTTGGCCTCAGGCTGCCGGCGGAATTCCCTTCAATGCCTGTGAATTCCAATCCAAAGGAGATCCCATCACTGATCTGACGGAAGACCTTGCCGCAGAGCAGAAGGCACGCAGTACTTACGACAATATCCTTCGTCTGGTCAAAGATCCAGAAGTTGCCGATCCTATCCGTTTCCTACGGGCAAGAGAAATTGTACATTTCCAGCGTTTTGGTGAAGGACTGCGCATGGTTCAGGATCATCTGGATTCGAAGAACTTCTATGCTGCAAATCCCGCATTTGACTGCCGGAAATAAAAACAAAATCATTGGTTTTTCCTCGATCTTTAACGTATCTAAACAGAAACAGCCGTTTTGCGGTAACGCAAGACGGCTGTTTCAATTACCGAATCAGATGCATTTTCTCACGGAAGACTCACCTTAACCCGCAGATCTGGTCCACAGAATCCAAAATCTCTTTAATCTCTCTTCTGCCTCCCGGACTTCCTTTTATCAGTGTTTCAATTTCCTTTCTGGCATTTCGAATACTGTCTACCTGACTTTCCATACCCTCCCGAAGTTTCTGGCGTCTTACTAAAAGATCATGTTTTACTTCCACCATCTCCTTTTTATCCAGCAGCGCCTTTGCCTGATGCACCCAGACTCTGGCGTCGTAGAGATGATATCTGTGAAGCTGGCGGACCAGCTTATCATTAAAGTATTCCAGATCATCATTGGTGCGCTGATACTTTTCCCGTTCCTTCACAGCTTCTAAATATTGATCCCAGACATAAGTCAATTCATAGGCGTTTTTTACATTGTATTTCTCACAGGCATAATCTACCGCATTTGTCACATTCACATATTTAAACTTTATCTTGTTGGACAATACAATAGCCCGGTTGATATTTGCCTGGGATTTGCGGATTCCTAATTCATCATTCTGAAGACGGAGCACAATAAGCCCTCCAACTGCTCCTGTAGCCAAAGCGGCAATGACAAAGGGCATGAGAATATCGAATTTCAGGACATTTCCTAATATGATAATTGTAATCACCGCCACTGCAAAAAAGCCAATCAGTCCATACAGAGACCTATGAAGGATTTTTTTCTCTTTTTCAAGAGATTCTAAGTAATAACGCCACTCTTCTCTCTCTCCTTCTAAATACTGCATGTCACGTTTCACCATAGTCTGATATTCTTCATTTTCTTTCAACCGTTTGATAATATCTGGCATTTCTAATTCCAGCTGTTCCATCTGGGCAAAATGCGCATCGGAGATGGTTTTTGCCTTGTTCAGATAGGCATCTCTGGAATTGCTCAGATTTACTACGTTCTGTGCAATTTCCTGAATTTTACCTACCTCTGTATCCGGCAGGTTTTCAATATTTTGGATATCTGTCAGATAATCCGTGACCATCTTGTATTCCCGTTTGGTCTCTTCTAAATTTTTTGCGGCAACCATGATCTGTTCACAGTATTCTGCTGCAATACTTTTTTTCTCTTTTTTTTCGCCGCCCTTTTTCTCTCCCTCTTTTGGGTATTCCGGGCCAGACTGTATCTCCCCTTCAAATTCCAGAATGTCTTCCACATATTTTGGTTTTCGTTTTTTTCTGAATAATCCCATTTTATACACTTTTCCTATATTCTGTTCTAAGATTCTGCAACATATTTTCTAATGTTCTCTCATAACCAGTACGGTCGCCAGATTGTTTCTTCTCTTCTAGTTCTTGCTTGAACTGCGCGAATCTGTCTGTCTCTGCTTTTACTCTCTGGTTTTCTCTGTATAGAAGAGCCAAAAGATAAGCTTCTCTGCTCTCTTGGTTCTGTCCGGTTTCATAAGCTTTCCCATAACAATCTGCCGCCTGAGCAAACAACATCTGCCTGGCATAAGAAGTCCCCATATTATGCCAGATTCGTCCAAGAATTTCCAAACTGTCCTGTTCCTCTGTATGGTTTAAAATCTTTCGGTACTCTGCAATGGCATCTCGATATTTTTCTGCCTTCAAAAACCGGTCTCCCCGAAGTTTCGCCCGCTCCAAAGGAGTTTTCTCTTCCATCCTTGCGGCAGTATTTCGTGCATTCTGCAGCTCTTCGGAACGGTACAGTCCGCTTGCTTTCAGAATCTGTTCCATACACCAGCAGCCGCTCTTTTCTTGTTCAATGCCCTGTCTAAGATGTTGGGCAAGTTTCTGCTGCCCCAGCTCTTCTTCTAACCATTGACATAATTTTTCATTGAAAAAACTTTCTTCCAGCACACCTGTATTCTGGTATAGATAATAACACAATTCTTCAAAAGAATACAGGTTTACCCGCTCTTCCTCCAGAAAAAAAGGATATTCTGCTGTGGTTTCCTCACATAACCATACTCTGCTCATGGGCTGTTTCCTCTTTTACATTCATTGATTCTCATCCAATTTCATATTCCCACTCTCTGCCGCTTCCGGGGTGAAGCTCTCCCCAGCCCATATCCTGTATATTTAACAGAATACTGCCTTCTTCTCCGGAAAAAAGGGATAGAGCCAAACGACACCGCTCCGTCTCAGATACCGGCAGTTCAGAAAGTTCCAGACTTTCAATCTTAGCTTCCCGGCTTCCTGGCTTCTGTACCCAAAGCTCCAGCAGCGGCTCTCCTTCCAGAAGGATACGGAGATTCTTTTTCACCTGATGCCGGTTCTTTCCTGCCTCCAGCAAAGGATAAAAGTAAGTCTCATCTCCTTTGATTACTTTTATAAACGTATGCTCTTCTATTTTATATTCACAAAAATACACGGTGTCCGCTTGTTCCTGATGAATCTCCATCATACCAGAATAACAAGCTCCTTTGGTATACAGATTCTTTCCCTGAAAAGCCCTTCTTCCACGGCAGATAACCTTGAGGGATTCCTTCATCCAATCCCCCTCAAATCCACTGCCAATCAAGTATACTGAAGATACAATTCTGCCTGACATCCCATCCTGCAGCATACGTGCAAAGGCCAGATCCCATTCCTTCACATCTTCCGGCAGTTTTCCCAGACATACTTCTTCCACTTCCGCAATCTGAGGCTTTGTCTTTTTATTACAGGAGAGCTGTTTCATCCAGATCTCTTCTCCATTACAGGAAAAAAGCATAGAGTCGTACTGCCAGAGCCCTGGATCCTGGCACACCACATAGGCGTAAAAACTTTCCCGGTGGTCCTGAATCGTAATCTGTTCCTCACGAAATTCCAGCGCTTTTGCCATTCTTTCCAGCAAATTCACCCATTCTTCTGTCACTTCTGGAATTGAAAATACGCATTTTGTCACACCCTCCACGCCTTTTGCAGGAAGAGCGATGCGCAGTACTTTCCGCAGAAATACCAGCAGCAGATCTTCTGCCTGGTAATCCTTGTCCATCCGTACCGTTTCCCCTTTTAACGCCCGGTCCAGCAGATAATCCACATAGATTCCCTCTTTGCTCTCAGCAATCCGGCTGGCCTCTTCTCCAAAACACCATTTCCCCGTAAGTTTCCGTTTGCAGATGGCTGTCGGTATGCGATACAGCTCTGCTCCAGTCACAGTGCTTTTTGTCTCAGGTTCCGTCATCTTTCCATGATATGCACTGATCTGGGTCCACTTGCTTCCTAATTCTATTCCGATATACCATTCGCCTGATGCTGGCTTCACTTGTCTCACCTGCCTTTATAAAATCGTAAATTGCTCTTTTACCAACCCATCCATTTTGCCATAAGTATCCAGACGTTCCAAAAGAGTAACCTCATCTTTCATCTGCCAGCTCACCATCATATCATTCAGCAGATCATAACGGCTGCCCTCTGCATTGGTACAAAGCTCATGGTTCTGTACCTGTCCGCTTTCTGTCACAACCCAGGCTCCCTCCCGCTCTTCCTTGATATAATATGGAATCTTTTCCCCATAGAACACCAGAAATTCCTTTACAAAAATTCCCTGATACATAGGCCGTAATTCCTCTTCCACATAATCAGAATGTCCCACCGGAAGGTAGCTGATCCTTACTTTCATTTCTGGATCTGTCCGATATTCTAAAAATACCTTGTCATGATATAGATGCATACCGGCAAACTTAGAAGGCAGCATTTGATAAAAGGAAAAATAGATTCCATGAGAAATCTGTTCCGCAAGAATCTGTTCCGCAGCCTGCATCTGCTCTTCCGTCAGCGTATTTCCAGAACTACACCACTTTAAAAATCCCAGTCTGCACACCTGGTTCAGCTCCTGTTTCTCTTTTAGCAGCCAGAAAATTTTCTGAAATACATAATCTGACACAACAGCATCTTTGGTGACAAACTGGTGCGCCATCCAGGAAAGGTATGCAAAGATCACAATTTCTCTTCCTAGATTTTCACTATAGCTCTCAAAAATTTTTTCTATGCTGGCTGAAAAATCTCCTGTATACAAAAACTGTATCAGGCAACGTTCCTCCAGACCATAAGTATCCAGTTCAAAATCACAGGCTGCCTGCCACAGCTGAGCCATCTCTTCCATATTTCCATAAAAATGCTGGCACATATAGTTTAAGATACGTTCGTTGTACTTTCCGCGCAAAAATACATTGCGGCATAACCCCAGCAGAAATTCATCTGGTTCCGTATCGTCCAGATCCTCCATCCGATGACAGATCACGTACACCAGTTTGGGAGCCGAAATACTCTCACATCCATAGGACAATAGTAACTCATAAGCCCGTTTATAATGGCGCCTTGCCACCAAAAGTTCCATGATCTTTTCTCTGGCCTTCTGTTTTACTCCACGAAATGACAGAGAGAGCAGGAATTCATCCAGTTCCTCTCCCGTATAATTATAGTAAAAGTATGCCACCATTTGGGGACGCAGCTCTTCTCGATATTCCTGGCTGATTCGATCCGATTCTATCAAAAACTGAAGATAGGGTACATCCTCCTTTTCATAAGTCTGCCAAATCTTCTTTCCATCAAAATATTTTAAAAGGAATGGCATCTTCTCTTTTGCTTCCGCTACTCCTTTTTTCAAAAATTTTTCACAGTCCAGCAGCGGAACTACAGACAGTTCTTCTTTGGGCAGAAAACGATTTCCTCTGGAATCTTCCAGCATCATCTGGTATGTACTGCTGTACAGATTGACATATGCCATGCCATGGTGCAGGGGAATGATCTGTTCCTGTTTGAGAGGATTCTGTCTCACCACAAGACGCAAAGTCCCTGTATCGCTGCAGGTGACCTTGTGGACAAACAAAATTTTAGATAAAGGTTCTATCAGTTCTTCGGTGATCATATCAGGGGTCAGAACCTCCTGATAGACCGGAGCAATCTCCTTGTCCATCC
Source organism: Lachnospiraceae bacterium (assembly GCA_022792535.1). GTDB lineage: Bacteria > Bacillota > Clostridia > Lachnospirales > Lachnospiraceae > Petralouisia. The sequence goes on from JAAWBG010000029.1 coordinate 6,423, forward strand.
TGCCTGCCCGAAGCTGTTTCAATGCAAACTCTTCCATATTTTTTCTGTAATGCTGATAATTATTTTTCCAGGCAGCTTTATGCTCAATCATAGCGCGGTAAAGTCTGGCCTGGGGACGATAAGCAAGACTGTGGTTATACTGAAAGTAGATCACCGCCGGCTTTGGAATCTTTTTCAACTGCTTTCTTTCCGCAGAGAGCATCCAGGCCTCATAGATCCCTGCTAAACGCAGCTCCTCTCCGATCCCCAGGTCATACCATTTCCAGTACTCCGTACCATAACGGTTCCATTTCATACAGTATCCGCAGACTGCCTGCAGCATTTCTTTTTCCGGATAAACTTCATAACAGGCTGACAGAATCCGATACCAGATAGGATGATAGGATGGAATCTCTGGAACCATCTGACAGACCTGTTCTGCCATCGGCCGGGTAAGAGCTTTCTGTTTTACCGTCCAGTTCAGCACTTTTCGGGTAAACAAATCCGCCCGATACATCAAAAAAGGCTCTTTGGCCAGAATTCGATAGGCTTCCAGATAAAGAGACGGGCTCTCTCCTCCCTGAGCAATCTGATGCTCAATAATCTCTAACTTCCTTCCCTTGCTGTAATTCATCTCTTCATCCAAGAACAGCAAGATCCACAAAAGCAGATTATTTTCCTGATTCTTGTGATAGATCTCCCGGATCTTATTGGTCAATTTATTCACATAGACAGGCTCTGGCTCCCGCAAAGTACACAGATACAGATAATATCCATACAGAGGAGACTCCTTGTCCACTTTATATTTGGGAAAATCATTCAGTGCCCACTCCCCTTCCTGTCTCTGCCTATTTACCAAAAAAACCTGAGCTTTTGCCAGCAGATACCAAAGATTATCTGGCTCCTCTTCCAACAATTCATCCAGTTTTTTGATACTCTGCTTCGCCCATACGCCTGTCACAATCTTGCGCACGCCAAATGCAAGATACAGATTTACCAACTCTGCCTGCTTTTTTTTCACAGACAGAGGGGTACATTCTCGTTCTGCCTCTCCCTGCTGGATGCAGATCTCCACCTGTTTTTTCTGGAAAGGCGTCTGAAAGGTGATCCTGCCAAAATTTTTACCAGCGTGCAGATGTTCTGCTGCAATCAAATATTCTGCCAGCGCCCGGCTTCCCACAAAATCTCCAGAAGTGATCACCCGTTTCAGCGGCTGCAGCCATTCCACATCGCTGGTCATCTCGATGGAAATATATCCCCATTCATCTTTTTTCAGCGTAATATGCTGTTTCAAATCTTCCTGTACCTTAAAAAATTCCCGCTGAGCTTCCTCAATCTGAAAAGAAATCCGCTGTTTTTTCTTGACTGCAATCAGAAATTCCTCCACCTGAGCCATCGTACATGGCTTGCGTTTTAACATCTGATAAATCATCCGCTCCTGGGTTTCCTGAGGCTTAAAGATATTTATAAATTCTGGTTTTCCAAATACTTTTACTGCTTCCTCATAGGAATTCTGAGCCAGATTGGCAAATTCAAACATACTCTTGATCCTGCCTTCTGCACTGTCCACATAATTGTTGGAAACAGATACAAAAAAGGGCAGTTCATATTCTCCCTGATTGCTGATAATATGAAGATGACCTTTCTGTGAGTCCCCTTCTAATAATCCTTCGCTATGAAACTTAAATGTCTGTTTAATTTTTTCTCCCTGAAATTCCGGCTGCTGGCATTCCATTCTTGGACTTGTAGAACAGACGACGCCTCTCACCGGCACGCCACTGACGCTCTCGATCCAAAACTCACCTGTGTAATCTTTTCCCTCCACAATTTCAAAATTCAGCTCTTCCACAGAAAATTGAAGAATGGAAGAATCCCGGCCCCAAGTTCCCGCTGCCAGTTCCTCTAATCTCTTTTGCAAATTCTCACCTGCTTTGTAGTTGCTTTTTTATCAGTATTCGTTATAATAAAATCAATTGCATTAATTATAAACTATTCAAGAGCCTGTGTAAATGCACAGGACAAAGATTTTTTGGAGGAAATTATGCTTCAGCACAAAGACCATTTTCACGGAAGTGATTTAGAAAAAATTGAACAGATCTACGGAATTAAAAAAGAAGAGATCACCAGCTTCAGCGCCAATGTAAATCCCCTTGGGATTTCTCCTCTTCTGCGGGAAACCCTGGCGAATCACATTGACGATATCAGCACCTATCCTGATCGGGAATACCTGACGCTGCGCAAATGCATTGCCGATTATGCAGATACCGATTATGAAAATATTATTATGGGAAATGGCTCCACCGAACTGATTTCTTTGTTCATTCAGATCGAACATCCCCAAAAAGCCTTGATCATAGGCCCTACCTACTCTGAGTATGAACGTGAGATCTCTTTAGGGGGAGGAGCCTGCCTCTACTATCCCCTGCAGGAATCACTGGATTTTGCGCTGGATCTTGAACATTTCACCTCACAGTTAAATGAAAACATTGACCTCCTTGTGATCTGCAATCCCAACAATCCAACTTCCGGGGCAATTCCCCGAAAACAAATGCGCCAAATCTTAGACGTCTGTAAACAATATGATATCTTTGTGATGGTAGATGAGACTTATGTGGAGTTCGCGGATCACTATGAGGAGATCACCTCAATTCCCTTGACCAGCTTTTATAATAACATTGTAATTCTGCGGGGAACCTCCAAATTTTTTGCCGCTCCAGGACTGCGCCTGGGATATGCAGTTACCGGAAACCGAGACTTCATCAAATCTGTCAACACCAGGAAAAATCCCTGGACCATCAACTCCCTGGCTGTAACTGCAGGAGAAATCATGTTTCAGGACACGGAGTATATCCAGAAAACAAGAGATTTAATCGCCTCGGAGCGCAGGCGGATCTATCAGCGTTTTTCCAAAGACCCCCGCTTTCATGTTTATCCCCCCAGCGGAAACTTTATGCTGGTACATCTCTTATCAGAAGATCTGACCTCCGACCAATTGTTTGACCGGGCCATCCGGGAAAAAATGATGATCCGGGACTGTTCCACTTTCCCATTTCTGGATCATAAATATATTCGATTCTGCTTTATGGAACCAGAAATGAATGATAAACTTTTAGAATGTCTGATGAGAAAATAAAAAGAATTCCGTAAAACGAAATTCTGTGCTGCAAATGCGTCGCTTTTGCGACCTATTCCCTTTGCATTTGCGTGGACATCTCTATATTTTATTCTATAGGAAATCCGGAGGAATTTCCTAATAGGATTCGGGTGTCAAAAGCACCTTTGGTGCTACGCTCATCCCATATATTGTTATTGCAAACAAGTTTGCACATCAATATATGGGATAGAGCGGGTGCGCCGCACCCTTTTGACACTCGAATCCTAATAGAATAAATTTTTAAAATTCCCCTGCTCTATACTGGAACTTCTACATGATTTCTAGTATAGAGCAGGGGATTAATTGTCAATTATATTTTTACGTTTTCTATTGTAATACCTCATATTCGTATACATTCTAACATTTCTGCTGAATTTTCAGCACTTCCGCTTCCGTAAGCTCTAACAGGTCTGCCACTTCTCTAACAGAGATACCTTTTTGAAGCAGCTTTCGAACACTTTCTTGAATTCCCTCTAGTCTGCCTTCTTGTCTTCCCTCATTCTTTAATTTTTCCAACGCTGTACACATATTCCGCACCTCCTTGTTTTCCCCCTGACCAATCAGTTCTGAGGAATCCGTTATCATCCCTATCATAGCGATTAATTCTGCATCTATCTCACGGTTTTGATACAATTGATATATTTTATGAAAATTTCCTTTAAAAATCTCTCTGGAAATCTCAAAGACTGTCTGCACATCCTCATTGTGAAACTTGTATTGCTGGCTTTCCCTGACTTGTATCAGATTCAATTTGTAATCGGAAAATATTTCCTCAATTTCTTTTGGCATTTCTGTGATCATATCTTTCAGACTTAAGGGACCATCCCAGCTCTGTTCTCCATAGTACACAGTAACAGACACAATAGGGTGAAGTCTGTCTTCTTTTCGTATTCCTGAAAGAAATTCATCCTTTGTCATAAAATCTTTTGCTTCTTTATGAAAATGTGCAAGCTCCTGATACTCCTTCAAATACCCAAGCCCGTCATACAAAAGCGTTCGAAGAGGCATTGCATAATGAATCCTCTGTTGAGACTCCAGGCCAAAAACCACAAATTCTACGCCAAAAGCTGATTTCTTCACCACATCCCTCGCCCGTACAAGAGATTCCTCATATTCCTTAAACTGCAAGATACCTGACATATCCGTATCTATCTCTTCTAAAGCCTCCGGCTTCAAAACCTCTTTCCCCTGAAATAAAACTGCATTAAACAGATCCGCAAAATGGTCATTCTGCCGCCAAAAATTTTTCCATCTTACCTCCGGCTTTACGCTTCCTTTTTGAGCCACTTTATCCCCTCACTCGTATTATAAAGTAGTAGTGTTTATAGACCCTCTCCAAGGTCTTAATACTATTTTTATCATAGTCTCTCTCTTTACCTTTTCTATGGGTATGACTATGATATATAAGATGCTGTGGACTGGTGTCACCTCACTACCACTTGATGGTTTCAGAAAGTGTCCAGCCACAGTCTCTTTGTTTGATTGTTAATCAGTTAGATACCCCATGACGGTTTATTTAGAACGAGTTCACAACTGCGGAGAGCGCCTGTGGTTCTAAAACAGTGTCAAATATATTCAAAGGAGATTTGCCATGATTTACATTGGCATTGATGTCGCAAAAGACAAACACGACTGCTTTATCACAAATTCAGAAGGTGAAGCGCTTTTCAATTCATTTATCATTCCAAACAGTGCGGATGGATTCAATGACCTCTATCAAAAAATTTCTTCCCTAACAAATGATTTTTCTAACGTAAAAGTAGGACTAGAAGCCACCGGACACTACAATTACAATCTGTTAGGATTTCTCATTGATAAAGGTCTCCCCACCTTTGTCATCAACCCTTTACATACCAATCTGTTCCGTAAAAGCCTCAGCCTTAGACAGACGAAAACAGATAAAGTGGATGCTCATACGATTGCTCTTATGATGATGTCTGGAGTAAACTTACAGTCCTACTCAGACACATCTTACCACAACGAGGAACTTAAGTCATTAACCAGATACAGATTTGATAAGGTAAAGGAACGAGCGAAGCTGAAAACTTCTGTCTCTCGACTCGTTAACATCCTTTTCCCTGAACTGGAAAAATTTGTACCTACACTCCATATGGTTTCTGTCTATTCGCTCCTCGCTGAACTTCCTTCCTCGTCTCAGATTGCCTCCTGCCATTTAACACACCTTACTAAGCTGCTAGGGACTGCTTCTAAAGGACGCTATGGCAAGGAAAAAGCTATGGAAATCAGAAATGCCGCCAGATAATCCATAGGTTCAAATATGCCCGCTAAATCCCTTGAATTAAAGCATACAATTAAGCTTATTCAGGAACTAAGTTCAGAGATTAATGAAATAGAAAGCTCCATCAAATCCATTATGGATGGCATTCACTCCCCAATCCTTTCTATCCCTGGCATCAATTACCGGATGGGCTCAATGATTATCGCCGAAATTGGAGACTTCAACCGTTTTAGTTCCCCCGATAAAATACTTGCTTATGCAGGGCTTTCTCCCTCTACCTATCAGTCAGGGCAGCTTGATAGCAGTTATTCCCACATGGAAAAGCGTGGTTCTTGTTATCTTCGTTACGCCCTGTTTAATGCAACAAAATTTGTTTGTATGTGGGACAATACATTTGCCGCTTATCTTGCCAAAAAGCGCTCCGAAGGAAAACATTATAATGTTGCCATATCCCATGCCGCCAAGAAACTGGTGCGGGTTATTTACCACATGGAAAAAACGGGCCAGCCTTATAAGAGAGCGGCGTAGGCTCTAACCTCATATCTCCTTTTTGAGCACCGGAAATGATGCTCTATTTGTCACGCGGTTTTCAAGGTGCTGATTTATCTGAAGTGCATTCCTCCAATTCATTCATAAATTTTCATTTTAGGCCTTGACTTTTAATAGTTAGACTTTCTCCTCTGATTTTTATTATACCCTTATTTTTTCCCCTCCACAACCAATTTTTCTCTCAAAAACGTTAAGAAGCTGTGCAGGAAACGAACTGCACAGCTTCTTCTTTTATTCCAGAATTGTTGCCAGGAAATTTAAAAATACAATTCCTAGAAAACTGGAAAATATAATCAGGCACCCTCTTGAGAAATCTCCCATCTCGTCAAGTCTCTTTTTTAGGATCTTTCTTCTTTTTCTAATTCTTCCAATTGCAAAATCTGTTTTTGGTTTCACTTTTTCAATCAGTAAAGCTTTTATTCTTCCAGTTATCTTTTTCATATATTAAAATGTTTTTGTCGTACTGGTATAGGTCAGGGGTTCTCCGCCTACATCAAAGATTGCATAAACGCGGTAAGACCCCCTAGTAACTAAAGTATAAGACCCCGTTAAATCCAATCCTCCCGCCGTTTTCGAGGAACTCCAAGATTTTACCGTATACCAGGAATCTCCGTTTTTCCGCTGCAGCCGCATAGTGATCTTGAGAGCACATACTTTTTTAGCTCCTACTTCTGCATTACAATAAGCCGTATTTCCATCAATTTTTAAAGCAGCAGCAATATTTGCAGCATTTACATAATAAGGCTGTACCCCATAATCTCCTCTCAGTGCAGTCGGCTGTGCCACTTTTCTTGATTCTCCTGCCGCTTGACTGACCGTTGACATGCTGAACATCAGACACATCACCGCCAGCATCATTGCAATTTTTCGTTTCATAAATCATTCTCCTTCCATTTCTCTTTTGTATGAATTGGTAGAATTTAAAAGGCTACCATATTAATAACAATTGAGCCAGATCAAATATGACACTTTTTTCCTATTTTTTTATAAATTTTTTGCTTAAGGTTCCAACTCTAATTCTTTTGCTAGATTTATCAGCATTTCTTTTGGAAGCGTTCCATAAATCGTTATCATATAAATTCCATCACTGAATATTACAGTACCAACTCCGTTATCCTCTGCGTAATAACCAGTATATTTATCAATTTTAATTTCTTCTATAGAGGTTGCATCAGAAGTAATATCTCCTAATATTTCTTCACCAGCAACAGTTTGTTTTAACCTCAATATATCCCCCTTAGAATTTTTATAATATATTAAATATTTTTGGAACTTTTCATTAACTTTCTCTGTTTCTATATAATACCCTTCCGGCACTGTCTGAAATCTATACTTCCGAAACTCTGTCACATCTACAGGATCTTCTTCATCCCCATTCTTCTGAATCGCTACGTGGTCCTGATGTTGCTCCATGTAATAATCATGAATCCAGCGGATCAGCGGTTCTCCTGCAAATACTGTTCCACCGATCACCATAAGAAGCAGTAAACTAATAAGGGCAAGATATCTTCTAGCGGAAAGCGGGCGGTACAGGTCGAGGATGGAAGTCCGCTCTCCCTCCCTTGAATGTTTTTCAATCTTTCCCAGCGTCCGATAGAGGCGATACATATTCCAGCGGAATCTCAGGGAAAATCTATGCTTTGGAATTTCATTGGGACAATTCTCATATTCTTCTTTTGCAAGTAATTCAAAGGCTTCTTTCAGCAACAGGTCTATATTGTCCATATCTTTCTCCCCCTTATCTGATTTTTAAATTTTAAAATGGAACACTTGATTCAATCTTACAATAATAAAACAATTAAGACACCAGTTTTATGACACATTTCCTGAAAAAAATTAAAATAAACAAAAAAATATCTTGACTTTTGTAAAAAAAACCTCTATTGTCTTACTAAGATAATACAGTAGTACATAAGGAAGCGAGGTGATTAAATGCCATGGAAGCTAGACTCTGACCGGCCTATCTTTCTACAGATTATCGAGCGGATTCAAATGGATATTATCGCAGGATATTATCAGCCAGGCGATAAACTCCCTTCTGTTCGAGAACTTGCCCAGGAAGCATCCGTCAATCCAAACACCATGCAGAAAGCACTTTCTGAACTGGAGCGGACAGGACTTGTCTATGCACAGCGAACCAGCGGACGATTTATTACGGAGGACATCAATATGATTGAACAATTAAAGTCACAGCTTGCAAAAGAAATCGTTACACAGTTTTTGGAAAACATGTACCAACTTGGTTTTCAGAAGGATGAAATACTTGAACTTCTCAGTAAAACCATTGAAGTTAAAGGAGAAAATGATGACACTATTGGAATGTAAAGAACTTACCAAAACTTATGGCAGTTTCTCTGCCCTCTCCAATATCAATCTTCAAATCGAATCTGGGCATATCATTGGGCTGTTAGGTCCAAATGGAAGTGGAAAGACCACATTAATCAAATTGATCACTGGACTTCTTGCTCCCACTTCAGGAACAATTTACATTCAGGAAGAGCCTGTTGGAATCGCCAGTAAGAACCTGATCTCTTACCTTCCTGACCACACTTATCTAAGTGAACATATGCGGGTGCAGGATATGATTCGTTTTTTTGAAGATTTCTATGAAAACTTTGACTCAGAACGGGCCTATGATATGTTGGAGAAATTAAAAATTGATCCCCGCCATAGATTTAAAACCTTTTCGAAAGACACAAAAGAAAAAGTTCAATTGATCCTGGTTATGAGCCGCAGAGCCGGTCTTTATATTTTAGATGAACCCATTGCCGGCGTAGACCCTGCCGCCAGAGATTATATTCTGCAGACTATCCTCTCCAATTGCAATGAAGATGCCACCATTCTCATTTCTACCCACTTGATCTCAGATATTGAAAATATTTTAGATGAAGTAATCTTCATACAAAATGGCAGATTACATACCCATGCCTCTGTGGACGATCTTCGGCAGAAAGACCGGAAATCTATTGACACTTTATTCCGGGAGGTATTCAAATGTTAAGAAAATTACTAAAATACGAATGGAAAGCTACCGGTAAAGTCTTATGTCTGGTAAATTTGGCTTTGGTACTTATCACTTTAGTTGGATGCTGCATTCTCAGTACGGATATTTTTGACAACGAAGATGCCCTTCCGCTGGCCCTTTTATTGATTACCTTGTATACGCTTTCTCTGGCAGCCATAGGAATCATCACATTGATCTATCTCTTTCTCCGGTTTTACCGGAACCTTTTTACGGCAGAGGGTTATCTGATGCATACCCTTCCAGTTACCCCTGGACAATTGTTCCATTCCAAACTCATTGTAGGATATTTCTGGGTTTGTTTGAATTCTATTTTGGGTATTGCCTCTGCCACCCTGCTCTCTTTTGCGGCCGCTTACCATTTTGTGTCCACCCACGGTATAGAGATTGCCGATCAATTTATCTTAGAGATGGGAATGACAGACCCCTCCTCTGCGCAGGACTGGAGCGTATGGTTCCAAGAATTCTTCTACTACCCGCCATTGCAGTTTCTTCTTATGATTCTGATCCTGCAATTAGTCTGCAACTTTTCTTCTCTCTTAACCGGCTATATGAGCATTCTGCTGGGACAGTTAGTAGAAAAATATAAACAGGCTGCATCATTTGGATTCTATATTCTGTTTTACGTTGCCAACCAGATCGTATCCTCGGCAATCATACTGATTCCCTGTATGCGCACTCTGCTGGCCACAGATCATTTTATGAAAGAGTATGCAAGACTGTTAATACCACTGGCGATCGTCAGCCAGATTATAATCGGAATTATTTTCTATACAGCTTCTCTTCTTTTAATGCGAAAGAAAGTAAATCTAGATTAAATTTTATATCTTCACAGGACAAAATCCAGTAATCAAAAAAGACTTCCTTTTTGATTACTGGATTTATGTTTCTGCAGTCGTCAGCCGGATCACAAAGGCCTTCTGATACTCTGCTGTTTTCTTCTGTTCCAACTCCAGGCTTCCCCCATGCATATGGACAATCTTTCGAGCGATACTCAATCCCAGACCGCTGCCGCCTTTACTTCTGCGGGATTCATCTCCCAGCACAAAGGGATCAAAAATATATCTGGCTGTCTCTTCTGGAATCTCTGCCCCGTCATCACAGATTCGGATCACAGCCTCATCTTCGTCCCACTCTCCAGTCACCCACACATGGGTACCTGCCGGATTATGACGGATGGCATTATTCAACAGGTTGGCAATCACCCGCTGAAATTGTGGTTTATCCAATTGCATCCACAATTCTTCTTCTGGAATCTCCGGCAAAATCTCCATACCCTTTTCCTCAAAATCCATATAGAGACCGGCAATCACTTCCCGCAGCAGCTCCCAAAGATCCTCTCTGGTCTGCTTCAGCTGATATCCTTCACTGTCTAATTTTACATACTCAAATAATAGATGCAAAAGGTCGCTCATCTGCATAGACTTTCTGTATATGGTCTCTGAATACTGCTGCTGAAGCTCTCCTGGCAGATCTGATTCTTCCACCAATGCTCTGGAATAACCAGCCACCGCAGTCATAGGCGTTTTCAGATCATGGGCCATGTCTGACAGCAAAAGATTCCTTCGTCTGTCATATTCTTCCCGCTGTTTTCGATCCTGTTCCTCTAACTGGCGCACCTGCAGTTCTACCATTCTCCCGAATGCAAAAGCAGCAATCACATAAGGAAGCAGCAGCGTAAAGATAACAAAGAGAGTAAGAGCCCCTGTTCCCAGCAGATAAAGCTGAGCCTCCCGGTCTGTCATATGCCTGGTCTGTTCTTCCATATATTCACTCAGTCTGCTGCCTGCCAATTTTTCCGCCGCACTCTGCAGGCCAATCCCTGCCGGGTCTGGAAGCTGTTTGCAAAGTCCCTGCACAGCCAGATACAGTGTTCCCTGCACTAACAAGCCAATGGTCTGTTCACTCTCCCAGTTTGTCATAAAAAAACGGATGTGCAGCGCCTGTTCCAGCCATGGATACACTGCTCTGTCATACATTAAGTTCAAAAGACCTTCACTGACAGATACCAGAATTAAGATCAGCAGAAAACGCCGGATAAATGTCCATTTCCATGTTGTATGTTTCATCTCTTACTTCTCCATGCGATATCCCAGTCCCCGAATGGTTTTGATATAGAGTCCGTGATCTTCTGACAGTTTTGCCCGCAGACGGCTGATACATACCATAATATTATTATCAGCAATGGCATATTCTTCGCCCCATACATTTTCATAGACCTGCTGCTTGGTGTACACCTTTCCCGGATTTTCCATAAAAAGCCGCAGCATTTTATACTCTACAGAAGTCAGATCAATTGCTTTCTCTCCCCGATATACCAGGCAGGATTCTGTATCCAGCCGCAGATCTTTCACTTTCAACTCTTTTATCCCCTGGCTCTTTGCCCCCAGAGAATAAAATCTGCGGATATTAGAATTGATCCTTGCCATTGCCTCCATAGGATTAAATGGTTTTGTCAGATAATCATCTGCGCCTAAGTCCAGACCCAGGATCTTATCTGTATCCTGGTCTTTTGCTGAAAGAATCATCACTGGTATATTGCTGTGTTCCCGGATTTTTTTCAAAACCCGATAGCCATCTAACTCTGGCATCATAATATCCAAAAGAGCCATATCAATCTCTTCTTTTTCCAGAAGGGCGACCGCCTCCCGTCCGTCCGCAGCCTCTTTGACCTGATATCCGTCTTTTTCCAAATACAGGCGCAGTAACTCCCGGATCTCCTGTTCATCATCTGCAACCAGAATCGTATACGCCATCACAATCTCCTTTCTCCTGTATCTGCTGATCTCTCAAAACCTGATAGAGGGCCGCGTCTGTCTGGTTCATATAAGGATTCAAATAGAAGATCCCTAATATTCCCAAAGTCAGACCATTTAAAATGTGCCATCCCAAAAAGGAAAGAGCCAGCACAAAAGCCTTCCATTTATTTCCATACATCATAGATTTACTTAAGGCAAAAACTTCTTCTTGGCTCATCTCTGGATGTTCTCCCAAAATATAAGGAATCATTTTGTATTCATAGCTCTTGATAATACCTGGTATCACCAGAAGCAGAGACCACAAAAAAATATAGAGATGCCGGAAAAATTCTATTTTCACACAATTTTTATATCCATGGTCAAAATTATAACATATTTCTTTGAGCTGTGCCTTTTCCTTCAGATTCCGCATATAAAACCGAGAAATACCTACCCCAAGGGGATGAAAGATAAAAATCTGAACAGGCAGCGCCACCACAAAAACAACTAGAACCACTACAATCAAAATAAGAAAGAGGGCTAAAAAAATCCATAAGACTTCATCTTCTGCCGGACCGCTAAAATAAGGATCTATCTCTTCCTCCGGATCATATCTGTAATCCCCCTCATAAGGATCTGCCTTCTCCTTATCATCACTGTCAGAAACATTACCATCATAAACTTCCTCAGAGTAACTATCACTATCCTGAAGCCCGCTGAGAGCGCCTGCTATTGAGCCTGCAGATGATCCCCCGCTGCAGAGCACTGCAAAAACCAGGGCGGCCAGTACCGTTTTCCAATAATTAATTCTGACCCGCTGCTTTGCCTGCTCCTTTAATTCTTTTCTCGTCCACATAAATGTTACCCCTTTCTGTATCTTTTATCATCTTTGCACTTATCATACACATGGATTCTTAACAGAAAAATTCCTTATTCTTACAATAACCTTACAATCCCGCTTGTTATTTTATCTTTCAGATGATAGAATTTAAAAAAGCATTGCATCTGCAGATGAGAGAAAATTTCTTTTATCTACATTAAATTTTAACCTACAGTTAGGAGTTTTGTAATGAAAAAAGCAATTGATCATTTTATCAGACACTTTCGAAAACGTTTCTTGATCTTTTTAAAATGGTTTGCATTTTCCATTGTATCCGGCGTTCTAATTGGAATTGCCGGCGTATTATTTCACTACTGTATCGTCTATGCCACAAAAGCCAGAACAGATTATCCCTGGCTGATTTTCCTGCTGCCAGTATCCGGGCTTTTTATCGTGAAAGCCTATCATCTATTGCATGATGAAAAAGACACCGGCACTAACCTGGTATTGGCGGCTATTCACTCTGGAGAACACATTCCCATAAAAATGGCTCCGCTGATCTTTCTTTCCACAGTTATGACACATCTGTTCGGCGGTTCTGCCGGAAGAGAAGGAGCCGCCTTGCAGCTTGGAGGCAGCATCGGAAACTCTCTGGGCAGATTTTTGCGATTTGATGAGAAAGACCAGCATATTATGATTATGTGCGGCATGAGCGCTGCATTTTCCGTACTCTTCGGTACGCCATTGGCTGCGGCAATCTTTTCCATGGAAGTGGTCAGCGTGGGAATTATGCACTATGCCGCTTTAGTTCCCTGCGCTGTCTCTGCTCTGGCAGCCCAGGAAATTGCTAAATACTTTCATGTGGCTCCAGAACAATTTTTCCTTGGACAGATACCGGAATTCTCCGCTTCCTCCGGCCTGATCATCGCAGTCCTGGCCATTTTGTGCGCATTGGTCAGTACTTTATTCTGCGTGGTGCTTCATGCCAGCGAAAATCTTTTCAAAAAGTATTTTCCCAATCCGTATTTTCGAATTTTTACCGGCGGTACCATAATTCTTATGCTGACCCTTCTGGTAGGCAGCCAGGATTACAATGGCGCAGGCATGCCTGTCATTGCAAAATGTTTTGAAAATGAATACACGCCTTATGCCTTTTTGTTGAAAATGCTTTTTACCGCCGTCACCTTAGGATCTGGCTATAAAGGCGGGGAGATTGTTCCCTCCTTTTTCATCGGCGCATCCTTTGGCTGTCTCTTTGGCAATCTGACTGGGTTTGCACCGCAGTTATGCACCGCTGCGGCTATGGGAGCTGTATTCTGCGGCGTGACAAACTGCCCCATTACCTCTTTGCTGATCTGCTTTGAGCTCTTTGGTTTTGAAGGCATGCCATACTTTCTCTTGTCTGTGGCCCTCGGCTATATGCTGTCTGGCTACTACGGATTGTATCACAGCCAGAAGATCATCTACTCTAAATATAAGACAGAATTTATCAACCGTAAGACCCGCTAATTTTGATTCGGTACTTCAAAAATTATATCATAATTTATTTTTTTATAAAACACTTGCTCTGAGCCGGATTTTTCTCGAACTCCATTCCCCATCATCCACATGGTTTTGGCAATTACCGCCTCCAGTGTCATATCATAAGATTCCAGTAATCTGCATTCCTTCTTGATCTTATTTCCCACTTCGTAAACTGTCATATCACTGCCCTCATGGGCCACCTGAGTTGCCAGGATAATCATTTTCTCTGGATAGGCTTCATACAGTTCATAAAAAACTTCTGAAATAGAAGCTGGAATTCCGCCCACTCCAAAACTTTCTACAATGATAGCGTCATACTGTTCAAAAAGAAATTTCAATCCTTTGGGCGAGATTCCCGGAATCAATTTCAGCAAAAAAATATTATCGTTCATCTCCTCATAAAAAGTAACTGGTTCCTGGTAAGGTTCCCCTGGAATATAGCGCATAATCCGGTTGTCCTGTATCATAGCCAGGAATGGAAAATCTATGCTGTCAAAGGCATTGTAACTTTTAGAACGAATTTTCTTTGCCCTGGTGCCTGCAATTACTTTCCCGCCAAATACGATCTGCACTCCCTGAGACTTCTCGTCCGAAGCATAGACAAAGCTGTCCAAGAGATTGGTTTTGGCGTCCGTGATCTCCAGATCAATGGACTTCTGCGCTCCGGTAATCACAATTGGTTTGCTGGAATTCTGTATCATATAAGACAGCGCCGCTCCCGTATAAGCCATGGTATCTGTTCCATGAGCAATCACAAATCCATCATATTTATCATAATTTTCACGTATGGTCTGCACCATCAGTTTCCAGTGACAGGGCTCCATATTGGTACTGTCAATATTGCAGATCTGCACTGCGGCAGGCCGGCAGATCTGAGACACATCTGGAATATACGACAAAATCTCATCTGCACCAATCAACGGCGCAAGACCGTGATCTGAATTTTTTGAGGCAATGGTACCTCCTGTAGCAATCAATAAAATCTTTTTTTTCATAATCTGTAATCAATCCTTTCTGCCCTGTTAAAGTATACATATATTTCGTTTTAAAGATACAGATATAGTAAAATTCATTCCATATATCCATATCCCATTGTATTTTTATAATACGTGGAGAGATAAATGCCAAAAGCACCTGTCACATTCTTGTGACAGGTGTTGATTGCTCACAGATTGCACTTGGAAAACACGTTTTCCAGATGCAATCTTGTGCAATCTGACTCTGCTGCTATCGCAGCAGGTCTTTTTAGCATCTCAAAAATAAAACTTCTGTATATGCAAAATCCACCTTTTATCATCCACATTCATAATAGTAAATTATTCATGAAAAAACAATCTTTTCCTGCTAAATCCTCGTTGATTTTTTCGCTTGTTTTTTTTTATTAATAGAGTTATAATTCCTTAGAATTATGTAAGATCGTTCAGTACTACGGAGGTGTTGTTATGAATTATGATTATCTATTATATTTAGCGATCATTCTAATCAGTACAAAATTGTTAGGACTAGTAACACGAAAAGCTCACATGCCCCAGGTAGTAGGCGCGCTGCTGGCCGGATTGCTTCTGGGCCCTGCATGTTTAGATCTGATCCATGGAAGTACATTCTTAAATCAGATATCAGAGATCGGCGTCATCGTCTTGATGTTCATGGCTGGGCTAGAAACAGATACGGAAGAGTTAAAACGTTCTGGTCTTGCATCTTTTATCATTGCACTGTTCGGTGTTCTGGTTCCCTTAGCCGGCGGTTTTGGCGTCGCCTATTTCTGTCATGTGGCTTCTCCCGATTTATCTGCCAGCGAGTTACTGCAGAATATTTTTATCGGTATTATTTTAACTGCAACTTCTGTAAGTATTACAGTGGAAACTTTAAAAGAAATGGGAAAGGTATCCACCAAAGCAGGAACTGCTATCTTAGGCGCCGCCATTATAGATGATATATTAGGAATTATTGCCTTGACTGTAATCACCAGTATGGCAGATCCCAGCACTAATATTCTGCTGGTGTTACTAAAAATTGCAGGCTTCTTTATCTTTGCAATTGTCTTTGGCATTGCCTTCGGATTTATGATACAGAAGTGGATTTCCCTAGACCCCAAACCCAACAGGCGTCACGTCATTATGACTTTTGCCTTCTGTCTGATCATGTCCTTCTGTGCAGAACACTTCTTCGGCGTTGCCGATATCACAGGTGCTTACGTGGCAGGACTTGTGTTAAGCCACAGCAGCAAACGAGAAGTTATCTACCACGAATTTGACACAGTATCTTATCTCTTGGTAGCTCCTGTATTTTTTGCAAGCATCGGCTTGAAAGTAGAATTGAGTTCTATGTCTTCAAATCTGTTGATCTTTACAGGACTGCTTCTGGTGGTTGCCATCCTCACCAAGATTCTTGGCTGCGGATTTGGCGCAAAAGCAATGAAGTATAGCACCAAAGAATCTTTCCAGATTGGTATCGGTATGATCTCTCGTGGTGAAGTTGCCTTGATTGTAGCCAACAAAGGAGAATCTTTAGGATTGGTTTCTGATTCTCTGTACGCACCTATTGTAGTTACCGTTGTTATCACTACGATTATCACGCCAATTCTTTTAAAAGCTGCTTTTAAGGATAAAAAGAACGAAAATCCCACAACAGCCGCTACATAAAGAAAAGTCCGGCAGAATTCTGTGTTTCAAAATTCTGCCGGATTTTTTATAATGTCTGGCTTATCATAGGTTTCAATCTTTGAAAGGAATCTCTGATATAATTTCGCAAGGAAAATCTGTACTTTTTCTTTTTTAACATACTTGAAAGCTGGCCCAAAAGATATTCTTTCTCCTCTGGCGTAATCCGTTCCCTTTCATACTCAAAGATATCTGTATCAATTCGATTCAGAAGATCATACATATCACGATACAAGGTTTTCTTTTCTTTTTTTCCTGTTTTTTCCTCAATATCGCCTGCATAAAAACGATAAAACAATGTCTGCTCCTCTTCTTCTAAATAACTTACCATCATTTCCTTTTCTTCCGCAATCTCCTTTTCAATCAGCCATGGAATGGTGGCTTCTCTCTGATGGGACCTTAGAAATTCCAGGCAGCGGTACCGAGCCACTGAGCCAATCCAATTTTCAAATTCATTAGTATCCTCAAAACTATCTATATGGTCCCAGATTGCAGTGATGGTATCCAAAAAACATTCTTGCTGCAGGTGGGGCAATGTAAATAAATGCTTTCTGATAATAGAGATCAAGCGTTCTCCATGTTCCATAATCAAAAACTCCACTGCCTTTTCATTATGAAGCTGCAACTGTATCACCAGATTTCTTTTTCCGATCTTCATAAAACCACCTGTCTTTCCTCTCTGTCTCTTCGGGAAATCCCTTTCTTTGTATTAAGTTTATCATAGGCCTTTTTATTATTTCTTCCTGTAATTCTTAATTTTTTCTTAGGATTGAGAAGATGAAGTTTCATTATTTTCTAATGCCAAAATTCCGGATATCCAAAATTTCTTTCCTTATCCTGAAACTTTCTTTTCCCATATTCCATCAGAGATTCCGGCCCTTCCAGTACATCTCTGCCAATATAAATTACATTGTCTTCTCGTACCTTCGTGCTCCATTTCACCAGAGAAATTCCGCCTCGTTCCAATTCCAAAGCCGTGATACAGCGGGGATGTACACAGCTTCCATCGTTAAAATAATACCCTTCTCCCGGTTTCGAGAAAAAGGGTCGGTGTGTATGGCCGGCTACCAGCAGGGTTTCATTTTTATTTGCCCAGTCAGCCAGCTTTCGTTCTGTTTTCTCTTTTTTTCGATAATTCTTTGCCGCGCTGGTGGGATCGTTGCAGCCTGCCAGCTCCAAAGGCCTCCAGAGATACCGCACCAGAAATCGAGTGAGTTTCCAGAGGGTGTCGTTTAACAAATCTCCCTGATGCCCGTGTACTAAAAACAGTTCCATTCCGCTGCAGGAATCCTGAAGCCGTATTGCCTCATGGACTTTCATGTCTGAAAAGAGGCTGACTTCATCTTCTACAGAGGCGCAGTAATAAGACTCGCATTTTGACTTAAAGTATTTTTCCTTCTCTTTCTTCCTATCATGATTGCCATACAGCATATGAAAACGATGATTGCAGTAAAACTCCCGCATCATCCAAAATTGATTGCTGTGGATTCGCACAATCTCCTTCAAATCTCGATTTTCCCAGAGTTCGTCCCCGTCTCCCAATTCAATATAGATAAAATTTCTCCGGTTATAATACTGCAGCGCCGCGAAAAAAAGGTTTTGATTGGCCTGAAAATTATCTCCCCAATTTCCAATCCCCCGATGACAGTCGCTCATAAGAACAACACGGCTGCCTGGATGAATCGGAATGCACAAGGCTTTCTGATACGCCTGATCTAGTTTCCGCTCTGTGAGATTCATATTTCTTTCCCCACTTTTGCAAATCTGCCTGTCTTCGTAAGAATGCAAAAGATTCCTGGATATGCCTTCATCAGATAATAGACTTTATCCAAAGTCTTTCGAAATCTTTTGGTAACTCGGTGATACCGTCTGCAATTCCGGCGATTCTGCCATTGAACAAACTTGCGATACAAACTTCCATAATAGGAACAGGAGGCCATCTTACCTTGATAGACGCAGAGAGACACCCAATTACAGTGAACATATAGGTCATCCGGTCGATAGCCAGCCTGATAACAGCCTTTCAAAAAAGCTTGCTGCATCTCTTTATCTGGGAATGAGATCTCTGCTTCCAGCATCAATTCTCCTGGATAAGAAAACATGCCCAGCACAAATCCCGTCAGCCACCAGTGGCTTTCGACTCTCTGATACAGCAGTTTTCCATTCTTGTACAATCTCATATAAATTGGAAGCTGTTCTTCTTTGGATACACATTCATAAAAGGCTTCTTCTGGTTTTCGGCTGCTCCGCTTGTTCTCCACATAGATCCCCACTTCTGCCCCTGTGGTAATTCCATACTGCCCCTTCCAGAATTCAATCATCCATCTGCGATTGTCATACTCAAAATAAATAGGTTTACAATCAATTATCATATTCATCATAGGAGCCATTTCATCATATAGCTTACTGTAGCCAAAAGACCTCTGCCAGGCATCTTCCAGAGAATAGAAAATATCTTTGGACAAGCTGTAAGCGAATCCAAAAGGCGCTAAAGCCTGATTTAACTGTGCGTATTTTTCCTGTTCACTCTGTGTCCTGACCAGTTCCCTTGCTTTCTTTCGGCAACGATATCTATAGTAACAAAAACCTGCCATCAATAACAGGATTCCTGTAATAATTCCAAATAACAGATAACAAAAATTCAAAACTCTCCAATCCTTTCTTTTTTATTAATATATTCAGAAAGGTTTGGAGAGTTCTCTATGATCCTATAGAAAATGTTCCTATATTTCAGCTTTTTCGTTTCTTTTTAAAGATTCTCAAACAGACGATTGGCATAGCGGACAGAACCCATAGCGTCTTTGGAATAAAAATCTGCCCCGATCATATCAGCGTAAGTCTGGGTCAGCACAGCGCCTCCTACCATCACTTTACATTCCGGCAGTTCCTTTTTCAACATCTGAATGGTTAATTCCATATTTGCCACTGTGGTAGTCATCAAAGCGCTTAGCCCTACCAATGGAACCTGATGTTCTTTGGCAGCTTCCACTACTGTTTCCGGCGGTACGTCTTTCCCAAGATCAATCACCTGGAACCCATAATTTTCCAGCAGGACTTTTACAATATTTTTCCCAATATCATGAATGTCCCCTTTGACAGTTGCAATCACAATGGTTCCCTTTGACTGAGAAGGGCCGCCCTGGGATTTCAGATATGCTTTGATAGCGTCAAATCCGGCTTTGGCAGCGTCGGCGCTCATCAAAAGCTGAGGAAGAAATACTGTTTTTTTCTCAAATCCCTGTCCCACCTGATCCAGGGCAGGAATCAATTCCTCATCAATCACTGCAAGAGGTTCTTTGGTTTCCAATTCTTTTTTCGCTGCCTGTCCGGCGCTTTCGGCTAATCCTCTCACCACAGCCTCAAACAAGGTAAATTCTTTATTTTTCGAAGCTGCCGCCGGAATCCCTGCCTGGTCTGCATAGAGAGAAATATAGTCCTCACATTGATCGTCGCTGCCATTTAAGGCACAATATGCATGGTAGGCAGACATCATCCTTTCACTGCCTGGATTGATAATTCCTGCGCTTAATCCCTGGGCCAATGCCATGGTAAAAAATGCAGTGTTGACTTTTTCCCGCTGAGGCAGTCCAAAAGAGATGTTAGACACGCCTAAAGTGGTATGAACTCCCAGCACATGACGCACATAGTGCAGGGCATCCAATGTAATTTCAGCATTTTCCTGTCCTGTACTGATCGTCATGGTCAAGGTGTCAATCAGAAGATCCTTTTTCGGAATTCCATATTTTTGGGCCTCCCGGATGATCTTTTCTGCGATCTCAATTCTTCCCTGAGCTGTGGAAGGAATTCCATTTTCATCCAGCGTAAGACATACGATCATTCCGCCATATTTAGCTGCCAGAGGAAAAACTGCATCCATGGATTCCTGTTTTCCGTTGACAGAATTTAACAGAGGTTTTCCATTATACAGCCGCATAGCTGTCTCCATAGCAGCCGGATCTGAAGTGTCGATCTGGAGGGGAAGATCGGTAATCCCCTGCAGACCGGTAACTACCTCCCCCATCATTTCCACTTCATCAATCTCTGGAAGACCTACGTTAACGTCTAAAATATGAGCGCCGGCTTCCTGCTGGGTCAGAGCTTCTTTATAGATGTATTCTAAATCCTTCTCCCGCAATGCCTGTTTAAAACGCGGCTTTCCTGTGGGATTGATCCGCTCTCCGATAATCTTAGGCCGATCATCAAAGACTACCCCGTGAGTATAAGAAGAAACCACCGAACGGTTCTTATCTGTTATCTTCATAGGAGCAATTCCTCTGCAGGTTTCCACCAGCACACGAATATGATCCGGCGTAGTCCCGCAGCAGCCTCCTAACATGGAAACGCCTTCTAAAGCAATCTCCTTCATCACTGCAGTGAATTCCTCTGGCCCCACTTTATAACAGGTCTTTCCATCCACCACAACGGGAAGGCCCGCGTTTGGATTTACCACAATGGGGAGAGAACACACTTCCCGCAGTCTGGGAAGGAATTTCTGCATGATATCCGGCCCAAATCCGCAGTTCAGTCCTAAAGCGTCTATTTTTAACCCTTCTAGCATGGCAACAGCAGCCTCCATATCAGCTCCTGTCAGCAGTTTTCCGCTCTCATCAAATACCATGGTTACCACCACAGGAAGGCTGGTATTTTCCTTTGCCGCCAAAACAGCCGCCTTGATCTCATAAGTATCGTTCATGGTCTCAATCAGGCAGAGGTCTGCCCCGGCCTGTTCTCCGGCAATACACACCTGGCGAAAGGACTGATATGCCTCCTCAAAGGGCAGATCCCCTAAGGGTTCCAGTAATTTTCCCAGAGAACCAATATCTAAAGCAGTGTAGGCTTCCCTTCCTGTCTCCCGGATCCCGCGTTTCACCAGGCTGATTCCCCGCTCTACCAGTTCTTCACAAGTATAACCGCTGTCTTTCAGCTTAAAGGAGTTAATGCCGAAGGTATTTGCCTTCACAATATCGCATCCGGCTTCCAGATAACTTTTGTGAATTTCTAAGATGACATCTTCTCTGGTCACATTCCAGATTTCTGGAATTTCTCCTGGCTTCAACCCCTGTTTTTGGAGGGTGGTTCCCATGGCTCCATCAAAAAACAGCAGTTCCTTTCCTAAACGTTCTCTAAAATTCATGGCTTTCCCCTTCCGTCGTTCCTCTATTTTGTGAATTTTTAGACAATCTCATTTTCGAAATTCACAATTTTCTTTTTCACATTGTTCACAGGTCTGTCTCTGGCAGGAAGTTCTCTTTTCTTCAGACAGTCCTATCACAGCGGTCACTGATTTCGAAGGCATCATCAGATTCCCCTCCGTTAAAGTAAGTCCGATCCGTTTCCCGCATTCCAACATAGCAAAAATATCTTTCTGATATTCCAGGGCAAAATCCCCATATCCCGGACTGAATCTGGGACGCAGATAAAGTCCCCGCTCTTTGGCCTCCCGGCGGATCCTCTCTTCTAGCTCATCCACATAGCTCTCAATATAGGAAGCTCCCGCCGCCTGCACAATGGCTGCTTTCGCCATATTTGTGACAGAATACCGCTTGATCATCAGGTCGGCACTGCGGCCGATGGTAGCTGCCAGCAGCACTGCCCGCCTGCATCCCCTGAGATTTCCTGCCAGTTTTGCGCTGGTTATTATCATGCCTCCCAGAACAATCTGATCTCCTTTCACTTTACAGTCATATTCCTGAGAAATACTTTTGGGAAGGCTGTTCTGCTCTAATTCCCGCGCAGTGTCTTCTAACAATTCCTCTATCTGGCTGTCCATCTCCTGTCCCTGGTACCCTAAGTACCGCAATGTCTCTGCTCTGTCTACTTTCATAACTTTTGTTCTGCCTTGTAAATTTCGGAAAGATTTCTTAAGATAGCTCCCGCCACGTCCGGTTTATTCATCGTATAAATGTGCACATTATTTACACCATTTGCAATCAGATCAATAATCTGGTCCGTGGCATAGGCGATTCCCGCCTGCTTTAAGGCCGCCGGTTCCTCTGCAAACCGTTCCACAACCGCCCGGAAACGCTGAGGCAGAATTGTGCCCGACAGCGATGTGATCCGCTTGATCTGCTTTACATTTGTGACCGGCATAATTCCCGCAATCACAGGTACTTCAATTCCTTTCTTTAAAGTTCGGTAGAGAAAATTATATAAAATATTATTATCAAAAAACATCTGCGTAGTTAAAAACTCACACCCGGCCTCCACCTTTTGTTTTAGGTGATCAATATCTGCCTCTATGGACTCTGCCTCTGGGTGTCCTTCTGGATAACAGGCGCCTCCGATACAGAAATCTCCAAAAGATCGGATCTCCTGAATCAGTTCACTGGCATGATGGTATTGATTGGGCAGCGGAAAATCCAGATCTGACGGAATGTCTCCTCGCAGCGCCAGAATATTTTCAATGTTATGTTCCTTCAATTCTCTCAAAACTTCCTGAATCTTATTCCGGTCAGAAGAGGCGCAGGTTAGGTGAGCAAGAGCCAGCACGCCATTTACATTCTGAACCTCATTGGCCAGATCTACCGTATGCTCGCTGATTCCTCCGCTGGCTCCATAGGTCACGCTCATAAAACTGGGATGAAGCTGGGCCATTTCCCGCACTACTTCATGGGCTTTTTCCAATTCTGATCCCTTTTTTGGCGGAAACAGTTCACAGCTTATGGTTACTTCTTTTGTTTTTAATAATTCTGATATTTTCATAGTCTGCCTCAGTTTCTATTTTTTATTGTAATTTCTTAGTTATTATAATGATTTACCGCGTAAAAGTCAAACATGCTCCCGCATAAAAAATTTCTTTTTTGTAATACTGTTAATGTGGAATAGATCTGTTTCACGTTTTGGAATCTTAATTTTGCAAAAGAGAGAAAGAGGTGCTTTATGAACGATAAAGACAGAAAAAAAGACACCCATCCGGTGCCTGATCTGACGGACCAATATGATTACTTAAAGGCAAGTTCTGCCACAGATTGTACAGGAGTACTCCCTACTCCTCCACAGACCAGTGCAGAACTGGATTCTTACCTTGACGTCTACAATTTCCTGCCCCAATGTGCCTATGCGCAGCCCAATTCCGTGGAAATCGACATGCTGCAGGAGAACAAACATCAGCAGAATATAAAGTAAAACAAGACTGTCCGCCTGGGGCTGGCCGCTCCCAGGGCTTATTTCTTTCCAATCCAATGTAAGAATCTACTTTTTTATCTTATAGGATTCGGGTGTCAAAAGCGCCTTTGGCACGGCACACTCTTTTGACACCCGAATCCTTATTAGAAAATCCTTTCGGATTCTTAGATCATATAATCAAATTTCTGTCCCACCCAAGTCTCTTCCTTTGTCTGAACATGATCGCTGGAAAACCCTGTGATGGTGTCGGTAATCTTCTTTAACAGATCATTCCAGGAAGACGCTGTTACCGTAACCGTATCTTCGTCTTTCTTCTTAAGATTGTCCGTTCTGCTCTCTTCTAACTTTTTCTTCTGCTCTTGTCTTGCCGCTTCTTTTTTATCTTCTCTTTTCTGTACAGATTTCTCTTCAATCCGTTTCTTCTGTGACGCCAGGGACTTGTCGATCACTGCAAAAAAGGATGCGGTTCCGTCATCATTCACTTTCATTCCAAAGGTCTTAACACTGTCTGCATTGCTGCCAAGATCCTGTTTCATCTGGGCAAATTGTGTGGTGGCGCCCCGCAGTACCTTCTC
The DNA here is from genome assembly GCA_022792535.1 of Lachnospiraceae bacterium. GTDB lineage: Bacteria > Bacillota > Clostridia > Lachnospirales > Lachnospiraceae > Petralouisia. Next base: position 30,808 of record JAAWBG010000029.1, read on the forward strand.
ATATTTTTCCCGGTATGCCGGATCTTCCGCCATTTTTTCTATTTTCTCTTCGTCGATCAGAACCACCAGACTCTTATTGCTGGCAAACTTACTGAGATTTGCCTGAGCTTCGTCTTTTTTATCTGCACTGACTAAGATGAAATCCATATTGGAAAACTTTTTCTGAAGCTGATCATAATATTTCTGTGCTTTTTCACTTAATTGAGGCTTGCCGATCTCTTTTTGGCCATTGGGCTTGGTAACTTTGCCAGGCTCTTTTGTCTTTGTTGTAGGTGCAGACTGCATTGCTGCCTGTGCTGCATAAGCGTTTCCTATTCCGTTAGTGCTCATATTCATTTCCTCCTTGAAATAAACCTAGTTAATCTTACTGTCTATTATATCGGATAAAATTGGAAAAGGAGTAATACTTTTTCTGCTCAAATTTCCATTCAATTGGAAATTTCCAGCAGATCTTCTAGCCTTCTCTGCACTTCTTTCTGAGGTACTTTAAAAATATCGGAAAGATATTCTGCTTTTAATTCGTAAACAGCGTCCGTCTCTTTCCACCGCAGCCGGTTTAACATGTCATTGACCATCTGAAATGCTGTTCTGGGCATCAGAATACTTCTGGCAAAATAATCTGCTTCTAAATCTTCAAAGCTGTCACTTTTCCCTGTATTTTTACAGGCGTAAGTTGTATTGTCTTTTTTGTGAAGAATATAATGACCATATACATGAGCCGTCACAAACCTGCTCTGTTTCAATTCCATTTCAATCTCATTTTCTGCATTTGCAAATTCCTGATCAATCACGATCCATTTATGCGTATTAGTTCCCTCAATATATTCCATGTCATTGACCACCAAAAATCCTATTGTTCCAGCAGGCAGATGCGCTTTTTGTACCAAAAATCCCTGGCTTTTCACAAAGGATGCAATATCTACCATCCTGGCCGCTTCCATATCATTTCCCCTTAACAGTCGAGAGACAATATGTTCAATCTTTCTTTTTCTATCTCTGGAAACATATTTTGAAGTATATTTCTGGCTTTCTCTTTTCCATAACTTTTGACTAATCTGTCTTCTCTCTTTACAGGTTTCTGAAAAAATTCCTTTCTGGTCATCAGACCTTTTAATACGATATTCCTGAAATTCTATAATATTATTCTTCATACTTTAACCTCGTCCTATCATCTTTTGGGTCATCTTACAATATTTTCAGGTTTCGTATTTGTAAAACGCTGTCGATAAAAAGCCAGCGAACTCATCGCTGGCTTAATTCCTCTACAATATCTTCCCAGGTTACCCCTTTTTCTACCATAAGCACCATCATATGATAGAGAAAATCAGAAATCTCATATTTGATCTCTTCTTTTTCTGGATTCTTAGAGGCAATCACAATCTCGGTGGCCTCTTCTCCCATTTTTTTCAGTATCTTGTCTATTCCTTTGTCAAAGAGATAATTGGTGTAAGACCCCTCCTTGGGATTCTCTTTTCGATCCTGAATCACCTCATATACGCTCTCAAACACTTTCAAAGGATTTTTTGTGACAAATTCTTTTTTTACCAATTCCTGGAAAAAGCATGTGGTATTCCCTGTGTGGCATGCCGCCCCCACCTGTGATACCTTTGCCAGAAGAGTATCTTTGTCACAGTCGATGGTTAAAGATTTCACATACTGATAGTGGCCGGAAGTCTCTCCTTTGATCCACAGCTCTTTTCTGCTTCTGCTGTAATAAGTCATCTTTCCCAGAGACAAAGTGGTATGAAAGGCTTCCTCGTTCATGTAAGCCATCATCAATACTTCTGCTGTCTTATAATCTTGTACGATAACTGGGATCATCCCATCAGAATTCAGTTTAAACTCCGACCATTCCATAGCAGACTCAAATTTCTTCGTCTCAATTCCTTCAGCTGCCAGCTCTTGTTTCAGCTCTGTGATATAGGTGGCGGGATCGCTGATATAAGATCCTCCGATTCCTGTCACACAGTCTTTTTTCAGAACTTCCACCCAGCGTTCCTTGTTATACCCTTCCACAATCACGCTAAAAGGAATATCTATGATGTTTTCCAAAGACTCGATAATCGCCTCGTTTAATACCACCAATTTATGTACATATTCCTGTAATTCCTTTTTGTGTTTAAAAATTAAATCTACATTTTCCATGGAAACTAGAAGTTTCTCTCGTCCGAAACGCTTTGCAGCCTCCTCCGCAACCTGGATGATATCGTGATGGGCGCCATCTAGTATAACTCCTTTACATCCAGCATATATCAATTTCTTAACATCTTCCAGATGGGTGATTCCTCCAATTCCATAAAGGGGAATTTCCACAATCCGGCTTAACTCTTTAATGGTATGCAGATTCGTGTCATGTTCCTTCTCTGTCTCAGATAAATCAAACACATAAAGTTTATCCACGCCGCTGTCATTGTAGATCTTGGCCAGCTTTTTTAACTCTCCTGCACATTCCAGATTCTCTTTTCCTTTTACTGCCATGCCATTTTTCAGATAAATGGTGGCAATCAGGTTCTTGTGTTCCATCTCTCTTCACCTATAAGCTACCTTTCGTCGACATAATATCTTTGATCCTGGGATCTTTCTGGGTCCCTTCATCCAGAGCTCTTCCAAAAGCTTTGAACAATCCTTCGATCATATGGTGATTGTTCTGTCCAGACAGGATCTTCATATGCAGGTTCATCCCTGCACTGTAAGAGATCGCATAGAAAAATTCTCTTACCATCTCTGTATCCATATAACCTACCCGCTCTGTGGTAAACTCCCCTTCAAAAGAAAAATAGGGCCTTCCGCTCAGATCAATGGCACAAAGGACCAATGTCTCGTCCATAGGCAGAATACAGCTTCCATAGCGCTTGATTCCTCTTTTATCCCTCAATGCAATTCGAATGGCATTTCCTAAGGCAATGCCGGTATCCTCAATAGTATGATGCGTATCCACAATCAGATCCCCTGTCACATGAACTTTCAGATCAAAAAATCCATGACGTGCAAATCCATCTAACATATGGTCAAAAAATCCGATCCCAGTGTTCAGCTGAGCATTCCCGCTGCCATCCAGATTCAAGGTAAGATTGATATCTGTCTCTTTTGTCTTTCGGTGCTGTTTTGCAATTCTCTCTGCAGCCATTATTCTTCTCCTTATATCCTGACGCTGATTATTTTTCTTCAAATCTTACTTTAATCGAATTTGCATGGGCCGTCAACTGTTCTGAGGCGGCAAATTGTACAATATCCTGGTAAATTGGTTCCAGAGCCTCTCTGGAATAGGAGATAATACTGGATTTTTTTATAAAATCATCTACGCTTAAGGGAGAGAAAAATTTTGCCGTGCCATTGGTGGGAAGCACATGATTAGGCCCTGCAAAGTAATCCCCTAAAGGCTCGCTTGCATACTCTCCTAAAAAGATGGCCCCGGCATTTCGAATCTTCATCATGGTCTCAAAAGGACGCTCCGTTAAGATCTCCAAATGTTCTGAGGCAATCTCATTTGCAGTTTCCACAGCCTCTTCCATATCTTTTGCCACAAGAATATATCCATAATTTTCCAAAGACTTTTCTATGATCTCTTTCCGGGAAAGTTCTGCTGTAAAACGCTCCACTTCCAAGGACACCTGCTCTGCCAGTTTCTCACTGTCTGTAATTAAGATGGCGCTTGCAAGTTCATCATGTTCTGCCTGGGACAGCAAGTCGGCAGCCGCATATCTGGGATTCGCCTTCTCATCTGCCAGCACCAAAATTTCACTGGGGCCTGCAATGGAATCTATGCTCACATGTCCAAACACTGCTTTTTTTGCAAGAGCCACATAGATATTTCCCGGTCCCACAATCTTATCTACCTTCGGTATGCTTTCTGTTCCAAAGGCCAGAGCCGCTACAGCCTGAGCCCCTCCTGCCTTATAGATCTCATCTACCCCTGCTAAGTCTGCCGCCGCCAAAGTAGCTGGATTTACTTTTCCATCTTTGCCGCAGGGCGTTGTCATAACAATCCTTTCCACTCCCGCAACTTTTGCCGGAAGTACATTCATAAGCACAGAGGAAGGGTATGCTGCCTTCCCTCCCGGCACATAGACGCCCACGCGAGCAAGAGCCGTCACTTTCTGTCCCAGCATCACCCCGTCCGGCCGGCTGTCAAACCAACTGTACTGTTTCTGCTTCTCATGATAAGCCTTAATATTTTCCAAAGATTTCTTCATGACATCAATCAAGGCGGGATCTGTGAGACGATACCCTTCCTCAATCTCTTCTCTGGTCACTTTTACCGTTTCCTGTGTCACCTTAGCTCCATCAAATTGTTCTGTATAAGTAAATAACCCTTGATCGCCATTTTGACGCACCTGCTCAATAATCTCGTTAACCTGCTCTTCATACTGCTTATAGCTGTTGGGGCTTCGCTGCAATAAATTTTCCAGAAGATTCTTTTTGGTATCTTCCGTCAATTTTAAGATTCTCATAAGCCTTCTTCCTTTCTTTCTAAATGATACCTGCAATAGACTGGATATACAAAACTTTAAAAATTCTATGCAGAATCAATTTCATGACTTTTCTTTCTATATCAGTACTATAATACTTTTTTTAAATCCTGTATTAATTTTGTGATTCGCTCATTTTCCATTTTCATGCTGACCTGGTTTACCACCATTCTGGCAGAAAGAGGACAGACTTCCTCCAACACGCCCAGTCCGTTTTCCCGCAAAGTAGAACCCGTCTCCACAATATCCACAATCACCTCAGACAATCCCACAATGGGGGCCAGTTCAATGGAACCATTCAATTTGATGATCTCCACTGTCTGATGCTTCTTATTGTAGAAATAATCTTTTGCAATTCTCGGATATTTGGTGGCTACCCGGATCAGCTCATGATGCTGCAGCAGCTCCTTTGCTTCCTTTGGACCGCAGACACACATACGGCAGGCTCCAAATCCCAGATCCAGCACCTCATAAATATTCCGTCCTTCCTCCAGAATCGTGTCCTTTCCCACCACGCCGATATCTGCCGCCCCATATTCTACATAAGTGGGCACGTCCGGCCCTTTGGCCAGAAAAAATTTTAATTTTAATTCTTCATTGACAAAGATCAATTTTCTGGTGTCCTTGTCTTTCATTTCCTGACAGGTAATCCCTATCTGTTCAAAAGCCGCCAATGTCTGCTTGGCAAGTCTCCCTTTTCCCAGTGCAAATGTTAAATATCTCATACTTTCCTCCATTACAGAAACAAAACTTCCGATATATGCATACGTTTGGCATATTCCTCATAAGCTTCCTGTGTTTTCTGTTCTTCCCATTTTACAAGAGATACGCATTTATCCTGTTCCCGCAGCTTCTGTGCCTCTTGGATCGCCTCTTTCTGCTTTCCTTCCTGATATACGAAAAGAACCCCATGATCGTGGATCGGAATCTTCACTTTCTGCCGAGACAGCGCGGCTAACAGCTGATCAATCACCACTGCAAATCCAATAGAAGGCGCATCTTTTCCAAAATAAGTCAGCAGCTTGTCATACCGTCCTCCCTTTACAATGGGTTCTCCGCTTCCAAAAGTATAACCAGCAAATATGATACCTGTATAATAATGATAACTGCTCAGCATACCAAGCTCAATGGAAATATACTTTTCCACTCCATAGCATTTCAAAACATAGTTCAATGCTTCCAGCCGCTCCAGGGCATTTAGAATCACTGGGTAATCTGCAGATAGTTCCTTAGCCCTTTTGATCATATCCTCCGGCATACAGATATTTCCCAGCATAAAGAATAATTCTTTCAAAGGTTCTGATATATGCAGGGCGTCTAACAATTCTTCCACGCCGAAAAAGTTCTTATTAAAGATCAATTCCATCAATTCTGTTTCTGTCTCTTCTTCCAACTCAGCCGCCTGCACCAAACCCTTAAAAAAATCCACATGGCCCACTCCGATTTGAAATTCCTTTAAGCCTGCCACTTTAAGGGCATAAACCACAAGAGCCAAGATCTCTGCGTCTGCTTCCACAGAATTATCCCCGATCAATTCTGCTCCTAACTGGGTAGTTTCCTTCAATCTGCCTTGATAACTGCTGTTATTGATAAAGGTATTCCCCATATAGCAGAGACGCACTGGAAATTCTTCTTCCTCATAATACTTTGCCACGCATCTTGCAACAGAAGGGGTGATATCTGGCCTCAGCACCAAAGTATTTCCTTCCCGGTCAAAAAACTTGTATAAATCTTTGGAAGGGGTAGTCCCTATCTCCCGACTAAAAATATCAAAAAATTCAAAGGTAGGCGTCTCAATCGCACCGTATCCATATTTTTTCAACAGATCGTGCAGATTTTCCTGCAAAATCAGCTTCCGCGCACACTCTCTGTTGTATATATCCCGGACGCCTTCCGGCGTATGCAGTAATTTCCGTCTCATGGCATAATGTCCTTTCCTCTTTCTCTGTTGCTTTAACAAATTAACGCGTTAATTTGTTATCATGCTACTATATTATCAAGATAAATTATCTGTATTATACAAAAAAGCGCTATTTTTGTCAACCGCGTCTTTCCAGATCTTTTTGCACCATATCCAGATAGGGAACCAGCAGTCCGCCTTTGGAAGTAATAAAGTACTCTGGTTCTAATTCCTCATAGCGAAAACTTTTTCGTCCGCCCTCTTCTGCCCGTTTCCAAAACTCTATCAATTTCTTATGGCGCAGATAATAGAATTCATTTCTGTGAGAATAAAAAATTAATAGAAAGGAGATTCCCATCTGCATCTCAAACTGTTCCATAAACTGAATCTGATGAGGGTGAATATTCTGCAGGGGAAAAGTATCTGTGCGGCATTCTTTTGCATCAAAACATACGGGGATTCCCTGAACTGCTCCAATATAATCCACGGTACTTTTTTGATCAAAATAGGCCAGAGTGATATGCCGGCTGTCCTTATCAATCCGAACCGGCGTAATAGGCGTAGGCACTTTCTGGATCAATGCTAGTCCGTGTTCCGCATATTTTTCGTTGGTGAGATTGATAAATTCTTCCAGGGTAGACCCCCGCAGCCCCCTTGAGTTCCATGTTGCCATTTCGTTTTCCTTTCTCTGAAAATCTTATATCTCAAGCAGTCAAAAGCAGCTCCCTTCAGCTTCTTTTTGCATTTCTTCCACAAATCTGGAGACATCTATTTCCCGTCCATGATATTTTTTCACACTGTGAACGTGAAGAGATTCCTTTGCTCTGGTGATTCCCACATAAAAGATCCTGCGTTCTTCCTCAATATCTGCATCCAGCATTGCCTTTTTATAGGGCATCAGTTCTTCATTTGCATCTAAGATATGTACCACAGGATATTCCAATCCTTTCGCGCTGTGAAAGGTGGCCAGAGAAACACAGTCTGTCAGCAAATTCTGCTCTTTTCTCTGCCTCTGCAGCTCTTTTGTATATTCTTCCATATGAGCGAACCATTCTTCATAGGTGGCAAAAGCTCTGGCATCTTCATGGAGTTCATCTAATACCTGAATCAGCTCTTCTCCATTGATCCTCCGGTATTCTGCATAACTATGCAGAAACTCTTCATAGCCCATTCCCATGCGGATATAATTGACAGCCCCATAAGGTTTTATCCTGCTTAACACCCGCAGATCTGCCTCTAACTGTTCGATTCGTTCTGCCACCCAATGCTGTTTTTTCTCATAAAAATATTCTGCCCATACATCAAAAGCCACCGTTTCCTCTTCCAGACTGTCTCTGGTAATATAACGGTTGGGGCGGTTCATGATCATCAGCAGATCTCTTCGCATCCGGCTTCCCATTGCAAGGCGGATATAAGTTAAAATATCCCTGGCAATCCAGTGTTCATAGAGATTGGGAATATTGTCTCTGGTGCGGAATGGAATATTATATGCCATAAGCTGAGACATCAGCATTCTGGGCTGGGTGTTTGTCCGAAATAACACTGCAAAGTCCTGATACCTGCGTCCCTGGCTGCATCCTTTTAGAATACAGTCCACAATTGCTCTGCCTTCCTCCTGCTGACTCTCCCACAAAAAATAATTTACCCTTCGTCTGCTATCCTCATCTCTGGCAGAATCTGCTTTCTCTGAATTTTGAGAGAAAGATCGGACTTTTTTCTCAAATCGTTTCTTGTTATGAGAGATCAAACATAAAGAAGTCTGTACCACCTCAGGCCTGGAGCGGTAATTGGTATCCAAAAGCACCCGCTCTGTCTCAGGATAAGACGTCTCAAATCCCAGCATCAGCTCTGGTTTTGCCCCACGAAAACGATAGATGGATTGATCGTCATCCCCCACCACAAAAAGATTATTTTCCGGCAGCGCCAGCATTTTCACAATCTCAAACTGAATCTGGTTAATATCCTGGAACTCATCAATCAGAATATATTGAAATTTGCGCTGCCATCCTGCAAGAATATCTTTTCTCTGATCGAATAATTCATAGCAGTACACCAGCATATCGTCAAAATCAATCAGCCTCTGCTGTTTCATCTTATTCTCATATTTTTGATAAATTTCCTGGAAGATCTCCTGTCCGCAGCTTTTGGAATAATAATGTTTCAGGGAAACGCCTGTGTTTTTTACCAGACTGATCTCCCCTAACAGATCTCCAATCAATTCCTTTTCATCTTCATACTCCATATGCATGGACCGAATGATCTCACCCATTAGCTGAAACCGCTGTTCTTCCCGAATAATATTTCCTCCGTGAAATCCATATGCATATTTCAGCACCTGAAAAAAGACAGCATGAAAGGTCCCGAAAGTCACTGGATATTTCTTCTTTCCCATCCGATAAAAAAAGCGTTCTTTCATTTCCGCCGCCGCTGCCTTGGTAAAGGTAACCACCAGAATATGAGAGGGATCTATCCCTTGATCTGTGATCATCGTTCTGATCCGCTCTGTAATCACGGTGGTTTTTCCTGACCCCGGACCTGCCAGTACAAGCATAGGTCCGGTAGTATGCGCAATTGCCTTCTTCTGTGCTTTGTTAAACTCCATATATGGTAATTCCTCTTTCAAACATTAATTTGAAAGTTCTGTTTCTAACTTTCCAATGGCAGTTTTCAGCCGCAGCACAGACTCTTCTTTTCCCAAAATTTCCATCAATTCTGTAGCGCCTCCCGGCGTCATCTGTTTTCCGGAAACTGCCGTACGTACCGGCCACATCACATAGCCATTCTTACATCCCTTTTCTGCCACATAGCTGCAGAGCGTCTCATACAGGGCGTCATTGGAGTAATCTTCCTGCGCCTCCAGGACAGGCAGAAGTTCCCGCAGTACTTCCAGGGAAGATTCCGGGCTGGTCTTCATCTTTTTGTGGGCATACATGGAGATCTCATATTCTGGCACCTGTTCAAAAAAGTCTACATGATCTGCAATTTCCGGGAAGGTCTCAATTCTGGTTTTTACCATCCCTGCAATTTTTTTCAGATCATATTCTTTGTGAATTGCCTGTTTTAAATAAGGCTCTGCCATCTCATAAAATTGATCAAAGTCCATAGCCTTCAGATATTCTCCGTTCATCCATTTTAGTTTTACCATATCAAATACTGCCGGAGATTTGCTGATTCTGTGATAGTCAAATTCCTGGATCAGTTCTTCCAGGGAAAAGATTTCCCGATTGTCTTCCGGGCTCCATCCCAAAAGAGCGATAAAGTTTACGACTGCCTCTGTCACAAACCCCTGTTCCAGAAGATCTTCAAAAGACGCGTGTCCGCTTCGTTTGGACAGTTTCTTGTGATTCTCATCTGTGATCAGAGGCAGATGGATATAAACCGGGGATTCCCATCCAAATGCATCATAGAGACGCTGATATTTGGGAGATGAGGACAGATACTCATTTCCACGTACCACATGGGTGATATTCATCGTGTGATCATCCACCACATTTGCAAAATTATAGGTAGGATACCCATCGGATTTGATCAGAATCATATCGTCTAATTCTGCATTCTCTACGGTGATGTCTCCATACAATTCATCATGAAAAGTGGTGGTTCCTTCTCTCGGAATGTTCTGGCGGATTACAAAAGGTTTTCCTGCCGCAAGATTCCTTTCCACTTCCTCTTTTGAAAGAGACAGACAGTGTTTGTCATACATCATAATCTCTTTGCCTTCCACAATCTCTGTCTTCAAAGTCTCTAACCGTTCTTTCTCACAGAAACAATAATATGCCTCGCCCTTTTCCACCAGCTCTTTTGCATATTTCATATAGATTCCTGTCTGCATTCGTTCACTCTGTATATAAGGACCAAAGCCACCGTCTCTGTCAGGACCTTCGTCATGTTTTAATCCTGTCTTGTCTAAGGTGCGGTAAATAATCTCTGTGGCTCCTTCCACAAACCGCTCCTGGTCTGTATCCTCAATCCGCAGCATGAAATCTCCTCCTGCATGTTTTGCAATTAAGAATTCATACAGTGCAGAGCGCAGATTTCCCACATGCATTTTTCCTGTGGGACTTGGCGCATATCTTGTTCTTACTTTACTCATGTTCATTCTCCTTTATCTTTCTGCCCATCTCTCAAATCTATCGTATTTTTAGATTTCCACATTAAAGAAATCCAGCATGTAGGCTACCTCAGATAATCCGATTGCTGCATCGTGAATCAGGCCCAAATCTTTTTCCTGAAAGCCCTTTTCCAACTGCTGTTTGGAAATTTCAAACATTTCCCTCAAATCTTCTTCCTTGATATCCGTATCCATTTTGCTCTCCTTCCTAAATTCCATATATATATATTCTGGGTATCAAAAACAGAGCTATTTCTACCCACAATCAGGGTGTCCAAAGGTGATTTTCAAATTGTCAGCGTAAACTGCATTCTCACCTTTTGACACCCTGATGCTATTATACAACGATTTGTGCTTAATAAAAAGAACTTCTTGCATAAAATATGAAAATAATCTATCTATGCCGCCTTACTGAATGGAAATGTATTTTTTCTCCTCCACTGCCGGAACCTCTTTTTTGGGAACCATCAATTTTAAAATCCCATTTTCAAAGCTGGCATGAATATCTTCCTGTGTCACGTTCTTTCCTACGTAAAAACTTCTCTGGCAGCTTCCCATATAGCGTTCCCTGCGCACAAATTTTCCGTTTTCATCTTTCTCTTCCTTATTGGCGCTGCGCTCTGCTGTCACCGTCAGGTAACCGTCTTTTAAATCTGCTTTCAGATCCTTTTTCTCATAACCGGGCAGCTCTATCTCCATCTGGTATTTGTCTCCCAGATCCTGGATATCCGTGGACATACAGGAAACATTGCTCATTCGCTCAAAGGGTGAACGAAATGCATCCCGGAACATGCTGTCAAAAGAATCATTGAAAAAATCATTGCTGAGATTTGTATTGAAAATACTTGGTACTAACATAAGTCCTTCCTCCTTCATATGTTTCCATGTGTTACATGTATTATCTGTTTTTTTAGTTTCTTATATTCCAAAGATATCTCAAGGATTTTCCTCTGTCAGATCTTGTCTCACTGTCCATCATTCCTTTGATCTATCTTTGTTCTATACGTACTATAACATATGTTGTTAGCACTGTCAATGGGTGAGTGCTAATATTTTCAGATTTTTTTGCAATAGTATACAAAACAGATGCTTCGTGTTATAATATGATCATTCAGACAGAAAAACACTGCAAAATGTAAGGAAAACAAAAATATGAACAACATAGAACTTATCCCGCTCACAGGTATCTTATTCAATCACAAAAAGATAGCGGAGCCATTAATGACAGCGAAAATGGTTACTCCTATGCATTTTTAGAAATCAGTGTCGGTATCTTCCGGGAATCTATCCCAGAAGATATCTCAGAAATGATAACAGAAGCCGCTATGAATGAGGAAACCATGACTACGGACGAGATGGAATATGAACGAAAAAAAGCAGAACACTGGGCAACGATCGGTATTGGAGTGAAAAATTATTACCGATAAGTTTATATCTGTAAATTTTTCAAAATTCATCTTCTTTCAGTAAATTTCTTGCTAGTCATTCTCATTCCGTTTCTTTCTGCATCATCTTTTCCAATTGAGCCTCCACAACCCGAAAATGCTTGTCAAAAGCTTTCATAGCTTCCGGCAGATCTCTTTTTACTAAAGCGTGATAAATTCCCCAGTGAGAACGCCGGAGCAATTCTGCCCGCATTTTATTGGTCAGTATCCGCATCCGGAAATTTTCTATAAACTGATTCAATAAATGATCCAGCATGGAGTTGTATAAGATCAGCATTCGGTTATGAGAGCTTTTTACCAACACATGATGAAATTTTAAATCCAGCTTAGCGCTTTCTTTGGCGCTCATGGGTTGATCCATTTCCAATAAAATCTGACGCATTTCTTCTAATTCCTCTTCCGTTGCAGTTTCCACTGCCAGACGGACTGCTGCATACTCGTAGCCGACACGGATATGGAAGATCTCAGAATAGTCAATCTCCAGCAAGGCCATTACCATATTCACAGATTTCAACATATATTCCATGGGATCGCACCTGACGTAATTGCCGCTTCCCTGAAGACATTCAATCAGTCCCGTGATCTCCAGCATATGCATGACTTCCCGAATAGAATTGCGGCTGACTTCCAGCTGCTCTGCAATTTCCCGTTCTGTTGGAATCTTATCATTTAATTTTAATTTTCCAGATAAAATCTGTTCTGAAAAATAATCGAATACGTATTCATATGTTTTTTTTCCATTTAATTTTGGATTATCCATTTTACCTCCATTTTTTATCCCCTTCATAATTTTATATAAATTTCCTTATTTTGATTATGATTCGAATATCAAAAATCCCTTTCATCCAAAGTATTCCTTTGACATCCTCATCCATTATACAGAAAACAGTCAGCCTTTACAATAAAATTTCCAAAGGAGCCTTTCGGCCATAGCAAAAATACTGATACGAAAACCAGCAGTTCAGCCTTTCTGCTAACCTGCTGGTCTTCCAAATGAAATATGTTGTATGTATGTGTACAGATAACCTGTTTTCACAGGCCATCGCCATTGTCATTTCAGTTTCACTCTGTAAACTGTTGTTTTACCATCACTGACACGCCATCTGGAATAATAGCAATGTGTGCGTCTCTTCCCTTTTCTTTTAAGGCCATTTCCAATGCCTCATTTACATCGGAAGCTGTCTCAAATCCCATTTCTTCTGCCATAGCACGATATTGTTCACACATTACATAGATTACTTTGTGATGGATTAAGATCCTGCTTTGAATCTGGTACTCCCATTGATCCGGTTTTGTCTGGTCCTGAGGTACTTTTAATATTTCTTCCATCAGGCTTTCCGGACTCTCACAATTTTTCAATGCCTGGTAAAATCCCTCTCCTCCATGTCCGTCTCCACAATTGGATACCATAATGATGATTCCATTTTCCTTGGAGGCAGCCTCTGCAGCTGTCATTCCTTTTACGGATTGATACATATTTTGGTCCAAAGGGTACCCGCCATTGGTAGATATGGCAATATCAGCCGGTTTCTTGGGGGTTACCTGACAATACTGCTGGAGGAATCGGCAGCCGGCTTCATGTGCTTTGACTGCATCGCCGGCCACCGCATGCACAATTTTCTTGTCCGCGTCAATTATCACGTTGACAATGTACCTCTGGTCCGCCATTTTACTTGCAGCGACCATGTCTTTGTGGATCGGATTCTTTTCCAAAACACCCGTACGGCTGTATGGAGAATTGATAAATGCGGAACAGTGATTTCCCAAAACTGTCACCGCACTGGACACACCGGGCAGAACGCTTTTGCGTCCTCCGGAAAATCCTGCGAAAAAATGTGTCTCAATAAATCCCTCGCTGACCAGAAGATCGGCCTCTGCTGCTATTTTATTGATCAGCAAAGGTGCGCCGGAGGGGAGCGTGCCTAAGTTTACCATATCATCCATATTCTGGCTGTCATGTACTATGATCTTCTCTTGATCCACAATCTTTTCTCCAAACTTGCCCGCCAGTTCTTCCCTTGTGGTGGCCCGGTGAAATCCTGTTGCAATCAGCAGCGTAATATCTGCCTTAGGATTCCCCTCCCGGATCTCTTTTAACATAAAAGGAATGATATGCCTGCTGGGTACGGGCCTGGTATGATCAGAACAGATGATTACCACCTGCTGTTTTCCTTTGGCAAGCTCTGAAAGTTTTGGAGAACCAATGGGATCCTCCATTGCAGAACGTACAATCTCATCTTCTGTTTTCTCGATTTTCGGCATAGATGCAATGGAAGACTCTAAAATCTCATAGTCTAAATGATCCTCTAAATGCAGCATCATACCTTCTCTGGAGAAAGGCAGCTTTGTATCCATAAACTTCACCTCATCTTAGATTAAGGACAAACTTACTTTACGCCCATCCAGCCGGCAATCACCATCATCTGCACCTCGGATGTGCCTTCATAAATTTCTGTAATCTTTGCGTCACGCATCATTCTCTCAATTGGATAGTCTTTGGTATATCCATATCCTCCATAGAGCTGCAGACAGCGGCGTGTGACGTCAGACGCATTTCTGGAAGCCACCAGTTTTGCCATAGCCGCCTTATGGGAAAATGGTTCATGGTCATCTTTGGCGCATGCCGCCTGATATACCAGAAGTTTTGCCGCCTCTGTATTAGCCTGCATCTGCGCCAGCTCAAACTGGGTATTCTGGAACTGAGAAATACGACGTCCAAACTGTGTTCTCTCCTGTACATATTTTACTGTTTCCTCAATGGCTCCCTCTGCAATGCCAAGGGCCTGGGCTGCAATGCCCACACGTCCGCCATCCAATGTCATCATGGCGTACTTAAATCCTTTTCCCAGTTCTCCCACTAAATTTTCTTTGGGAACGATACAATCTTCAAAAATCAATTCACAGGTGGAGGATGCGCGGATTCCCATTTTGTCCTCTAATTTGCCAATTGAAAATCCTGGAAATCCTTTCTCTACAATAAATGCAGAAATTCCTTTTGTTCCCTGGGATTTATCTGTCATAGCCAAAACAAAAAATACGTCTGCCGCCCCTGCATTGGTAATGAAAATCTTAGAACCATTTAGCACCCAGTGATCCCCTTTGTCTACTGCAACGGTCTTCTGTCCGGAAGCGTCTGTTCCTGCATTTGCCTCTGTCAGTGCAAACGCGCCGATCCATTCGCCGGAACACAACTTAGGCAGATATTTCTGTTTCTGCTCTTCTGTTCCAAACTGGTAAATGGGGGTACAGCACAGAGACGTATGTGCAGATACTATCACACCTGTAGTTCCGCAGTATTTGCTTAATTCTTCTACCGTCTGTATGTATGCCAGGGTATCCATGCCGGCTCCGCCATACTCTTCTGGAAATGGAATTCCAAGCAATCCCATCTCTGCCATTTTTTTCACGTTTTCCATAGGAAATTCTTCTGTCTTGTCAATTTCTGCCGCCAGGGGCTTTACCTCATTTACCGCAAACTCATGCACCATATCCAAAATATCCTGGTGTAATTCATCCATTTTAAAATCCATTTTTCATTCCTCCTTACGCCTTACGTGCCCGAAATGCCGCTGTCAAAGCCGGTACCACATCATTCAGATTGCCAACGATCCCATAATCTGCCACATCAAAAATCGGTGCGTCTTCGTCTTTATTGACTGCAATCACGGTATCGGAACCGGAAATCCCTGCCAAGTGCTGGATTGCTCCAGAGATACCAATGGCAAAATACAGTTTTGGCGCCACGGTTTTTCCAGACTGGCCTACCTGATGGGCATGAGGCATCCAGCCTGCGTCTACCACTGCCCTGCTGCATCCAAGAGTTGCGCCCAGTTCCTCTGCCAGCTCTTCTAACAGCTTGAAGTTTTCCGCTGAGCCAACTCCCCGGCCGCCGGATACAATAATTTCTGCTTCTTCCAAATTTACAGCTTCTGCTATTTCACTGACACGCTCTACCAGCGTAGTGCGGATCTCTTCCGGCGCTGTATGAATCTCCTCTTTGATGATCTCTCCGCTGCGGCTTTCGTCATAAGCGCCCTTTTTAAACACGCCTGGTCTTACGGTTCCCATCTGAGGACGATGGTCCGGACACATAATAGTAGCCATCAGATTTCCGCCGAAGGTGGGACGGGTCCATGCAATATTTCCAGTTTCTTCATCAATATCAATCCCGGTACAGTCTGCAGTCAAACCTGTCTTCAGGCGGCAGGAAACCCTGGGTCCCATATCCCGTCCGTTGTTGGTGGCTCCGATCATCAAAGTCTCTGGTTTATATTTTTCCACTAAAGTAACCATTGCTTTTGTAAATGCATCTGTGGTGTAATATTCATATTCCGGTCCATCTACGACAATAGCAGAATCTGCTCCATAGCAGATGGCGTCTTTTGCCACGTTTTCAATTTCCTTACCGATAACCACTGCTACCAGCGGACATCCCTTCTGTTCTGCCAAGGGTTTTGCCACATTCAAAAGTTCATATCCGACGTTTTTTGCTTTTCCGCATTCTGTTTCAATGAACACCCATATATTTTTATCATCATTCCGATTGCTCATATCCGGCCCCTCCTTATAAAAGTTTTGCTTCTTCCAACAATTTCACTACTTTGTCTGCTGCCTCTGCAGCTTCCATGCCTTCTAGCTTTACGCCTGATTTTTCTCTCACAGGCGTATAAGTCTTTTTCACCCTTGTGGGAGAACCATTCAATCCGCACAATTCCAGTTTGATGGATGGGATGTCTTCTTCTGTCAATACTGGAATCTCCTTTTTCTTGGCAGCCATCTTGCTCTTGATGGTAGGATAGCGAGGCTCATAAGGCAGTTTTACTACGGTTACCACTGCTGGAAGCTTCGTGGAAATCATATCATAACCAGCATCATATTCTCGTTTTACCTGAATCTCTCCGTCTTTTTCTATGATATCCAATGCATATGTAACTTGAGGCAGACCTAAATGTTCTGCAATCTCTGGTCCTACCTGAGCGGTATCTCCGTCTGTAGCTTGTTTTCCGCAGAGAATCAGATCAAATTTCAAACCTTCTTTCTCCTCCACAGCTTGAATGGCCTCAGAAAGAATATAGCTGGTGGCAAGCGTGTCAGACCCGCCGAAATTCCGGCTGGAAATCAGATAGCCATCGTCCGCTCCTACTGCAAGACAAGATTTGATCGCTTCTTTGGCCTGCTCCGGCCCCATGGAAATTACGATCAATTTTCCTCCTAACTGTTCCTTTAACCGCACTCCCACTTCCTGAGCATAAGTATCAAAAGGATTTACAATACTGGGAACTCCTTTTCGGACCAGTGTGTGAGTTTCAGGATCTACCTTGATCTCGTTGGTATCAGGTACTTGTTTCATACAAACACAAATATTCATAATGTTTCCTCCTCATTTCATTCTCATAAAATGTCGCCTTCATTTATAAACGGTAACAAACTTTTCCTGGATTCAAAATCATCTTCGGATCAAATACCCTCTTAATGCCTTCCATAATGGCCATATTGGTTTCTCCAACAGAGTCCACCAAATATTTCACTTTGCCAGAGCCAATACCATGTTCCCCAGATACCAAACCGCCGCAGTCTGTTGCTTCTTTATAAATGATATCAAAAAATTTATCTACCCGGCTCTTAAATTCTTCTTCCTCCAGATCATTGGAACACTGATAAATATGAAGGTTCCCGTCTCCTGCATGACCGAAAGATTTGATAGTCAATCCGCATTCTTCTCCTGTCTTATTGACAAATTCCAGATAATCAGCAATCTTGTTTACCGGAACTACCACGTCGCATTCATCCAGCAGCTTTGTCTCTTCCATAATCGCCTCCAGGAAAGAAGAACGGGCTGCCCACGCGTCTTTCATTTTAGACGAGGTATCTGCCACTAGAACATCAATGGCTCCCTCTTCTAATACTAATTCTGCCGCCTGCTCAATCAAAGCGTCTACTTCTTCTTCTGAATTTCCATCTAATGTCACCAGCAGGTATGCGCCGATCTCTGTTCCATCCAGTTCTTGCGGAAATACAGATTTTCCAATATACCGCTCAGAAGCCAGCACAATCTCACGTTCCATAAATTCTATGGCCTGAGGTTCCATGTGGGCCATCTTAAACTTTGGAACTGTGGCAAGAGCAGTGTGCAGATCTTCAAAAGGAATAATCAAAGAAGCTGCCGCTTTCGGCGCTGGTATGATCTTTAAAGTCAGTTCTGTGATGATTCCCAGGGTTCCCTCAGAGCCAATCATCAGATTCAGCAAGGAATATCCAGAAGACGTCTTAGAGACTGTTGCTCCTAAGCGGGTAACCTCACCAGTAGGAAGCACCACAGTCATGGCTCTCACATAATCGCGGGTCGCCCCATATTTTACAGCACGCATCCCACCTGCATTGGTTGCTGCATTTCCTCCTACACATGCAAATTTTTCTCCTGGATCCGGCGGATACAGCATTCCTCTGCCCTGGCAGTCCTCCGCTAAATCATTCAAAAGCACCCCTGCTTCAATCTCTACTACAAAATTCTCCATATCATAAGATTTGATCTTATTCATCTTGGAGATGTCGAGCAATACGCCGCCGTACAAAGGAACTGCCCCTCCTGCCAGACCAGTGCCTGCTCCTCTGGGCGTCACAGGGATATTATTATCATAACAGATCTTCATGATCCCTGCTACCTCTTCCGTAGACCGGGGCTGAACTGCCACATCCGGCATATGGGTTCCATAAATGGGCATTTCATCTTTGGCATAGTCTGGGTTAATGTCCTCACCCTGAAAAACATAGTCTGTGACTGCTTTCAGCTGTTCTACAATTTCCGGTGTCAATTGATTGTACATGTTGTTACCTCCTTGAAATTTATTTCTTTTCATTCTGAAATCTAAATTTTCTCGTCTTCTTATTGGATAATCCAATCATAATATATTTATTTTATTTTTCCTTTTTACTCTTCTTTTTTTGCTATATTTTTTACTATTCTGTATATTGGGTAATCCAATTCTTAAATTTATTATAACATCATTTATAGAAACATCAAGCACTTTTTATATTTCCAGCAATTTATCTGAATTTCCATCTTCCATTTTGTCTATATTTACCATAATTGGATTACCCATTTAACAAGAAACTAGGTCAAAAGTAGGAAAAAGATTCTGCATGATTCTAATATAAAAAAGGACTTTACCATTTTAAATAGATAAAGTCCTTTTTATCAAAAACCGGCTCAACATAGTTCTTGATAAAATCCACCACAAATACGTAAGGGAAAGGTCAACGAGGTTTTTCTCTCATTGCGTACGGTATCTTATAATCATTTCACTTCCCAATCCCAAATACTTAATTGTTTATTATTATTCTCTTCAAAGAAATGCAGATAGTTAAATATTTCCTCGTTGTCATGCACAATCCCATTTTCTTGGCATTTTCGATGAAAAAACCTCATCAACTCTTTGTTATTGCCGCTTTCTATCATATACTGATTTCCGTATGTATGAATGTATTTTTCTTTTAAGCCAGGAAACAATCGGTCTAACTGCTCGTAAAAATACTCTCGATTTCCTTCTCGAAGCGTCAATCCCATTCCAAAGCAAATAACGCCAGAAACCTTTGCTTCTATACACATATCTAAAATACCAGAAATATTATCTTCCGTATCGTTAATAAAGGGCAGAATTGGTGTCAGCCATACAACTGTCGGTATCCTTAAATCTCTCAGCTTTTTTAATACTTCAAAGCGTTCCCTTGTGGTACTTACATTCGGCTCAATCATCTTGCACAAATCTTCATTGCAAGTAGTCAAAGTCATTTGCACAACGCATGTTGTCTGTTCATTTATTTTCTGCAAAAGATCTAAATCCCTCAATATACGGTTTGATTTTGTAATAACCGTAAATCCAAAACCATGTTCATAGATCAGGTGCAAAGCTTTTCTGGTATTTCCTGTCTCCATCTCCAATGGAATGTAGGGATCTGTCATAGAGCCTGTCCCTATCATACACTTTTTACGTTTATGAATAAGAGCATACTCCAACAAATCAATGGCATTTTCTTTGACTTCAATATCTTCAAAAGCGTGTTCCATGTGATAGCATTTGCTTCTGGAATCACAATAAATACATCCATGGGAACAGCCGCGGTATAAATTCATTCCATTTTTAGCAGATAATATCCCTTTTGCTTTTACGAAGTGCATGGTATCTCCTCCTTACATATTGGCACAATTTTTTCTGTGTGCTTTCAGTTTTTTCATTGTCCAGTTATAATGACTTGCTGTAACGCTGAGAAAATTTATACTCTCCGGGTATCCCATTATGGCCGCCTGTCCGTTTCACAAAGTATATTTCTCATATATTTTCCTTGCCTGTTCTGCCACGATGTCTCTCAGATATACAGGCTCTATAATATCTACCTGGGTCCCGAATGACAATAAATATCCTATCAGCCATTCGTCTTCTGGCATTTCAACCGATACGATTAAATCTCCATTTTCTTTTTTGCTTACCCTGGTTTTGTCAAATTCATCGTAAACACGATAGGACATATTTTGGGGGAAATGCAGTACAATTGTATTGTAGGATTGCTTCAATGTTTCCTCCAATTCCGGAAAGGGACTTTTGTAAAAACTTTCCGTGAGAACTTCCAAATCTATAATACGGGTCAGCTTAAACATGCGATAACCCTGTTTTTCCCTACAATATGCTTTCAAATACCACGACATAGACTTATATGACATTTTTAGCGGTTGGACAATTCTTTCGCTAATTGTTCCACAGGAATTTGCATAAATTATTTTTACGCATTTTTGACAAATTATCGCTGATTTTAGCAATTCAAATTTCTCATTGTCAGTTCCCTTGTTTCCCCATCTGGAAAAATCTACTTCAAGCCAGTTTTCCGAACTAATACGAAAGATTGCAGAAAGCTTTTGCAGTGTTTGATTGATGCCAATATTGTTAGTAAGATTGATGCTTTGCAGGGCTGTTAGAATTTCCTGCTTTTCTTCTTCAGACA
>JAAWBG010000111.1 GCA_022792535.1 Lachnospiraceae bacterium
AAGACGGTTAAAAAAGTCAAATCCCGTATTTTCATACAAACTAACTATTGGGTCTGCCGATACATCTACAAGCAACGTTTTAGTCTCATAAGAAGCGTCACGGCTTTGCAGTAAGACTTTTGAATCAGTCACACGTATCATATTTAAGTCAGCGCTAGATGACGTGTGGGTATAGGCGATAATTTTAACGAGATCCGAGTGAGTTAGTGCGTTTGTTGAAGGATTAAATGTTAATAATTCTCTGTATACAATACTGCCGCTCGCCCTTAAGGCTCGAAACTTAAAAGCGATCAGGATTTTATTTTCCGCAATCCTGATTGCTTTCATTGGACCATACGCAACTTCAAATGAACTATCATCCGAATCTAGCTGATACGTCATATCTGCATTTACAGTATCTTTTTGTACATCTCGGAACTGTATAGCGGCATTGACGGCTGTAAGGACGCCATCTGTATATGCGCAAACTTGATAAAACCACTGGCTACTTCTAGTTGACCTTGCAGACAAGATTAAGAGAATCCCGTCCGAAGGGCTGACAGCTGTTACAAAACTTCCATTGATCGATATGTCGGAATATGCTACCGTTATCGAATGATCGGCATTCATAGTTCCAAGTGCAGGTTTTTCTGTATCTTTTAAGATATAAAAAAACAAATCTTCTTTGAGCTGTAATTTAAAATTGTAGCTCGGCTCAATATTGGAATCATATATGTTTTCAACTTTCAGCCCGGGTTCAGCTGGCGAGCCTACCACGGGCACCGTCTCCACAAACGTCCCCGCCGGAATCTCCCCTTCCGCCGCATACATCTCCTGCAAGATACCATTGGTCACCTTGGCAGACCCTCCGCCAATGTTTTTTGCTGTCAGCATAGTCTCCCTCCTTTACTTCCTCTTAATCGTCAGCAGTACCGGAATATCCACCGCAGGCACCTCTCCCAGAGCGGTCAGCACGTTGGAGCTGCTGGAGCCCATGGGCAGGATGGCGCCCCAGGCCTCGGCCTGCTCCTGGGTGCAGTCGATTGGCTCTACATTCAGATTGTAGGTCTCTGCGGGGTAGGTTTCCTCGAAGCTGTAGGTTTTGGTTTCCGGGTCCCAGATGTCCGCCTGCAGGGTGGCCGGAAGCTGCTGTTCCAGTTTGCTGTACCGGTTATCGGCCTGTTCTATCGTTAAGGTACCCACATCGCTCACCGCCACCTCCACCTTCTCTGCGTTTGCGGTTTTGGTGGTCAGGTGATACTCGCTGGAAAAACCCGGAGCATTTGCTTCTGCAGGGATTCGTTCTCCTTTTTCTGCCTGGAACTGCGCTACCAGGTAGAGGATTTCCCCCAGATCCGGATCTTCTGCGTATACACCGATTTGATACAGCGTGTATTCGGTTTCTAATCCCCGGTTGTTTACTTCTACCGGTATGGTTAGCGTAGCTCCTTCTCCTGCCTTGGGGTAAAGCAAATCTTTCAGTTCCAACTCCTGCATGGGTTCTGCAATAGCCTGTAAGTTTTCCAGCTGGCTTGCCGCCACTCTGCCTGCGCCGGACTCTGCCCGAACCAGCTTCAAG
>JAAWBG010000030.1 GCA_022792535.1 Lachnospiraceae bacterium
ACTTCATCTCCCCTAACCCCTCACTCATGAGGGGCCTGGACACTTTGCGCGCCCAGCACAATTGCGAAGCAATATTTTACCTCTTGTGCGAGTGCGCATATTATTTTTCTCTTATAGGAAAGATACTTTCACACGTTAGCGGGACAAGGTCTTTCCTATAAGAGAACAAATTTTAGATGAAACTGCCAAGATAGAAAGAACTGGAAAAAACTGGTACGTTATGGTAAAGGGCTGTAAAATAACAGTAAACGCTCACAGCTACACCATTATTACAGCCCACACTTTATAAAAAGTATAAAAATCCCAAGGCCCATCTTCTTTTCATCCACGCATATACTCAGACATCATACAAGCTCCTGCCGCTTTCGTCTGTCTGATCTGAGACAGATGATCAGGATGAATTCCTCCGATAGCATAGACTGGCACAGCCACATTGTCACAGATTTTTTCTAAAAATTCCAGTCCTCTGGGAGGCAGTCCTTTTTTACAATCTGTAACAAAGACATGGCCTGCTGTCAGATAAGCGGCTCCCAGCTGCTCTGCTTCTTTCGCTTCTTCCTGGGAATGAACTGAGACGCCGATCTTCTCTATCTCAGATAACGCTCCCTCTTTTTGATAAGTTCTCAGCAGGGGAAGGGGCAGATGAATACAGGAGCTTCCTGTCTGATTGGCGGCTGAAAGATACGTATGGGGAATCATCCTGGCTCCCCTTTTTTCTTCTTTCCCACAGCCGCATCTCTTCCAGAGAGTCTCAAAAAATTCCAGGTATTTTTCTTCTCCCATGACTTTTTCCCGAACAATCACAATATCTGGATCCGGCCTCTCTTGTTTTTGTAACCCATGCATAAGATTCCGGCAGTCCTCTTCCTGCCTGTAATGATCCTTTTTTTCTCTGGCAAATCCTGCGGTCTCGGCCAGATACTCCACATACCCTTCTATGTCCTTTTTTCCATGAAATTTTTGATACAGTTCCCAATTGGAAACTGCTATTATTTTAAACGTACACATAATCATTCATCACCGGCTGTAAACCCTGCTCCTTAATCGCTGCGATCACTTCTATTACATTCCTGTTGTCTGCAATTTCAAACTGATCGTCTCCCTGCTTCTCCACCTCTTCTGAGTGGCTGCCGATACCTGTGCTGACCCCGGCAGAAATCTTTGTGGCCGCCATTCCAATCACATGATCCCGAAATCCGGCCCTCTCTCTGGTGGAAATGGTCATTCCAGCAAAGGGCAGAAACAGTCGGTAGGCGCACATAATCTGCAAAAGCTGTCTTTCCTTTACGGTTTCTTCTGGCTCCCAGATTGCGGCTGTTCCCTCTCTTTCCAAAGAAGTAATAGGACGAAGTCTGGGACAGGAAAAGGAAATCTCAGCATATGGGTATTTTCGCTGAATATAATAGGCGTGAAGCCCTGTGGCAAAGGCATCCTTTCGAAAATCAGAAAGTCCCAGCAGCGCAGCAAAGGCAACGCCTCGCATTCCTCCCATCAAGGCCCGCTCCTGGGCATGAAAGCGATAGGGAAAAATCCTTTTATGACCTGCTAAGTGCAGCATTTCATACCGGTCTGCATCATAAGTCTCCTGGAAAACCGTCACATAATCTGCACCGCAGTTTCGCAGATATCGATAATCTTCGGAATTCATGGGATAGACTTCAATTCCCACCATCTTAAAATATTTCCGGGCAATTTTACATGCTTCTCCGATATACGTCACATCCGATTGTTTCCAGCTCTCTCCTGTCAAAATCAGTATCTCCTCTAATCCGGTTTCGGCGACAGCTTTCATCTCCTTCTCAATTTCTTCTGGATTTAACTTCATTCTGTGAATCAGATTATGACAGTTGAATCCACAGTAAACGCAGTGATTCTCACAATAATTTGAAATATAAATCGGCGTGAACAGATAAATGGAATTACCAAAATGTTTCTCCGTCTCCTCCTTTGCCTTTTGAGCCATCTCCTCCAAAAAAGGCTCTGCCGCCGGAGATAACAATGCGGCAAAATCTTCGATGGTTCTCTCTTCTGCATTCAGCCCATTTCTCACATCTTCCGAAGTATAATTTCCCGGCCTGTATTTCTCTCTTGCAGTGATCACCTTCTCTAGAATATCAGATTCAATCTGCTCCATGCCTTCTAGATATTTCATATGGCTGCTTCGTTCCTGCTGTTTCTCGTCCATTGCTTTCTCCTTTTCAGTTTATTTCTCATTTAGGTAATTGTGAAACTATCATTTCTCATTACATTAATCTCTCAAAAAACCTGTCAAGGGGGAGGAAGCCTCGCCGCCATTCTCCCGCACTCTTCCAAGACCAGAGAGATAAGCCTCCCTTCCTGCCGCAACAGCCTTTCCAAATGCCAGAGCCATTCTGGGGATGTCTCCTGCAGTGGCAATGGCAGTATTGGCCATCACTGCCGCCGCCCCCATTTCCATAACTTCACAAGCCTGAGAAGGTCTTCCGATTCCCGCGTCTACAATGATTGGCAGATCAATCTCATGAATCAGAATCTGGATAAATTCTTTGGCTGCCAGTCCTTTATTAGAACCGATAGGCGCTGCAAGGGGCATAACCGCCGCCGCTCCTGCCTGAACCAGATCTCTGGCTGTATTCAGGTCTGGAAACATATACGGAAGCACTGCAAAACCTTCTTTTGTCAGCACTTCCGTTGCTTTTACTGTTTCCACATTATCTGGCAGCAGATATTTAGAATCCCGCATAATCTCCACTTTCACAAAATTTCCGCATCCTAATTCCCTGGAAAGCCTTGCAATCCGCACTGCCTCCTCTGCATTCCTGGCTCCAGAAGTATTGGGAAGCAGCATGGTTCCTTCTGGGATAAAATCCAAGATATTTCCTTCTCCTTCAGAATTAGCCCGGCGCACTGCCAGAGTAATAATCTCTGCCCCTGCCTGCTCTATAGCAGCCTTTATTAATTCCACATTATATTTTCCAGAGCCTAAAATAAACCTGGAATGAAATTCCCGACCCCCTAACATAAATCTATCATCCTGTAAAATTTCTCTTTCACTTTTCATCATACTTTCCTCCCTAGCGCTCCCTAATTTCTTTACGACCTGTCATCTGATTTTATGATCCATGATCCTCCACACCACTTTATATCACCTTTTTATTTTTCCACTCTTTTACGGGGATTCCTCTCCCAACAGCAGCCGGAGCACCATATTGGCCTGATGGGCCCCGCAGACCATTACTCTGGATGACATCAGGCAAGTATTTTGATCCAACTCTGTCCCTCCGTCCCCACAGAGGTAACACCTCCTCATTTTTTTCCGGGTAACGATCTCATTGGCGGACCCGTATCCTGCCATACCGCTTCCGGCAACAATCACTGTATCGGGACATTTTTCCAACACCGCATTCACCAGCATTGCTTTTTGTTCCGGTTTGTCAAATGCTTCACAAAGTATGGCATACTCCTGAAACAATTTCCCTGCATTTTCCTCTGTCACAACCTCATTTTTCAGGGTTATCCTCAGATATGGATTGATCCTTTTTAAGATCTCTGTCAATGCCTCTGTTTTCCACCGGCCTAAATGTGTCGTGTCATAAGCCTGCCGATTCAGATTTGTCATCTCCACCCGGTCAAAATCCACTAAAAGCAGCTCTTCCACCCCTGCCCGAACCAACATAACAGCAATCTGAGATCCCAGCCCTCCAAGGCCCGCAATTGCCACTGATCCGCCAGAAATACGCCGATACATCTCTGGAGTATACCGCTCCAAAAGAGCCTGCTTCCACTGTTCTCTGGTAATCTGCATCTGCTCAACCGCCTCCCACAAAACTGACCACTTCTATCTTGTCGCTTTCCTTCAATACTGTGGCATCATATAGAGATTT
The DNA here is from genome assembly GCA_022792535.1 of Lachnospiraceae bacterium. GTDB lineage: Bacteria > Bacillota > Clostridia > Lachnospirales > Lachnospiraceae > Petralouisia. The sequence continues at coordinate 3,864 of JAAWBG010000030.1, forward strand.
CGGCAGAATCTCTCCATTTAGCTCTACTGCAATTCTCTCTGTCTGAAACCCTTCCAGCTTCAGCAATTCCAGCAGGGATATGGGGACTTCCAGCTTTTTTTCTTTCCCATTGATCTTCATCTTAATCTCCTTTCACATATCAACTCTCTATAAGAAAACAAAGTGGGCAAGCCCACAGGGGCTCCCCTAACCCCTCAATTTTGAGGGGATTGCACACTTTGACGCGCCGAGTGCAGTCGCTTTAGCGACATATTCCTTTTGCACGAGTGCGCATATTATTTTTATCTTATAGGAAAGAATCCTGCTTCGCAGGATTCTCCGCCTGCGGCGGACCGCTCCTGCGGTTCATTTCCTTTCCGCCGCAGTGCGATCATTCTATTTCCTATAAGAGAAAAAAAGACCACACGAAGGAATTACACCCGCGGTGGTGTACCCCTTCGTGTGGTCTTCTCTCACACTCTGTCTGAGATTATAAATGATATTTTCCTTACTGTCAAGTGTAATAATAGACAATTGCGAAACTGCCTAATGATCAAAATTTCATGTACAATTTCTACACTTTCTATTAAATATTTTCATCATACAAAAGGCCGAAATGCTGGACGCACCGAACATTCCAGCGAGCCTCTGACTACGAAGAACCATATTCAGCAAAGGCTTCTATGGTCCTTTG
>JAAWBG010000003.1 GCA_022792535.1 Lachnospiraceae bacterium
GGCTGCCCTCTTTCATTTTTTCCAGATAATATTTTTCTTCCTCGGCATTCAGCGGCATTAAAAATGTTTTCAAAAAAAGCACCTCTAAGCTGATTTATTACATTCTATGAAAAATCAAGCTTTGAAGTGCCTTTCCAATCAGAAAATAGTTTTGAAATCCCTTGTCAATGCTTCAAAAAAAGGCTATACTTATTGAGATATTGAAATTCCACTAACAAAATACATCATATCGGAGGTGTCCGTACATATGCATCTGACAAATTTCCCCAAAGACCCTGTTATATTGTTAAGCGTCGTCAACACTTATCTCAGAGACCACTATCCTTCCCTGGAAGAATTCTGTAAAAGCTGCAATATTTCCCAGGAAGAATTGGTGTCTGCCCTGTCTGCCATTGACTACCACTATAAACCAGAGCAAAATCAATTTCTGTGAGATCTTCCGTAATCCTTTTTCTTTAACACTACATTCTTAATGTAGGAAAAAGTCGCATCCTCTCCTTTTTCTGCAAGCATGCGCAGCAGCCGCTCCAATAAGATTCTGGTGTCTTCGTGAAGCATATGATAGGCTTTGCCATTCTCATAATATTCCAATGGGCTGCGGTCCGTATAATTTTCTTTTTGGTAATTCTTAGAGGCGGACATCCGGTCAATAAACATTTCTACCACATATCTGATGGGCATCTTCATGCCGGTCATGCCTTTTTTCTCTCCAATCCCATAATCAATCCAGTATTCCATATGGTGTTTATTCCTGCCCTTGTGATGCAGCCAGGCGGAAGAATATCCCTTCTGTTTCCGTTCTATATTATTGGGACTCAAATTTCCCTGAAAATATCTGCACCCCACTAAAAATTCCGTAGGCGTATACTTAGACAGATCATGAAGGAGTCCCTGTTTATACAACCCCACTCTGAAACAGCCTTTCATTACAAGCATCTTATGGTGATTGATGGTTTTCAAATGTTCCAAAGCCTTCATCTTCCTCACGCTCCTACCTAAAATAATTTCCTGCAAAATATAAAATCAGCAAATGTGCTGGATAGAAGATATAGAAAAAATATTTCATGGAAGGTCCCTTTTTTCCATTATATAAAAGCATGGGAACTGCTGCCAGGCCTGCGTATACCTGCACACTCCATCCGTACAGCAGGAAATTCACCGCCGCAAAACCAGCCTGTTTTCCAATTCTGTACTGGTACAGGATATAAAACAGCAGAATAAATATTATTCCCGCAGCACCATAATCTGTATTAAGAACCTCCGCAAATACCATAGCCGCTGCAAAAATTAAAAATGAACTTAACTTTTGTCTATTCTTCTGATACTGCTCTACTACAATCAGCCCCAAAAACAATGTAAAAAATACATTTTGATGGCGGATATTCAGCTGAGCGTAAAAAGCCAGGTCAAAAGGAATCTCTGATAACAGAGCAAACAAAAAAAGCCTGCTCTCATATTTTCGCATATTCCCAGTATGAACCGCTCCTTCCACCAGCAGAAAACAGTAAATAGGAAAGGCAAGCCTGCCCACCATTCTCATCTGGATATACTGTGGAAACAGCACCGCTCCCATATGGTCAATCAGCATACAGATCATGGCAATCCATTTCAGGGTAAATCCATTAATGCCAAATCTACGTTCTGTCATTTTGATTCTCCTTTATCCGCCTTCCCTTTTTTCTGGTCTTTCTCACTGCGCATTCCTTCCCAGCCAGAACACAGACAGACTGCTCTTCTACCAAAAGTTCCCGAATATCCAGTTCTTTCTGTAGATCCTCCTCTGTCTCAGACTCTTGTGCAGTATTCAAAATCACTCTCCAGCTCATACCTTTGGGCAGGGCAAATTTTTGAGGAATCCGCTGAAAATTATAAGCCACATACAAACTTTCTTCCGTTTTTGCATAGGCGCCGGAGTAAAACATACCGATAAATCTCCGGTTCATATCAAAATCTATCTTCCAGGCTCCATCGCTGTGATAAGACAGGTCTGGGCATCCTTGATTTTCATAATCTTGAAGCAGAAATGGCTGGGGTTTCCGCAGTACGGGGTAATCCGCCCTGATTTTGGAGAGACGCTTCACATGGGCCATAATCTGTTTCCCTGCAGAGGAAACTCTCCAGTCTTTCCAGCCAATCTCATTATCCTGGCAATAGGCATTGTTATTTCCTCTCTGACTGTTGCCGCATTCGTCTCCCATCCAGATCAATGGGATACCCTGAGCCAAAAAGACAACGGTAAGGGCATTCTTTACCTGGCGTTTCCGAAGATCATTGACCTGGCGTCTTCGGCTGATCCCTTCCTGGCCGCAGTTTTCACTGTAATTCCAGTCATTTCCATCCTGATTTCCTTCACAGTTCTGCTCATTGTGCTTATGTTCATAAGAAAATACGTCCCACAGCGTAAATCCGTTGTTCTCTGCAATGTAATTGACAAATCCCTGATGTTCCTGTTGTCTGCGCATCTGACAGGCAAACTCATAGATACTGCCTCCCTGACGGTTCAGCACTTTACGCGCCTCGTAGAGAAAGGAATCATTATAGGAAAAAAGCTGGGGACCAAACCGCTGGCAGTCTTGAGCCAGACCTTCCCGGAATCCTTCAAAAAACAACTTGCATCCCCTTAACTTATCATCCAGAGCCAACAGCTCCGCCGTCACGGGACTTCCCAACAGACGAAATCCATCCACATGATATTCTTTGCGCCAATAGCGCAATATATCAAATATTAAATGAGGATTTATCTTTTCTGGAAAATAAAATTCCAGGATGCATTCCATTTGTTTTTCATGGATCTTCTGGATCAGGCGTTTCAAAAGATCTGGATTGTAATCCTTTCCCAGATAAGACGCTTTCGGCGCATAGTAACTGCCTCTGGTGTATCCCCAATAGTTGATTACATCCTTGGGTTGATCTTCCTTTTTGCTTCTGTCCAGCATTAAGATCTCTTCAAATTCATAAATGGGCATAAACAAGAGCGTAGTAATCCCTAATCCCTTTAGATAGTCCAGTTTCCGTTCTACTGCTTCCACCGTTCCCTGCCGATGACTATTCCCCTTCATCCCCATGGAAAATCCCCGCATGTGAAGCTTATAGATTACCATATCTTCCTTCTTAATCCCCTGATAATCCTTGTCTTTCCACTTAAAATTTGAAAAATAAAATGAACTTTTTATTTTATTCTCAACAGTATCTTCTATCTTCTCTTTTATCTCCCTTTTGCCCTCTGCTTTTTTCAGAACTTGTTCCTGTCTGATCCGCCGCTTCTCCCGCTGGGGCACAAAAGGTTCTGTCTCCTGCGCTTTGGGTCTTCTCTTCTCGTCTGCCCAGATCTCTCTCCCTGTAATCCGACGGGCATAGAAATCCGTTACTTCCTCTCCATTTATCTCAAAATTGTAGTCATAATTTTTCCAATCCAATCCACGTACTCCAACCGTATATTCCGTCCTGCACTTTCCCTGAACCGTCATTGGAATCCTTAGAACCGGGCTGTGATCTTTGGGATATAGCAACAGATAGCAGATAGAATTTTCCACCGCCTGTCTGGAAAATGAAATGATGTCTTTGTCTTTTGTTACACCTGGTCTTTCCTGATTCCCGGAACAGATTTGAAAATTCATATGTGCCTCCCTTGATGTCTCTTTCTCTTCTCTGTAACTGTTCTGTCTCTTACCTGCTTTGCAAGCCCTTTCGGGAACAGATTTTCGAACAATAACTTTTGTTTACTTTTTTATTATATCAACTTCCCGGTCATTTGGAAAGGAATTTTTCCAGAAGTTTCTGCATTTTACAGATTTCGGAATCTCTGATACCGCTGCTCTGCCAGTTTCCCTCCTTCCACAGGCAGATACTGATGGAGAAATCTTCGGATTTCTTCCTGCATCATTCCAGCAATTTTAGCCACATTTTGAGGATTGGCTGGTTCTGGTTCTGGAATGATCTTTTCAATCATCCCTAATTTTAGCAGATCTTTGGCAGTCACTCCCATTTTTTCTGCCGCCTTTGGGGCTTTGGCTGCGTCTTTCCACAAAATGGAGGCGTACCCTTCCGGCGATAAAATCGTATACGTAGCGTTTTCCATCATCCAGACTTCATTTCCCACTGCAAGAGCCAAGGCGCCGCCGCTTCCTCCTTCCCCGATGACAATGCTCAAAATGGGAACGGTAAGATCGGACATTTCAAATAAATTTCGGGCAATAGCCTCTCCCTGGCCCCGTTCCTCTGCCTCTATTCCGCAAAAAGCTCCTGGAGTGTCCACAAAACAGACAATGGGACGATGGAATTTTTCTGCCTGCTTCATAAGCCGCAGCGCTTTGCGGTATCCTTCCGGCGAAGCCATGGCAAAATTTCTGGTGATATTCTCTTTGGTGGTTTTGCCCTTTTGCTGGCCGATCACTGTGACTGGGCAGCCGTCGAAATATCCAATTCCTCCGATGACAGCTCCGTCATCGGCAAAATGACGGTCTCCATGGAGTTCCGTAAAATCTGTAAAAATCTCCTGAATATAGTCGGACGCCCCTGGACGTTCCTGTGACCGGGCCCGCTGCACTCTTTCCCAGGGAGATACTTCTTCTTTTTCCTGATTCCCATTTTCAGCAGCATAATATTTTCTGCGGTTGGGGATCAACGCTTCCCTTGGCTCTGCCTTTCTGTGCATTGCAATCAGCTTTGCAATCGTGTCTTTCAAATCCTCCCGCTCTACAATATCGTCAATCAGTCCATGTTCCAGCAAAAACTCTGCCCGCTGAAAACCTTCCGGCAGTTTCTGGCGTATGGTCTGTTCAATGACCCGCGGCCCTGCAAATCCTACCAAAGCGCCTGGTTCCGCTAAAATCACATCTCCCAGCATGGCAAAGCTGGCTGTCACGCCTCCGGTGGTAGGATCTGTCAGTACTGAGAGATAGAAAAGTCCTGCCTGAGAATGACGTTTTAATGCAGCGGAAGTCTTGGCCATCTGCATCAAAGATACGATACCTTCCTGCATTCTGGCTCCGCCGGAGCAGGTAAAAATAATCACCGGCAGTTTCTCCTGGGTGGCCCGTTCCACTGCTCTGGTGATTTTTTCTCCCACTACATATCCCATACTTCCCATCAGAAATCTTCCGTCACAGATACAGACCACCGCAGGCTCTCCGTGAATTCTGCAGCTTCCGCAAGTCACCGCCTCGTCTAAGTGGAAACGTTCCTTCAGGGACGCTATTTTTCCCTGGTACTCCGGATCATTCAAAGGATTTTGATTCTCAATCCCTTCCTCCCATCTCTCAAAAGAGCCTTTGTCTGTCACCAGGCGCAGGCGCTTTTTTGTGGTGATACGGAAGTATTTTCCGCATTTGTAACATACGTAATGATTTTTTCTGACGTCTTCTTTGTAGAGAAGTTCGCCGCATCCCTCACATTTGATCCACAATCCTTCCGGCACCACAGGCTCTTTTCCTGCCATGGGAACCGCTCTGGTCTTCTTAAATTTCAGCATGTATTTCCTCTCTTTCCTATCATTGAAAAACAGGGATTGCTGCAAAACTTTGCAGCGGTCCCTATTCAAAATAATCTGGAATAAAATTCGTGTTGACATTTCCTGACAAAAACACGGGATGTTCTAGAATATCGTACTGAAAATCCAGGTTAGTGGTAATTCCATCCATCACTACCTCGCCCAAGGCGCTTCGCATTTTACGAATAGCATCCTCCCGATCTTCTCCATGTACAATTACTTTCGCCACCATAGAATCATAAAAAGCCGGAATCTGGTAGCCGTTGTAGAGAGCTGATTCAATACGCACGCCATTTCCTCCTGGGAAATGCAGATCCTTGATTTTCCCTGGACAGGGAAGGAACTGACGTTTGGGATCTTCCGCATTAATTCTGCATTCAATGGCATGACCTTTCCATTGAATATCCTCCTGACGGATATGCAGCGGTTCTCCTGTAGCAATCCGAATCTGTTCTTTTACCAAATCCACTCCTGTCACCATTTCTGTCACAGGATGTTCCACCTGTATTCTGGTATTCATCTCCATAAAATAAAAATTTTTTTCTTTGTCCAGCAAAAATTCAACAGTTCCTGCATTTTCATATTGAACAGCCTTCGCCGCAAGCACCGCTGCCTGCCCCATCCGCCGCCGCAGCTTCTCGTCAATTCCTGCACTGGGAGCCTCCTCCAATAACTTTTGATGACGTCTCTGAATGGAACAGTCCCGCTCTCCCAGCCAGACCACATTTCCATACTGGTCCGCAAGAATCTGGATCTCAATATGTCTGGGCTCTTCCATATATTTTTCCAGATACATGGTATCATCTCCAAAGGCATGCAGAGATTCCTGCTGAGCCAGCAAAAAGAGATCTGAAAATTCTTCCTGATTTTTGGCAACCCGCATTCCTTTTCCACCGCCGCCAGAAGAAGCCTTGATCATCACCGGATATCCAATCTGGCCAGCCAGCTCCTCTCCCCGCTCTGGCTCCCTGACAGGCTCTTTGGTCCCTGGTACCACTGGAACTCCCGCCTCCATCATCGTCAGACGGGCCTGGGATTTATTTCCCATCTTTCCTATCATATCCCCGGAAGGCCCGATAAAAGCAATTCCACAGGTTTTGCACATATCTGCAAAATGCTGGTTTTCCGATAAAAAACCAAATCCCGGATGGATAGCCTGAGATTTGGTGGCAATGGCTGCGCTCAGCACCCGTTCCATATTTAAGTAACTGTCCGATACCGGGGCTTTTCCTATACAGACTGCTTCATCTGCAAGCTGGGTGTGAAGGGCCTCTCTGTCCGCCTCGGAATACACCGCCACAGAAAGAATCCCCATCTCCCGGCAGGCCCGGATAATCCGCACAGCAATCTCTCCTCGGTTGGCAATCAATATTTTCTGAAACATCTCAAATGCTCCTCTCTATCCAATGGCAAAGGTAAGCTCTGCCAAGACTGCAATTTTTCCATCTACCATTGCTTTTGCACTTCCGATTCCCACAGGCCCTTTCTGTTTGACAATCTCAAGTTCCAAGGTTAAAACGTCTCCCGGAACCACCTTCTGCTTAAACTTTGCATGATTCACCGCTCCGAAATACGCTGTTTTCCCCTGAAATTCCGGCTGACTTAAGATGGCCACCGCCCCTGTCTGAGCCAGCGCCTCTATAATCAGCACCCCTGGCATAACAGGTTCTCCTGGAAAATGCCCCTCAAAGAAAGGTTCATTATAGGAAACACATTTTTTTCCCACTGCACGTTTCCCAGGTTCTAGTTCTTCAATGGTATCCACCAGCAAAAAGGGCTGCCGATGGGGAATAATCTCCATAATCTCTTTGATTCCCATAAGTGACATTTTGCTTCCTCCTGTTTTACTTCCTCACGCTGAAGTTTTTTGATTTGAATATTTTTTGATGCTCAAATCACTCAATCACAAACAAGGGCTGGCCATACTCGATCAAATCTTCATTGGATACCAAAATCTGTTTTACCACGCCCTCATAATCGCTTTCAATCTCATTCATCAGTTTCATGGCTTCCACAATGCCGAGAACCTGGCCTTTCGTTACGTGATCGCCTGGCTGTACAAAGGGCTGGGACTTAGGATCCGGACTGCTGTAAAAGGTTCCAACCAAAGGAGATTTTATCACTTTTTCCTCTGTCTGCCCTGCCTCTTTGCTTAGATTCCCTTCTTCCGGCTGAGAAAGAGAGGAAAAAGCTCCAATCCCTTCTACTGATCTGTATTCTGGATCTAACCTTTTCCTTTTTTCTTTTTTCATGGAAATGGATACTCCCTTTTCCTCGTAAGAGAATCCTGTCAATTCTGATTCCGACACAGTCTGAATCAATGTGATAAGTTTTTCAAATTCCATTTTCCCTGCTTTCCGACTGCGTCTCTTTTACGCAATCTGCATTTCTATTCCCCTTCAAATCTCTTGATCAGCAGACTTGCATTGTGTCCTCCAAATCCAAGAGAATTTGTTAATGCATAATTTAATTTTTTGCTTATTCCTTTTCCCTTCATATAATCAAGATTTAATTCTTCTTCCGATTCCTGTAATCCCACTGTTTCATGAATATATCCATGATTGATCTGCAGGATGCAGGCAATTGCCTCCACTGCTCCGGCAGCCCCCAATAGATGGCCGATCATGGATTTCGTAGAGTTGATCTTCATTTGGTAAGCATGTTCTCCGAAGGCCGACTTGATAGCCCTAGTCTCAAACAAATCATTGTGGTGGGTGCTGGTTCCATGGGCATTGATGTACTCCACCTCTTCTTTGGAAATTCCGGCCTCTTTTACTGCATATTCCATAGCCATCGCGGCTCCCATACCGTCTTCCGCCGGGGAGGTGATATGATAAGCGTCGCTGGTGGCTCCATATCCCACAATCTCTGCTAAGATTTCCGCTCCGCGTTTTCTGGCATGTTCGAATTCTTCCAACACCAGAATTCCCGCTCCCTCTCCCAGGACAAAACCGCTTCGGTCCTTGTCAAAGGGAATAGAACAGCGATTCACGTCATTACTGGAGGATAATGCGGTCAAAGCTGTAAATCCGCTGATTCCAATAGGTGTAACGGCGCTTTCTGTTCCTCCTGCCACCATAATCTCTGCGTCTCCTGCCTGAATCGTGCGAAAGGCTTCTCCAATAGAATGAGTTCCTGTGGCGCATGCAGTCACCACATTTAGACTCTTTCCTTTTAAGCCAAATTGAATAGATACATTTCCGGCCGCCATATTGGTAATCATCAATGGCACCAGCATAGGGCTGACCCTGCCCGGGCCCTTTTCTAACAGCCTCTGGTGTTCCCGTTCTACTGCCTGCAGGCTTCCCACGCCGGAACCAATGGCACAGCCTACCCGGTAAGGGTCCTCTTGTTCCATCTGAATCCCGGACTGTTCCAGGGCTTCTTTTGCGGCTGCCACTGCATATTGACAGAACAGCTCCATCCGTCTTGCAGATTTAACGTCCATATAGTTTTTGCCCTCAAAACCCTTTACATTGGCCGCAATCTTTACTTTATAATCTGTGGTGTCAAACTGCGTAATCTCACTAAATCCTGTTTTTCCCTCTTTCAGTCCTTCCCAAAATTCTTCTGTATTTAATCCAATGGGAGTGATGGCCCCCATACCAGTTACTACAACTCTTCTCATCCAGTCTCCTTTCCTGCCGCTGTTTTGTTGTTTCTCTCCCTCTCTGCCATGTTCTTCGGCATCTGTATGTTACATACCCATACCGCCGTCCACCTGCAGCACCTGACCCGTAATATAGGACGCTTCCTCAGAAGCCAGAAAACAAACTGCCAAAGCAACCTCTTCTGCCTGCCCAAAACGGCCAAAAGGAATCTGATCTTTTCCTGCCTTCAACGCGGCCTCTGATAGTTCCGCCGTCATCTCTGTTTCAATAAATCCCGGCGCAACTGCATTCACCCGGATTTCCCTGGAAGCAAGTTCTCTTGCCAGAGATTTTGTAAATCCGATGATCCCTGCTTTAGAGGCTGCGTAATTGGTCTGCCCTGGATTCCCCAGGATGCCGGAAACGGAAGAAATATTTACAATACTTCCAGATTTCTGTCTTAACATTTGTTTTGCCGCATATTTCGAAGTGTGAAACACACCCTTAAGGTTGGTATCCAGCACTGCCTCCCATTCCTCTTCTTTCATCTTTAAAAGCAGATTATCCTTGGTAATCCCTGCATTGTTCACTAAAATATCCAAATGACCATATTTTGATATGATCTGCTGGATCATCTCTTTCACTGCTTCTGCATCTGTTACATTACAGCAATAACTTTCTGCCTGGCCGCCTTCTGCCTGAATCTCCGCTGTCACCTGCTCTGCCAGCTCTTTCGAACCATTATAATTGACCATCACAATAGCCCCCTGACTGGCCAGCTGTCTGGCAATGGCTCTGCCGATTCCGCGGGAAGCTCCTGTCACCAAGGCTGTTTTTCCTGCTAACTTCATGTTCTCAATCCTTTCTGACTGCTGATCTGCCCTCTGTTTCTCATCTTTTTCCTATTTCAGAATTTCCAAAAGAACTTCCATATCCTCCAGGGTTTCCACATGATAGCTGGCCAACTGAGGCGCGATCTTTTTCTGGAATCCAGACAAAGTTTTCTTGGGTCCGATCTCCACAAAAGTATCCACCCCTTCTCTCATCATCAATTCCACACTTTGCTGCCACCGTACCGGAGAGAAGATTTGTTGTTTCAGCAAATCTTTTACCTTTGCCCGCTCCATCACATAATTTGCCGTCACATTGGAAACATATGGTACGGTAATTTCTCCAATCTCATATTTTTCCAGTTCCAGCCACAATTTTTCTCCTGCCTCTTCTAGCATTTTAGAATGAAAGGGCCCGCTGACATTTAAAGGAATACAGCGCTTTGCCCCAGCTTCTTTCATACTAGCGGCAGCTGCCGCCACTGCCTTATCCTCGCCGCTGATGACAATCTGACCAGGACAATTGTAATTAGCAATGGAGACAATTCCATCTGTTTTCTCACAGATCTCCTCCACAATACTGTCATCCAATCCCAGGATGGCTGTCATAGCTCCGCCCTCCGGCACTGCCTCCTGCATAATTTTTCCCCGCTTTACCACCAATTCCAGGGCGTCATGCACAGACAATCCGCCAGAGGCGGTCAAGGCTCCATATTCTCCTAAACTTAACCCTGCATTCACAGCAGAGGCAACTCCTTTTTCTTCCAATACCTTTAAAATTGCAAGTTCTACCGTCAGCATTGCAACTTGGGTATATTTTGTAATATGTAACTTTTCATTTTCTTGGAAAATCAGCTCTTCCATTGGCATCCCGGACACTTTGCCTGCAATGGCAAACACTTCTTTTGCCCGGTCAAAATTCTCATAAAAATCCTTTCCCATTCCAGTATACTGTGCTCCCTGTCCTGGGAAAACAAACCCAATCTTCCTCATCTCATACTCCTTGCATCAACGCAGCGGCTTCCTGCATCATCTCTTCTATCATTTCCTGGCAGCTCTGCTCTTTTTTGACCAAACCTGCAATCTGCCCTGCCATAACGGTTCCATGCTGAACGTCCCCTTCCAAAACAGCATTCCGCAAAGATCCTACGGTCAACTGCTCTAATTCCTCAAAGGGAACTCCTTCCTGCTCCTTCTGCAGATATTCTTTTGTCATCTGATTGCGAAGCTGACGGATGGGATGGCCATGGGTTCTGCCTGTCACCGCAGAATCTATATCTTTCGCCTTGATAATGCGCTCCTTATAATTGGCATGACAAATAGATTCCTTCGCCACCACAAACCTAGTACCCATCTGTACCCCTTCTGCCCCCAGCATAAAGGCCGCGGCAATTCCTCTTCCGTCTCCAATCCCTCCGGCTGCAATTACAGGGATCTTCACTGCATCCACTACCTGAGGCACCAATGTCATGGTTGTAGACGCCCCAATATGTCCTCCAGACTCTGCCCCCTCTGCCACCACTGCGTCTGCGCCGCCCCGCTCCATCATTCTGGCTAAAGCCACGCTTGCCACCACCGGAATCACTTTACTTCCAGCCTGTTTCCACATTTCCATATATTTTCCTGGATTTCCGGCTCCTGTGGTGATCACCGGTACTTTTTCTTCTGCAAGTACTTTCGCCACTTCTTCTGCATAAGGGCTTAACAGCATCACATTGACCCCTACGGGCCGGTCCGTCAAATCTCTGGCCTTTTGAATCTCACTTCTCACCCATTCTGCCGGAGCATTGGCTGCTCCGATGATTCCCAGGCCTCCTGCTTCTGACACTGCAGCCGCCAGATGATGCTCTGCCACCCAGGCCATTCCTCCCTGGAGGATGGGAACCTCTATCTGTAACAATTCTGTGATCCTTGTTCTCAATTGCGACACCTCTATTCCACGCCTTTTTCTTTCAAATAATCTACCACATCCCCAACTGTAACCAGTTTTTCTAAATCCTCTGAGGGAATTTCCACAGAATAAGCGTCTTCAAAAGCCATAACAAGTTCAAATAAATCCAAGGAATCTGCTCCTAAATCTTCCTTAAAGGAAGTTTCTAATGTAATTCCTTCTTCTGCTATGTTCAGCTGTTCTGCAACGATTTCTTTTATTTTTTCTAACATTTTTACTCTCCTTTTACACTTCAAATATTTTGATAACCAAAGTATATCACAAAAATTTATTTTGTCAATCAAAATAATTATTTTTCTAAGAGGATTAGGACGTCAAAAGCACCAAAGGTGCTACGCTCATCCCATATATTGTTATTGCAAACAAGTTTGCAGATCAATATATGGGATAGAGCGGGTGCGCCGCACTTTTTTGACGTTCTAATCCTCTTAGAAAATTTACAACACCAGATCATAACCTTTTTGAAATGTATATAGCAATTTTTTTCCTTATATGATATCCTATTTATAAGATTGATCAGAAAGTACGTATATTTGACTGGACATGATTTTATATGCATATGCCAGTAAAGATAAAGGGGGAAATGGTAATGGTAAAATTATCAACCAAAGACTTATCTGCAGGAATGCTCACTGCTTCGCCAATCTACAGCAAAACAGGTCAGTTATTATTTCCTGCACACACAATACTGACTTCTCAGCGGATTTCCCATCTGGAATTCTATGGAATCAAAGAAGTAGAAATCATCCCTGAAAATGAGGTCGCAGATTCTCCCCTGGAGAATCCTGCCCAAAATGAGGACAAAGAGTCTTACGCTCAAAAAGTAAGACGGAGCAGAAAATTTCATATGTTTAAAGTAGATTATACAAAAAAGACCAATCTGCTGAAAAATTCTTTTGGAAATTTAATAGAGGGAACAGAAAACCTCGACTCTGATGCTCTATTGGATCAAATCAGCAGTCTGTACAGCAATCATCTCACTTCACTGTCTGTATTTGATATGCTGCACAATATGCGCCAGATTGACGACACTACTTACGCCCACTGCATCAATGTGGCAATTATCAGCCGCATGTTAGGGGAATGGGTGGAACTTCCAGAAGAAGATTTAGAAGTACTGACTTTGGCGGGACTGCTTCATGACATCGGAAAGTGTATGGTAGACCCTAAGATTCTTTCCAAACCTGGACCTTTGACCCCGGAAGAATATAAACAGGTGAAAAAACATCCGAATTATGGAGTGAAGATTCTTGCAGAGTATGATCTGGACGATCGGGTGCGTTCTGCCATTCTCATGCACCATGAGCGGTGCGATGGTTCCGGCTATCCTTCCGGTCTGCGCGGAGAGACAATCTCCGATTTTGCAAAGATCATTGCCATTGCCGACGTGTACGATGCCATGACCTGTAACCGCTGTTACCGCAAAGGGATCTGCCCCTTCGAAGTCATTGCAACTTTTGAGCGCAAAGGATTCGATCGGTATGAGTCCAAATTCCTGCTGCCTTTCCTGCATCACATTATTGACACCTATATCGGCAACTCTGTACTGTTAAACGACGGTACCCCCGGAAAAGTTATTTTTATTAACAAACAATCTCTTTCCCGCCCTGTGATCAGCACTGCCAACAACAAGTATTTAGATTTGACCAAACATCCTGAACTTTATATTCAGGCAATCATTTAATCTAGATAATTGCGAAACTATCAAATTCTCAAAATTTCATGTACAATTTCTACACTTTCTATTAAATATTTTTCTCATACAAAAGGCCGAAATGCTGGACGCACCGAACATTCCAGCGAGCCTCTGACTATGAAGAACCATATTCAGCAAAGGCTTCTATGGTCCTTTGAGTCTCGCTTCCATGGTGCCAAAATGCATTTCTCACCTTTTGTATGAGAAAATATTTGCATTCAAATTTTCTGAATTGTACATGAAATTTGTATAATTATTGAATTTCACAATTATTTAAATCATTTAATCGGATGAAAGGAGTAGTTTATGAGTGAAAAACCCAATACCCGCCCGGAACAAAACAATTTAGAAGAAGAGGAAGAGATTCTGGTTACCTTATCTTTGGATGATGATTCTGAGGTGGAATGCCGTATTCTTACTATTTTTGATCTGGAAGATAAAGATTACATTGTACTGCTTCCTCTGGATGAAAACGGTAACGACAACCCAGACGACGAAGTATTTATTTACCGTTATTTTGAGGATGACGACGGAAATCCTTCTCTGGAGAATATCGACAACGATGAAGAATACGAAGCTGTGACAGACCGTTTTGACGAATTATTGGATGAGGCAGAATGGGATGCAATGTCAGAAGAAGGCTTATAGCATTTGCTATAAGCCTTCTTCTGACATAAAATAAAAACTAAAACTCAAATTTTTCTGCAAAATATGCTTCCAGTTCTTCTATCTTTATTCTCTCCTGTTCCATACTATCCCGGTCACGCACGGTAACAGCGCCGTCGTTTTCCGATTCGAAATCGTATGTAACGCAGAAAGGCGTCCCGATTTCATCCTGTCTTCTGTAGCGTTTTCCAATATTTCCTCTGTCATCAAATTCGCAGTTGTATTTTTTCGACAGCTGCATAAATACTTTTTCCGCCCCTTCATTTAACTTTTTGGAAAGAGGCAGCACGCCGATTTTCACAGGGGCCAGCGCTGGATGGAAATGCAGTACGGTTCTCATATCCGGTTTCTCTTCCGTTCCGATATTCTCCTCGTCATAGGCGGAACACAAGAAGGCCAGCACCACACGGTCTGCCCCCAGAGAAGGCTCAATAACGTAAGGAATATACTTTTCCTTTTTCTCATCATCAAAATAACTCATATCCTGTCCGGAAGTCTCCTGGTGGCGTGTCAAATCGTAGTCGGTACGGTCTGCAATTCCCCAAAGTTCTCCCCATCCAAAAGGAAACAGGAATTCAAAATCTGTGGTAGCCTTGCTGTAGAAAGATAATTCTTCTGGATCATGGTCACGAAGACGCAGTTCCTCTTCCTTCATTCCAAGGTTCAAAAGCCAGTCCCTGCAGAATCCTCTCCAGTACTGGAACCATTCTAAATCTGTTCCTGGGACACAGAAGAACTCCAGTTCCATCTGCTCAAATTCCCTGGTACGGAAAGTGAAATTCCCTGGCGTAATCTCATTACGGAAAGATTTTCCAATCTGACAAATACCGAAAGGAACTTTCTTACGTGAGGTTCTCTGAACGTTCTTGAAATTCACAAAAATACCCTGGGCGGTCTCTGGTCTTAAATACACCGTATTTTTTGCATCTTCTGTCACGCCCTGAAAGGTTTTAAACATTAAGTTAAATTGACGGATATCAGTAAAATCATGTTTTCCGCAGGAAGGGCAGGGAATCTGATGTTCTTCGATAAAATTCCGCATCTGCTCCTGACTCCAGCCATCTACAGAACCATCCAGATCAATTCCTTTCTCTTCTGCGTAGTCCTCAATGATCTTATCTGCACGAAAACGCTCGTGACATTCCCGGCAGTCCATCAAAGGATCAGAAAATCCTCCTAAATGTCCGGAGGCCACCCAGGTCTGTGGATTCATCAGAATGGCACAGTCCACACCTACATTGTAAGGATTCTCTGTGACAAATTTCTTCCACCATGCCTGTTTTACATTGTTTTTCAACTCTACCCCAAGATTTCCATAATCCCAGGTATTGGCAAGACCTCCGTAAATCTCAGATCCCGGATACACAAACCCTCTTGCCTTTGCCAGTGCCACGATTTTTTCCATCGTCTTTTCCATCTTTTCTCTTCTACCTCTTTCTTTTATTTTACTCATACACAACATACACCAGGGCTGATTCTTCTCCATCTTCCGCTTCTTCTGGAAGCTGAATGGACACCATATCCTTTGCCTTTATGCTGGTGTACTGAGAAGAGACATATGTAATGGTTCCATCCACTTTCACGTCCACTTTCTCACTTAATACAATCACTTTTGCATCCAGATCTGTGATTTTACTCTTCTCTGCATTTCCGTCTGCTTTTCCATCTTTCACAGCGGTAAAATCCGCATCAAAATCATATCCTGCCGCCAATGCCTGTGGAATGGTTCCGGAAAACAACGTCACATCGTTAAATTCCTGATAGTCCTCACATCCTGCATATTTGATAAGAAGCTCTGCTTTTCCATCTTCCACAGAAAATTTATCAATCTTCACGCTGTCCTTGTCATGTTCTTTCTGATAGTTCTCCACATTCTCCTCAATGTAACTCTTCAGTTCCTCTTCCTCATAATAATCTTTGTCTAACTCTGCAATAGCCGCACTGATCACGGTACCTTTTTTCTGTATGTACACGGTATCACGATCTGCCTCCAAAGATTTCCCACATCCTGTCATCAATCCGGCAATGCACAGACACACCAGACTGATTGAAATTATTTTTTTCATGCTCAACCTCCTCAAAGTCTAATACGTGAATCGCACATATTATACTCTTTTCAGCCAATGATTGCAACTGTTTCTTCCAATATCTGAAGAGAATGGAACCTGCCGTCCATGTAAACTGCCATATACTCATCCATAATTTTCTCCAAATTTTCCAAAACTTCTTCTGAAACGGTAAAGGTATATAGTTTTTCTATGGTGGAAGTGACAATATACTGCATGGCGTACAAAGCGGAGCCATTCAGATGCAGCGCCCTGTCCTGTTTTCCACACAAAGCACAGAGGGCTCCTCCCTCTTTCACATGAAACCAGCGCAATTCCTGCTCTTTTCCGCATTTTTGACAGGAAAAGACATTGGGATATTCCCCGTTTATCACCAATGCTTTCAACTCAAAAATACGCCGGACCAGACGATTATCCAGCGTTTTCTTCTCCAAAGCCCTGAGGGATTGATACAGCAGCTTTAACATATGTATCTCATCTGTGTTTTCTCTGGCATAATAATCTGCTATTTCCAGAAAATAAAATCCATAACAGGCACAGTCGAAATCTTCTGTAAGCTCCCGAAAATAATTTGTAATCTCTGCTTTCACCACTGTATAGGAACTGCGTCCTTCATACACTTCAAATTGTCCAAAGGAAAAAGGACTGCCTGCCGCCATCAATTGATTTCCTGGGCGTCTTGCCCCTCGTGCAAAGGCAGATATTTTTCCTCTTTCCTTAGTCAAAAGCATGATTCTTTTATCATATTCTCCCACTGGGACTGCAGATAACACCATGCCCGTCAAGATTATGGTCTGTCCCATACTCTTTCACGCTCCCGCTTGTATGTTCCCGTTCTGCCATCATAGAGATCGTTGCGTCTCCATGCGCTTTTTCTGTCTCTGACTGAGATTTGTAATTTAGATAATCTTGAATATGTCCTGTACTTACAAATTTCATCCATTCCTGCTCTACCATCTGGATTCCCCCTGTTCTTCTGTCCTTTTTTCAGTCCGGTTTTTCTATCACAGAGATTGCCAAAACCGCGTCTGTCTTTTTGTAGTCACTATTTAGGGTATCCTGTCCACTTGCAGATATACTATATAAATTCTGGTAGAAATGGATTATTCCTCTTCTTCCCGATAACCAAAATTTTTAATCAGAAAATCACTGTCCCGCCAATCCTTTTTCACCTTTACCCAAAGCTGCAGATTCACTTTATGTTCTAACATTCTCTCAATCTCATACCGGGCGTTGCTGCCGATCTTTTTCAGCATACTGCCCCCTTTTCCAATGATAATGCCTTTGTGAGAATCCCGCTCACAGATAATGGTAGCGTCAATATCCATAATTCCGCCTTTTTTTCGCTCTTTCATTCGTTCAATAGTCACTGCAATGCCATGGGGAATCTCTTC
The DNA here is from genome assembly GCA_022792535.1 of Lachnospiraceae bacterium. GTDB lineage: Bacteria > Bacillota > Clostridia > Lachnospirales > Lachnospiraceae > Petralouisia. The sequence continues at coordinate 17,682 of JAAWBG010000003.1, forward strand.
CTCCAGGGCGTGCAGTGATTTTTCCCGGATAATCTCCGCCACGATCTGACGCTCCGGCTGGTCCGTGATGGTATCCTCCTCGTAAAACATGGGCCCGTAAGGCAGATACTGAAAGATCAAGTCTGTCAAGATCTCTGTATTCTCTCCCCGCAGGGCTGACAGGGGAACTACCTCTGCAAAGTCATATTCCTTCCGATAAGTGTCAATATACTTTAGAATATCTTCTTTTTTCACGGTATCTGTCTTATTGATAATCAACAGAACCGGGGTATTGACTTTTTTTAACTTTTCCAGAATGTGGCGTTCCCCCGCTCCAATATAGGTGGTGGGCTCCACCAGCCAGAGAATGGCGTCCACATCATGCAGAGTCCGCTCCGCCACATTTACCATATATTCTCCTAGTTTATTTTTAGCCTTGTGGATTCCCGGCGTATCCAGAAAGACAATCTGCCCTTTTCCCTCTTCTGTATACACGGTCTGAATACGATTTCGGGTAGTCTGTGGTTTCTTGGAAGTAATGGCGATTTTTTGGCCGATCAAACGGTTCATCAATGTAGATTTCCCAACATTTGGGCGTCCGATCAAAGTTACAAATCCTGATTTAAGTTCCTGATTCATCCTGTCTCCTTCTGTTTTCTGCTTTAGCAAAGGTTTTTCAACTCCTGGAAGAACTCTCTCTCCTCTTTTAGCTTTCTCTCATTTCCGATAACACAGACTGCATTCTCCTTTAACGCCGCTCGGATCAATCCTGCAAGATCCCGCATTTCTTCCTGAGTGGCATGTAAGATCTCTTCCCGTTCTTTTTGAAGCATCTCTTCTGTCACTCCGGTTAAATATGCTGTCGCACTCCGTCCGGTCTTTCCTGCCGGCGTCAGAGGCGCGTCTACTCCGCTGAAAGTTCCGATAATGTACCTTGTCATCTCGCTTTCATCTGCCTGGAACTGTTCTAGATATTCTGGTATTTTATCATAAACTTCATTGGTTTTAGTCAAATTTGGGTCCCGGTAAGAAGCAAAATAGAGATCCCCTCTTCTGGTAAACCCACTCATGCATCCGTAAGCCCCGCCTTTGATCCGCACATTGATCCAGAGATATTCGCAGCCTAACAGCACTTTCAAAATCCGAAGCCTTCCTGTGTACGCATAACCTGCCCGCCTAAAATTCCCAGCACGGGCTACATACTGTACCTGAGAAGCATCCATAAATCCTTCATTCTTCTTTTCCAGAGGAGGCAGGGTTCCCTTTTCCTCCAAAACAGTTTCCGACAGAATCTCTTTCAAAGGCACAATCTCTTTTTCTACTAATTTCATGCCTTCCGGCTCCGCACCTACGCTGAACATCAGGTTATCTTTTCGGAAAATAAGCCTGATCAGAGATTCCAGTTTCTCGCTGAGCATATCTTTATTCTTGTCAAAATTCTCCTCCAGCTCTTTGATCAGCTGATAAAATTCAATTCCCTGGGTCATATCTGTATATTTTGCAGTTTCTGAAAAATAAGACATTGCCCGGATGGAAGCAGTAGAGTGGCCTGACATGCTGAGCCCCATCTGCAGTCTGGATTTCAGCTGAGCCAGAATCTCATACAGCCTCTCCTGTTTACGGAAATTACTCTCTGTGAGAATTTCCCGTATCAGCTCCATGGCTTTTGGAATCTCATGGTACAGTACTTTTGCCTTGACCTCATATTTCAGCAGGATACTGTCTTTTTCTGCATGGGGATAGATCCCAAAATCACTAAAAATACCTCCCGTATGAAGATTGATCTCATTGGCCAATTCCTGAAAACTGTGAGAAGCAGTGTCCACATACCCCAAGACTGATTTAAGAAGCCCAAGATAAGGAATCCACTCGCTAGAAAGTTTTCCTGCGTCAAACATCAGACTGAAATAAGCAATGCCATTGGTATCCACATCATGGCACAGCATCAGAGTATCCCCGACCCACTGCTCTCGAATATAGAGCTTTTCTCCGGTTTTCTTGATATCACTGCGGGACAGCGTCGGTATTTTCTTCAGATCCTCCGGGGAAGAAGGTTCTTCCTGATATTGTTTCAGGTGCTGGGTAAAATCTACAATCTCTTTTTTCTCCCTCTCACTGAGGGAATTTTTATAATTTTCCAACTGTTCCGCCAGCTTTTTCTCTCTTTCCTCATTGAGGCCATATTGAGGTTCTGCCACAATCACCACCCCATGGGTGTTGTCCAAAAAATATTTCTGAATTAACTGTTCAAAATATCCGGTTCCCTTCTCCACCTGGCTTTTTAAAAATTCAATCACTTCCAGTTCCTCTAAATGGAGAAAAGGCTGACTGTCGTCATAGAGCCAGCTGTCCAGACATTTGATTCCCATCAGCAGCCCTTTGGGATACTGCCCGTAATCTGCTTCCCGATATCGGAATTCAAAGCTGTTGATTCCAGCCATCAGAGATTTTTTATTGATCCCCTGCTCTATCTGTTCCTGCAGCGTCTTTCTTATTACTGCTAAAAACTCCTCTTTTTGGGAAAGATTGCTGTTTTTAGCCATAATGGTAAACAGCGGCTGAAGGCTGTTGCAGTCAAAAGTTGAGATAATATCCTTTCCAATCTTTGCATCCAGCAAAGCCTGTTTCAAAGGCGCTCCCGGTGCGCTGAGCAATGCATAGTCCAGCACATCAAAAGCCACATATAACGTCTTATCTAAGATCGTATCAATACTCACATTATACGTCAGGTAAGTGTTATCTTGAAGGGGTTCTCCGCTGGCTACCGGATAGGGAATCACTTTTTCCTGAATCTCTGTAAAGGGTTCCTGTCTCTTTACCTTAGAATCCACCGGAATCTTGTCGTATCTGCCAAGATATTCCTGATCCATCCAATTCAGCTTTTCTTCCATGTCCAAGTTTCCATAGAGATAAATATAAGAATTGGCGGGATGGTAATATTTCTGGTGAAACGCCAAAAACTGTTCATAAGTCAGATTTGGAATCTCCTCTGGATTTCCGCCGGACTCAAAGGCATAGGATGTATCTGGATACAGGCAATTCAAGATCTCTCGCTCCAGCACTCCGTCTGGAGAAGAAAAGGCGCCCTTCATCTCATTGTAAACCACTCCGTTTAAAGTAAGAGGCCCATCCACATCTTCCATCTCATAATGCCATCCTTCCTGACAAAAGATTTCTTTGTGTTTGTAGATATCAGGGTGAAAAACTGCATCCATATACACTTCAATCAAATTCTGAAAATCTTTTTCATGACAGCTTGCCACCGGATAAATGGTTTTATCTGGAAATGTCATTGCATTCAGAAAGGTATTCAGAGAACTTTTCTCTAATTCCACAAAGGGATCTTTCACCGGATATTTTTCAGATCCGCACAATACAGAATGCTCTAAAATATGAGCCGCCCCTGTACTGTCTAAAGAAGGAGTCCGAAACCCAATATAAAATACTTTGTTCTCATCTTCATTTGAGATCAGGCTGATTCTTGCCCCGCTTTTTTTATGCCGAAGCAGAAAACCTGTAGATTTGATATCATAAAGCTTCCTCTCCTCCAATAATTCATATGCTTTGCAATTTTCCAAATTCATTCTCTGTGTTCCTTTCTGTCAATTGTTGAAATATTGATATGCCGATTTTGTTCTGGACGCCAAGGGGGCCGTACAGCTGCATCTTTTTCTCCGCCTGCGGCGGACCGCTCCCATGGTTCATTTCCTTTTCGCCGCAGTGCGACAAGTCTTTTTTATCTTAATAGGAAATTCCTTCGGATTTCCTATTAAGATAAAAAAGACTGCCCAAAAAAGGCAGCCCTTAAGGATAGTAAGCATCCTGCGTACATGCAGTGTCCTTCCACAAATGATTACTGGAAGTCTTAAGCAAGACGCGCAACATTGGAAGCCTGGGGGCCCTTTTCTCCCTGTGTCACTTCAAATTCTACTGCCTCGCCATCCTTCAATTCCTTGAATCCGTCCATATTTAATGCGGAAAAATGTACGAAAATATCATTGCCTTCTGCATCTGAAATAAATCCATATCCTTTTTTCGCATTAAACCATTTCACTGTTCCTTGTTGCATAAAAATTTCCTCCTGAATCCATTTCAATTTCCTTCTGGCTATATAAAAGCCACGTACAAAAGATTACCATATTCTGTCAAAATTGTCAATCATTCGTTCTTTTTCAAGGAAACAGTAAGCTGATGATAGGGAATCTCAATCTGGTTTGCATCAAAGATTTCTTTGATCTGTTCTGTCAGGCGCCATTTCGCTTTCCAGTAATCCTCTGCCGCTACCCAGACACGGCAGCCTAGTTTCACACTGCTGTCTTCTAATGCCTCCACAAAGACTAAAATCTCTTCTTCCTGGCACCTGCTCTTTTCTGCAAGAAGCATGTCCATCAAAAGTTCCTTCGCTTTCCTGACGTCTGCCTCGTAGGAAATTCCCACATACAGATCAATCCGCCTGCGTTCCTGCTGGGTCACATTGGTCAGACTGGAATTGGCAAGGGTCCCATTGGGAATTACTACCGTCTTATTATCCGCCGTCATCAGTTTCGTATAAAAAATCATGATCTCTGAGACAACGCCTTCATTGCCATGGGTATCTTCTCTAATATAGTCCCCAACTTTAAAAGGTTTAAACAATAAAATCAATACGCCGCCGGCAAAATTAGAAAGGCTTCCCTGTAATGCAAGGCCCAATGTCAGACCTGCCGATCCTAAAACAGCCACCACCGACGCGGTTTCCACTCCAAGCTGATTTACCACTGCAATTGTCAGAATCAAATAGAGAATGATCTTTGCAAAGGAATCCAGGAATTGTTTTACTCCCTCATCCACATTGGCCCGCTCCAAGGTTCTTCTCAATATTTTCCGCATCCATTTGATAATTCTCTTCCCGATAAAGTAAATCAGTAAGGCTATGACTACACGCACCGCAAAATCTACCAAACCAGGAACCATATCTTCCAGATATCCTTTCAGCACTCCCGGCTTCGCCATCTTCTCCAATTCTTCCAATTCCGCCAGATTATCTGTAACATTTTCTGCCACATATTTTCCCTGTGCCAAAAGATTTGTCAAGATCCTCATAAACATTTTTTCTCCCTTATTCTAGTATATCTATGCCCATAGCCGCATTGACACTTGACCCAAAATTCACTATAATTATAGTATAATATTTCTGATACAAAGGCAAATAAATTTTACAGGAATTGGGGGTAATGCACATGAGTAGTTCACAACAAATTAATATTGTGGATGTTATCTGCCGGTCTTTTTGGCATATCAATCCGCTTTTAATCAATCATGGCCAGCGTGTTTCCTATATCTTAATGAAAATGCTGGCAGATACCACTTACTATACCAAACAGGAAAAACTGGATATTTTTATGCTGGGACTGCTTCACGACATCGGTGCATACAAAGAGGAAGAAATTGATTCCATGCTGAGTTTTGACGCTGAGGATTCCGCTGAAAGTTCTATGGAACATTCTGTCTTCGGCTATCTTCTTTTTCAGCAGTTTTCCCCTCTGTCCCAATATGCCGACGTTATTTTATATCATCATGACTGCAACGCCCAATATTATCCCGTTCCTATTGGAAATTATCATCGAGACATTGCAAGACTTATTTATCTGGCAGACCGGATTGATATCTTTTGTCTGTTAAAAGACTCGGACAATCTGGATACCTTTCTGGACCAGTACGATGGTACGGTATTTTCTTCTTCGGACATCCGCTGGTTCCGGCAGGCCAATGAAAAATATCATATTTTAGATCACATACATTCTGGAGATTATCAACAGGAAGTACAGGATTATACTCATGAATATATTATTCTATCTGAATCCCAGATACATGATTACCTTATGACGTTTATTTTTTCAGTAGATTTTCGAAACGAATATACCGCCCTTCACACCAGCTACGCCCTTCACCTAAGTGAAAATTTTGTAAACACGCTGCATCTGTCTTCTGCCCCCTGGCAGACCATACAGTTAGCAGTATTGCTGCATAATATTGGAAAAATTTCCATTTTTTCTCCCCTGAAAAGTACTGCAGATTACGACCATTATCTGACAGAATTGTATCAGGGCTCTACACTTACCGTCACCAAAGAAATTTTAACAGACGCAGTGGATCCACAGATCATCAATATCATAGAAGAGTCTTCTCTTCTTTTAAAATACTGGTCCAACAACACGCCCATCTCTTTTACGCCTTTACCTGCTTCGGAGATTGTAGCCCTTTCTTATTTGTCAAGCAATATTTTAACCCAAGAGCTGGACGCTTCTCTTTTATGCCACGAAAAACTTATGGATTTTTTAAAGATGAAATACCATAACTGCAAAATGGACAATATCATCTTACTGGCTTTAGGAAGACATTTTCCAGAGATTATCAAAAAAACACAGACTTCCTGCAGGTCAATCTCCCAAATTTATCAACATATGGAAGAGGAAAATCATCATTTGAATACCATATTGCGTCATTATAACCACTATAATGGCAAATATCATCATCTAGTTTAAAACTTTTAACAGCAAATCCCCTCATACAGACTCTATGTACGCTGTATGAGGGGATATCTTCTGTATCTTTATTTAATTACTCTTACGTTCAAGACACCTTCAATCTCTTTTAACTGCTGAATTGCTGCTTCTGTGACTGGAGAGTCAATATCCAGCAGAGAATAAGCATAATTTCCACGGCTCTTATTGGTCATATCTGAAATATTGATATTATTATTTCCCATAACCGCCGTATATTTTCCGATAATTCCCTTTAAGTTCCGGTGAAGCACCGCTACACGTCCTGCGCCGCCGCAGACTCCCATATCACAATTGGGGAAATTCACAGAATTACGGATATTTCCGTTTTCCAGGTATTCTTTTAATTCTTCTACCGCCATCACTGCACAGTTGTCCTCGGATTCCTCTGTAGACGCGCCAAGATGAGGAATCACAATACAGCCTTCTTTTCCTGCTGTGGTACTGTTTGGAAAATCTGAAACATATTTTTTCACTTTTCCTTCCTGAATGGCCTCTAAGATATCTTCTTCATTTACCAGCAGATCTCTTGCAAAGTTTAAAATCACAACGCCTTCTTTCATCTGTGCAAATGCTTCTTTATTCAGCATTTTTTTCGTATCGTCTAAAAGAGGAACATGAATCGTAATGTAGTCGCACTCCTGATAAATATCTTCCACATTATTGATGTGTTTTACACTTCGAGACAGATTCCATGCTGCATTTACTGAGATAAAGGGATCGTAACCATAGACTTCCATTCCAAGATGGGTGGCGGCATTTGCCACTTTTACCCCAATAGCTCCTAACCCGATCACTCCTAATTTTTTCCCTGAAATCTCACATCCTGCAAAGGCTTTTTTTGCTTTTTCTGCGTCTTTTCCTACATTTTCATTTTCTTTGTTTTCCAATACCCAATTAATTCCCCCTGTAATATCACGGGATGCAAGCAGCATTCCTGCAAACACCAGTTCTTTTACGCCATTGGCATTGGCTCCAGGGGTATTGAATACCACAATCCCCTGTTCTGCACATTTTTCCAAGGGAATATTATTCACTCCTGCTCCGGCTCTGGCTACCGCACAAAGCCCCTTTGGCAGCTCCATCTCATGCATGGCTGCGCTCCGCACCAAAATAGCCTGAGCTTCGTTGATATCCTCTGTCTTTTTATAATCCTGGCTGAACAGTTCCAGACCCACGTTTGCAATGGGATTTAAGCAATGATATTGGAACATCTTAATTCTCCTCTTCAAATTTTTTCATAAATGCTACTAATTTTTCCACGCCTTCTTTGGGCATTGCATTGTAAATGCTGGCACGCATGCCGCCTACGGTTCTGTGGCCTTTCAAGTTTACAAATCCGGCTGCTTCTGCTTCTTTGACAAATTTTGCATCCAGATCTTTATCTCCTGTCACAAAAGGCACGTTCATCAGAGAACGGTCTTCCTTCCGTACCGTTCCCTGGAACATTTTGCTCTGATCCAAGAAATCATATAAAATTTTCGCTTTTTCCTCATTATGCTGCTTCATAGCTTCCAAACCGCCCATTTTCTTCAGCCATTGGAATACTTTACCGCATACATAGATCCCATAAGCAGGAGGTGTATTGTAAAGGGAGTCTGCGTCTGCATGGGTTTTATATTTTAACATGGTAGGCGTTCCTGGCAGCGTATCCTCTGTGATCAGATCTTCTCGAATAATTACAATCACTACGCCGGCCGGCCCGATATTCTTCTGAACGCCGCCATAGATAATTCCGTATTTTGACACATCTACCGGCTCAGATAAGAAACAGGAAGATACGTCTGCTACTAATGTATGCCCTTTGGTGTTGGGCAGTGTCTTATATTTGGTTCCATAGATGGTATTGTTTTCACAGATATAAACATAATCTGCATCTTCTGGAATATCCAGATCAGAGCAGTCTGGAATATAGGAAAAAGTCTCATCCTCGGAAGAAGCCACTTTCACTGCCTCCCCATAATTCTGAGCTTCCTGATAAGCTTTCTTAGCCCACTGCCCCGTTACGATATAAGCAGCTTTTTTGTTTTTCATCAGATTCATAGGAATCATGGCAAACTGCTGGGAAGCTCCGCCCTGTAAAAACAATACTTTATAGTGATCCGGAATCTGCATCAATTCCCGCAGATCTGCCTCCGCCGCTTTTATAATACTGTCATACACTTTGGAGCGGTGGCTCATCTCCATCACGGACATTCCGCTTCCCTTGTAATCCAGCATTTCCTCTGCTGCCTCCCGCAAAACCTCTTCCGGCAGAACTGCCGGACCTGCTGAAAAATTATAAACTCTACTCATTTTTATCCTCCTCTTTCATATCTTCCTCACTGAATACCTCACTGATTGCCGCCCCCGGAGCTACCATAGGCCACACTTTATCATCGCTGTCAATCATACAGTCAATCAATACCGGCATAGAACTGTCTAAGGCCTTTTGAAATGCCTGACAAAATTCTTCTCTGGTGGAAACTTTATATCCTGCTGCTCCCATGGCCTCTGCCAGTTTCACAAAATCCACTGCATCATTCAAAACAGTGGCGGAATAATGCTGATCATAAAATAAGGTCTGCCACTGGCGCACCATTCCCAGCACATGGTTGTTCATGACCACCTGAATCAACGGCAGTTTCTGGCGCACCGCTGTGGCGATCTCATTCATGTTCATACGAAAACAGCCATCTCCTGCAATATTGACGACCTGTTTTTTGGGATTTGCCATCTGTACGCCGATCGCCGCTCCCAAGCCGTATCCCATGGTTCCCAAACCGCCTGACGTAATCAGTGTACGCGGCCTTCTGTAGCGGTAGAACTGAGCCGCCCACATTTGATGCTGTCCTACCTCAGTGACCATAATGGCCTCTCCTTTTGTCTGACGGTAAATCTCTTCAATGATATAAGGCCCGCTCAGACCTGTATCGTGATACCGCAGAGGATAAGTCTCCTTGTAATCCATGATCTTCTGAATCCACGCTTCATGGTTCTGTTGTTCTAATCTCTGATTTAATCGTGACAGAATCTCTTTGATATCCCCGATAATATGAGCATCCGTCACAATATTTTTGTTGATCTCTGCCGGATCAATATCAAATTGAAGAATCTTGGCATTCTTCGCAAATTTCTTTGCATTTCCAGTAACCCGGTCGCTGAATCTCACGCCGATCCCAATCAGAAGATCGCATTCACTGACTCCATAATTGGAAGTCTTTGTCCCATGCATTCCCAGCATTCCAGTATACAATCTATGATTTCCGTCAAAAGCGCCTTTTCCCATCAAGGAATCCGTCACTGGCGCCTGCACTTTTTCTACAAACTCCAAAAGCTCCTGGCTGGCTTCTGAGATCACTGCGCCGCCCCCCACGAAAAGATAGGGTTTTTCTGACTTTTGGATCATATAAACCGCCTGATCTAAGGCTTCCTCCGTAATCGTCTCATAATACCGCTCTTCTGGTTCTATCTTAACAGGATGAAACTCCGCCTTGTTGGCTGTCACATCTTTGGGAATATCCACCAGCACCGGTCCTGGTCTGCCTTTCTGGGCAATCCGAAAGGCCCGCCGTATGGTTTCCGCTAACTTTTCCACATTCTTTACAATAAAGTTATGTTTTGTAATGGGCGTGGTGATTCCCGCAATATCAATCTCCTGAAAACTATCTTTTCCCAGAAGAGATACTCCCACATTACAGGTAATTGCCACCATAGGAACTGAATCCATATAAGCGGTAGCGATTCCTGTTACCAGATTGGTAGCTCCCGGCCCTGAGGTTGCCAGACAAACCCCTACCTTTCCCGTGGAACGGGCATACCCGTCTGCGGCATGGCTCGCTCCCTGTTCATGGGAGGTCAGCACATGTTTGATCTCATGTCTGTGTTGATATAATTCATCATATACATTTAAGATCTGTCCTCCTGGATAGCCAAAGACAGTGTCCACACCTTGTTCTTTTAAACATTCAATGACAATCTGTGCTCCTGTCAAATGCATATTCTTTCCTCGCTTTCCAAAACGTCATTCTTTTGCTGTTATTTTTTTATCTTTTCTGCAATCAAGTCTCCCATCTCCAGGGTTCCCACCTGGGTGACAGAAGATCTTTTCTCTGTCTCCTGAGGCATAATATCAATGGTACGATACCCTTCTTTTAATACCTGTTTCACCGCCTGTTCTATAGCGTCTGCCTCTTGATCCAGATCCAGGGAATAACGCAGCATCATAGCCGCACTCAGGATTGTGGCGATTGGGTTCGCAATTCCTTTTCCTGCAATATCCGGCGCAGAACCGCCGCTGGGCTCATACAGGCCGAATTTCGTATCGTTCAGGCTGGCAGAGGATAACATTCCAATGGAACCTGTCACCATACTTGCCTCGTCTGATAATATATCACCAAACATGTTCTCTGTCAAAATCACATCAAATTGTCCAGGGTCTTTTACCAACTGCATCGCACAGTTATCTACCAGCATATGTTCCAAAGTGATCTCTGGATAATCCTTTGCCACTTCTTCCACAACTTTCCGCCAAAGTCTGGAAGAGTCCAGCACATTTGCTTTATCCACGCTGGTCACTTTCTTTTTCCGCTTTCTAGCAATATCAAATCCTCGTTTTGCAATTCTTCGAATCTCATCTTCGTTATATGTAAGGGTGTCCTCCGCGGTAATCACTCCATCCCGCTCCTCTGTCACCCGTTTTCCAAAATATAGACCACCGGTTAATTCCCGCATGATCATCATATCGAATCCCTCTCCGATGATGTCATCTCTCAGAGGACAGGCTTCTTTTAACTCTTCATACAAATATGCCGGCCTTAGGTTCGCAAACAAATTCAGAGATTTGCGCAATTTTAAAAGTCCTGCCTCCGGCCTGCGGTCTGGTGGAAGCTGATACCAGGGCGATGTGTTGGTATTCCCTCCAATGGAACCCATTAAAACAGCATCTGATCTTTTCGCCTGCTCAATGGCCTCATCTGTTAGTGGAACCCCTGTAGCATCAATGGAAACGCCTCCCATTAATATCTCATCATAAGAAAAAGTGTGGCCATAAACTTCTCCCACTTTATCTAATACTTTTTTTGCCTCTCTCACAATCTCCGGTCCAATTCCGTCCCCGGAAATCACTCCAATCTGATAACTCATTCTCTCTTTCCCTCCTGTATCTATCCTCTATCCTGACGGAACTGCCGTGATGCAGTCTGCCATATCTGTCTGTCATATTAAAATTCAGCTTCTCAAAATGTTCTCCAACAACCCAGGAAGCTTTCGCAACGTATCAATAAATATTACTATATTATATTTACTCCTGGATTTCAACTGAAAAAGACATTTTTCTTTTTCATGGCTTTTATAATTTAAAGTTATATCTATATTGTAATTCTATTATATTTTGGTATAGTTTGGAAAAAATCACATGTTGATTTCTAATCTCTGTTTAAATTTCCTGCAAAGAAAAGAACCTATGTTTTTGACTTTCCTGAACTAAAATGATAAGAAAAAATCATCCGACTCTTTTCTGGATTTAAAAATAATAATTTCTGTTTCCTGCCGGTATTTTTCCAACAGCTGATAGATCTGAGGCAATTGGCAGTTGGGAAATTCCAGAATCCACTGCTTAAATTCCTCATCAAATTCTTCTTCGATCCAAGGCAGATCCACACGTTCCTTTCCAATCCTGGATCTTGCTCCTGCAAGACAGACCTCCAGCGGATAATCCATCAAAAACACGGTGTCACACTCTTCCAAGCGCTTTTCCAGCGTCCGCTGATAATTCCCATCGATAATCCACTGATCTTTTTCTAATATCTTTTCTAGCTTTTGATCAAATTCTTCTCTTGAACTAGTTGTCCGGTCCGGCTTATGCCACAACATGTCCAAATAATATAAAGGAATTCCTGTCGCATCATGCAGTTTTCTGGCAAAGGTGCTTTTTCCAGCGCCTGGACTGCCTATCACAATGATTTTTTTCAACTCTGCCTTCCCTTTCTCTCCCTAGGTATTTGAGCAGCAAAATAAGATGTCCCGAATCCATATATCAACTGCAAATCTACTATATCCAATTATTTTCCCACTGAAAATTTTCTTTTCCTGCCCCCAATTCAAAATGGTATTTCACAAGTCCCAAATCTGCACCTGCAAAAACGCCGCTGCCGCAAGTAATACTCACTTTATTTTCCTTGCCCCTGATAGAAAAAGCCTGTTTATTCAGGGCTGTCGGAGCAAGCAGTGCGGCTTCCACGCCTTCGCTGTACCAAGAGGGAACTTTTCCCTCGTAAACTGCAACTTCCTCACTCTTTTTGGATTTATGGGGTTTCCCTTGAACTGCTCCATATCCTGCTGCTACCACGCCGATCACCTTATTTTCACCAGCCTCGGCATTCAATTTATTTTTGTTAAATGTTCCTCCTACCCACCAAGTATTAAGACCTAGCGTCTGTGCATAGAGCATCAGATCTGCACTGCAGTACCCTAGTTTCTCATCTAGATCCGGGGTCTTAGGCCCCGCTAAAATAAAGAAATTTTTCACACCTTTTGCCAGAATTAATTTGATCATCGAAGAAAAAGCGGAGGTATCATCAATCCTCAACTGAATTGCCAAATGATATTTTTCATTATTTTCCAGAATTCTTGTCTGTAATAATTGAAGTATCTCCTCTGGTATGGGCCGGTCCGTATACCTGCGAACCGTATGTCTCTCCTTCATCGCTTCTTTTAATGTCATATTCTCACTCCTCCTGATAAAGCAGACAAATCCGCTCCTTCTTTATATAGAAAAAGACATTCCCTGGCTCTCCTGAGAATGTCTCTGCTTTTACTTGCTTTCTTTTTCCACTGCGTCTTCTGGTTTCTCAACCACTGCAATCGCCGCCTTCTGCATTGGAATACGGCAGTTCTTATTATTTCCAAATTCCATGATAACGGTATCTTCTGTGATATCAATTACCATGCCATAAAAACCACTGGTAGTCAAAACCGTATCTCCCACTGACAGCTCAGACAACATTGTGTTCTTCCTCTTTGTCTCCTTCTGCTGCGGACGTATCATCATGAAATAGAGAGCTACCAGCATAATCACAATCCAGATAAGTGAAAATCCAGCTGTGGCTTCCTGTGCTAAAATAGACATTCCTTTTCCTCCTTATTGCCCATACCCATAAATATTTCCAATTTTTGAGTATTTCCTCCTGTCTTATCTGTATCTACAGGTCTCTGCTGCGTAATATGATCTCTACGCGCTGGTTCTATTGTACACAAAATAAAAGATAAGAGCAAGCTATTTTCATAGATTTATAAAAATTTTACTTTTCGTTCAGCCATCCATAGTATCATATGCTCATGATGCTTGCATCTTTGAGCTTATGATCTATGGATGTGTGAGCCCCTTTTTATGAGCAAAGTTAGCTGCTTTTGCAGCGGGAAAACGACATAGGTTAGCTGCCTTGTTTCATACCATATAATTTTTCTTCTTTATAAGCATGAAAGCACCCTTGATCCAAGGCATCCCGAATCTCTTCCATCATCGTATTATAAAAATACAGATTGTGAAGCACACACAGCCGCATTCCCAGCATTTCCTTTGCTTTCAAAAGATGTCTGATATAGGCTCTGCTATAGTGTTGGCACGCTGGGCACTGACATCCTTCTTCAATAGGTTTGGGATCTCGTTCATATTTCTGATTAAACAGATTAATTTTTCCCTGGTTGGTATACAAATGTCCATGACGTCCGTTTCGGCTGGGGTAGACACAATCAAAAAAATCCACTCCCCGTTCTACTCCTTCTAAAATATTAGCTGGAGTACCCACTCCCATCAAATACGTAGGTTTTTCCAAGGGCAGATGCGGAACTGTCACATCCAGAATATGATACATCTCCTCATGGCTTTCCCCTACTGCAAGTCCCCCGACGGCATACCCATCCAAGTCCAATTCTGCGATCTGCTTTGCATGTTCCACACGAATGTCATCAAAAATGGCTCCCTGATTGATGCCAAACAGCATCTGTTTTCTGTTTATGACAGTGTCCAGACCATTCAATCTTGCCATCTCTTTTTTACAGCGTTTCAGCCAGCGGGTCGTTCTGGCCACCGAATGTTCCACATAGGAACGGTCCGCCACACTAGAAGGGCACTCGTCAAAAGCCATAGCAATGGTAGAGGCAAGATTAGATTGAATCTGCATACTTTCCTCTGGTCCCATAAAAATTTTTCTGCCATCCACATGAGAATGAAAATAGACTCCTTCTTCTTTGATCTTACGCAGACCAGACAGAGAGAACACCTGAAATCCGCCGGAATCTGTGAGAATGGGCTTGTCCCAAACCATAAATTTATGAAGACCTCCCATTTCTTTTACCACCTCGTCTCCTGGCCGCACATGAAGATGATAGGTGTTCGAAAGCTGCACCTGGGTCTTAATTTGATGCAAATCCTGGGTAGAAACTGCACCTTTGATAGCGGCCGCTGTTCCCACATTCATAAATACCGGAGTCTGTATCACTCCGTGTACCGTATGAAATTCCCCTCGTTTTGCACGTCCTTCTTGTTTCAATAACTTATACATAAAACTTTCCTTTCTGATCCTGATTACATTCGAGGTTCAGTATATCAGATTTCCTTCTCTTTCTCAAGCTGTCTTCCCCTGTTTCTTCTCTATTCAATTGCTTTTACCGTGACAAAAACTGTGTCGCCAGGCTGCTTTCCTATCTTATTTCGAATATTTTTGCGTATACCGATAATATAGCAGATGGAACCATCTGCATTTTTCACTCCCATATTTACAATACTTCCGCAATACGGCTCCCCGTCAAAGGTGACTTCTGCCTTCACCCTGCCTCTGCCAAATTCCTTCCTGATATCATAGGGAAATCGTATATAGGCTCCTCCCTTTTCGGGAACAGCCTCAATGACTGCATGAAATTCATAAATTTTTTCATTCATAATCTTCTATTTCCTTTTCTGCTCTAAAAATTTTAACAACCGCAAAATTATTTCAGAACTACAGTGTTGGGCGCAGTGGAAAAACTGACAACCTTACTGCCCATTTCCTCCATCCATTTCCGGTTCCGCGGCGTAGTATACCCGCCGTATTTGCCCTCCATCAACCAGTCCGGCGCATCAAAAAATGCCACATCCGGATTCACTGTTTTATAAAAATTTTTTTTCAGTCCGCCATTTCCATGATGCCCCATTTGAAGATAATCTGATTTTAATTTACTCCCATACTTCTTTTTCAGATAATCGCTGATGGATTTTCCTGCATCTGCACAAAACAGCATAGATTCTTCTTTTCCATATACCTTGAATACCATAGAACCGTCATTTAATAAATCAGAAGAAAGTCTGTCAATTTTCTTTTCATAAGCACTTAATATTTCTATTTTTAATTTCCCGATCTTTAAGACATCGCCTCGATGAACATATTTTAACTGGGAAATAGAAAGAGCTCGAAATCTCTGGTATGCTGTTACGCTGTCCCATGGGGCATTATCTAAACACAGCTTTGGAGACGCCATCTCTACTGCATAGACTTTGTCAATTTTAATATTCCCTGGATTTTTATAAATATCACAAAAAGCACCGATATGATCCTCGTGGGGATGAGTCAGAATCCATGCATTGACATGCCCGCCTTTCTTCTTTAATACCCTTCGCACCATCTCTGCATTTTGCGGCCAGCCTCCATCCACTACAATCAGATGTCCGTGATAATCCTGCAATGTATAGAACATCATCTGGCTGCCAGAGGCCTCTCCATATTGAGTGATCTTCCAGTCTGATTTTTTCTTTACCCCATTGTCTATGGCTCTGGAATACTTTCCCCAACTGATTCCCCTTATATCTTTTCGAAATGCGCGCACTTTATAATAACAGCGTTCTCCTTTGGAGGCTTTATCATCTGTATATCTGCAGATCTTTCCGGATTTTATCTTTTTGACTGTTTGGTATTTTCCGTTCTTTTTGGAACTTCTTATAATTTCATAGCCATCTGCTCCCGGAATTTTTTTCCAGGTCAGACAAGTTCTCTTTTTCTTATCCAGTTTAACTGTAAGTTCTACTGCTGTATTCTTTATATTTGGAATCCTGTAAGTCTGCCCGCGATCATTTTTTACATCTAGTTCCTGGCTCATTTTCAGTCCGGCCATAGACGTAAATCCTGTTTTTAGCACTGCCAGACCCAAAAACATTATAAATACCAGAAAAAAGCCTGTCTTTTGTGAAAATTTCTTCATAAGTCTTTCTCCTTCCCAAATAACCATTCAATCTCCAAAATCCTATAAAACACTTTTCTTTTTCCCTCTAATTGATTATAATGAAGCCAAAGAACCACGCAGCCTGTGGGGCTTTGGCGCTACATCTTAACAAGCGCCGCGGTTAAGATGGTTCCTTGGGGCGCAGCCTGTGGGGCTTTGGCGCTGCATCTTAACAAGCGCTGCGGTTAAGATGGTTCTTAACCGATTGACAAATATATTTCTATATAGGAGGACTTTATGGCAGGCTCAACATTTGGCACTCACTTTAAAATCACCACTTGGGGAGAATCTCATGGAAGAGGGATCGGCGTGGTGGTAGACGGATGTCCCGCAGGACTTCCTTTAGAGGAAGAAGACATACAAACATTTTTAGACAGAAGAAAACCAGGACAGTCAAAATTTTCTACCCAAAGAAAAGAAGAAGATAAAGTAGAGATCCTTTCGGGGATTTTTGAAGGAAAAACTACGGGAACTCCCATCAGTCTTATGGTTCACAACAAAGACCAGCATTCAAGAGACTACGGAGACATTGCCTCTTACTACCGTCCTGGCCATGCAGATTACACTTTTGACATGAAATATGGTTTTCGAGACTACCGCGGCGGCGGGCGTTCCTCCGGCAGGGAGACCATCGGACGAGTTGCCAGCGGAGCCATTGCCAGAAAAATTTTAGAACAACTTGGTATCTCCTTTCTGACTTATACCAGATCCATTGGCCCTGTTACAACTTCCATTACACCAGAAAAATTATTGCAATCAGATTACAGGGAAACTTCCCAGGGCATTCTGTCCAACCCGCTCTATATGCCGGAAGAATCATCTTGTCATAAGGCTCAGGAATATCTGGAAACCTGCATGGCCCAGAAAAATTCTGCAGGGGGAATCATTGAATGCATAATCATGGGGGTTCCTGCCGGTATCGGCGATCCTGTCTTTGAAAAATTGGACGCAAATCTTGCCAAAGCCATTTTTTCGATTGGAGCAGTCAAAGGTTTTGAGATCGGCGACGGTTTTGCCTCCGCTGTCTCCACAGGTTCTGAAAATAATGACCCTTTCAAAATGGATCATGGAAAGATTACTCCAGCTTCCAACCATGCCGGCGGTATTTTAGGCGGCATCAGCAACGGCGCACCGATTATCTTTCGGGCTGCCATAAAGCCTACTCCCTCGATAGCTGCCACGCAAAACACCGTAAATAAACAAGGAGAAGAAATTCAGATTTCCATTCACGGAAGACACGATCCTATCATTGTCCCAAGGGCTGTGGTAGTTGTGGAATCTATGGCTGCTTTGACAATCCTTGACCTTATGATGGAACATATGGGAAGCCGGGCAGCATCCCTAGAACAATTTTATCGCTATCATAATTAGAATATCAACAAGCCTGCTGCAGAAATCCTTTTCCTGCAGCAGGCTTGTTTTCTTATAGGATTAGGGTGTCAAAAGCGCCTTTGGCGCTGCGGCGGAAAGGAAATGAACCGTGGGAGCGGTCCGCCGCAGGCAAAGAATCCTGTTTATGATAATTTATGAATATGAATGCAATTGGGCTGATCAATAGCAATGGGCTTTCCTTTCATAAGAAAATATTTTTTTTCATAGTCCACATGAAAAGTCATAATCTCATTGGTATCATGATTCAGACTTACAAAATGCTGTCCATCTGGAAAAATTGCAATGGCTTTTGGATAGTCGCCGCTGATTTTAGAATCACAGACTTTTGTAAGCTCTCCTGTCTCCTGATCAATAGAATAGATAATCACTGAATTAGCGCCTGCATTAGAGCAAAAGAGATATTTTCCATCCTGGCTCACTTCCATACCGGAAGCACCGCAATTACGCTTTTCTTCCTCCGCCACTGTGGGAATACTCTGGCGTTTCTCAAACTCTGGTCCGTCTGGGGTGCACGCATAACTGTACACATCTACCTCATTGCTCTCCTCACACAGTACAAAGGCATATTTGCCGTCTCGTGTAAAACGAATCATTCTTGGAGACGATTCCAAATGCTCACGCAAAATATCCGCAATTTTCAATTTTCCCTTTTCATAGTCAATCTGATATATTTTTACCTGATCCAGGCCTCCGTCCACAGCGCATAAGAAACGCTGCTGGGGCGTTAATTTTACACAGTTTACATGGGGACGATAATTTCGCTCTGCCATACTTCTTCCCATTCCAGTGTGAAAGATGCCGTCTGCAATTTCCCCGATACTTCCATCTGCATTCAAATTCATCATGGTAACTCTGCCATCATGATATCCCCCTACAAACAGATAACGGTTTTCCCAGTCCACGTCCACATAACATCCCCGCATTCCGCCAATCCATTTTTCATTCATAGCCTCCAGATCACCGTCTGGAAGAATTTTAAACGCTGCCACTCCTTCATCTGCTATAGAATACAGAAATCTTCCGTCTGTAGAAACCGTCAGGTGAGAGGGATTGCTGATGGGAACTACTTTTCGTTCTACCATATTTCCTTCTTCCACATCCACATCATAGATATGAATTCCTACACTGCTTCCATGGGTATAAGTTCCTACATATGCTACATATCTGTCTTTATCCATCTGCCTGTTCCTCCTTCTCTTGTCTCCGCAAAATATCATATTTTGCCAAAGGCTGTCCTAAATCAATATATAACACCTGCTTTGGATGAGGCGCTGACTCCATCTCATGATTTTCTTCATCCTGAATGCTTCTCACTGTCACCTCAATATTTTCTCCATTGGGTTTCATCACTTCTATGATCTCTCCCACTGAAAATTTATTTCTCTGTTCTATCCGATATCGTCCGTCTGTCCGTTTCTCTCCCACAATTCCCAGATACGTATACTCTTTCACATACGTATTATTATCATAAATCTGAGCTGTCTCATCCGGCTTTCCAAAGAAAAACCCTGTGGTAAACTGCCGATACGTACAATTAGAGATCTGTTCCCTATACCACGGCATATTCTTCTCGTAATTTTCTCTGGAGCAGAAAAAATCATCAATCGCTTTTCGATAAGTTCTTGCCACAGCAGCAACGTAAAGAGCTGTTTTCATCCTTCCTTCGATCTTGAAACTGTCAATCCCTGCCTCCACAAGTTCAGGAATATGCTCAATCATACACAGATCTCTGGAATTAAAAATGTAAGTTCCCCGTTCATTTTCATAAACAGGAAGATACTCCCCTGGACGTGTCTCTTCCACAACAGCATATTTCCAGCGGCAGGGATGAGTACACGCTCCTTGGTTGGCGTCACGTCCGGTAAAATAATTACTCAGCAGACATCTGCCTGAATAGGAAATGCACATGGCCCCGTGAATAAAGGTCTCTATCTCCATCTCCTCTGGAATATGTTCCCGGATTTCTGCAATCTCCTTGAGGGACAATTCCCTTGCCGAGACCACCCGCTTTGCACCTAACTGATGCCAAAAGCGATAAGTTCCATAATTTGTATTATTTGCCTGGGTAGAAATATGAATCTCGATTTGCGGACAAATTTTCTTTGCAATCATAAAAGCACCCGGATCTGAAATGATCAATGCATCCGGTTCCAATTCCCTCAGCTCTATAAAATATTCCTCTATTTCTTCTAAATCCTTATTATGGGCCAGAATATTGGCAGTGATATATACTTTTACGTTATGGTCATGAGCAAAAGCAATCCCTTCTTCCATATCCTTTTTCGAAAAATTCTTTGCCTTTGCCCGCAGTCCAAACACTTCTCCGCCAATATACACTGCATCCGCTCCAAAAATCACGGCCACTTTTAAGACCTCAAGACTGCTTGCCGGAACAAGCAATTCTGGTTTTTTCATATTTGCAATCCTTCCTGACTTCTGTAATCTGCTGATCCCTTTCTCTCTTCCAGCCGGCAGCTAATCCTCGGATTCCCTTTTCCGCAGACTGACTGTCACTCCATCGCCAATGGAAAATACAGAGGTGGTCAAAGATTCCATATGGGTCAGCTGGTAGAGATATTCCCGCATCCGCTTATGAATAGTCCGGTTTCTTCTGGTAACTGCAAAACGGGATTCTATGATCTCGCCATCCTGCAATACATTGTCAGACACTAGAATACCGCCCGGACTTAAGAGACGCATAACTTCCGGCAGAAAGTGGATATACTGGCCTTTTGCAGCATCCATAAAAATAAAATCATAGGTTTCTGTCAATCCTTTCATAACCTGACTGGCATCCCCTTCTAATAATTCTATCACATTTTCCTTTCCTGCGCGCAAAAAATTTGCTCTTGCGACAGGGATTCTTTTCTCATAATTCTCTATGGTAGTAATATGGCAGGGCACTGGATTATATTCTTCCATCAGCAATGCAGAAAAGCCTACCGCCGTTCCCACCTCCAAAATACGTTTGGGCCGGTTCATGGCCAATAAAAGTTTCAGAAGATTCTGGGTCTCCTTTCGTATCACCGGCACATTAGCTCCCTGGGCTTCTTCCTCGATCTCTGTCAGCAACGGGCTGTTTCCTCTGTCTAAAGAATTGATATACGTAACGAAACGCTCTTCCACTATCATTCTTCTTTTTCCTCAATTTCTTCCCCAGCCAGTATCTGAATCATTTCTTCCGCTGTCTGAGAGGTATTTAATGTATATTTTCCTGGTTTTACTTTCGAATAATAGGAGGAAAGACGCAGCTGAACTGCAAAAAGAATCCCGCTCTCCACCAAACCCTTTTCCTCTAACAAACTGCCTAGTTCCATTCCGTTCATTCCTTTTAGAACGCGTACAGTCTTATCCTGCCCCGGTTTCCTGTCCACTGCTGTCTCTGTGAAAATGCGATAACCAAAATCATAAGCTCCGGTTCCTGCTTTTAATATGACAAACAAAATCAGTATGAATATCAATACGCTTAAAGCGCTGTTTACAATACTCAGGATTATTTTGCTGTTCCTCATAACATTCCCCTTTTTCATTTAGGCCTACTCAAATCCCAGATCAAACTCAATCTCTTCCATCAGACGATAGTTGATGCGCTGTACCATACGGCATACCGCCAGTTCCGCCGCCAAATATTCATTCACATAAGGCTCTGCCCGTAAAGGTGCAAATTCCCGCTCTAAACGGTCAGTCTCTGAATACAGATCCATATCTCTGCGCTGATGCAGCTCAAAATTTCTTCTCCGAAATTCATGAATCGCCTTTTCCTTCTCTGGATCTAAATGAACCAAAGCCCGTATCCGCTGATATTCCTGATATTCAAAACTGTCTTTTACTGCGTGAATCAGCATTTCTATCTGTTTGTTTATCTGTTCCATAATAACCTCAAACTTCCATAATAATAGGCATAATCATAGGTCTTCTCTTTGTCTTCTTCCAGACAAATTCTCCCAGTTCATCTTTGATCTCTGTTTTGATCTTACCCCAGTCTGTAATATTTTTATCCATACAGTACTCCATGGCATCATCCAACACTTTCTTTGCCTCATCCATCAAACTCTCTGCTCCCCGCACATAGACAAAGCCCCGGCTCACAATATCAGGCCCAGCCAAGACCTGTCCGCTTCCAGATTCCAATGTCATAACCACAATAATAATGCCATCTTCCGCCAAATGCTGTCTGTCACGCAGTACGATATTTCCCACATCGCCTACGCCAAGGCCATCCACTAAGACAGAACCTACCGGCACCTGTCCAGTAATCCTTGCATCATTTTCATCCAATTCCAAAACATTTCCAGAAGAAAGTACAAAAATATTTTCTTTCTCAAATCCCAACTCTTCTGCAATGGTGGCATGGGCGCGCAGGTGTTTATACTCTCCGTGAACTGGAATGGCATATTTAGGCTTCACCAGAGAATAGATCAATTTGATCTCTTCCCTGCAGGCATGGCCTGACACATGAGCGTCCTGGAAAATCACTTCCGCCCCTTTCATAAACAGTTCATTGATCACGTTGGACACTGCTTTTTCATTTCCCGGTATGGGATTGGAGCTGAAAATAATAGTATCTCCCGGTTTAATCGTTACTTTCTTGTGCAGATTCGCCGCCATACGAGACAAAGCAGCCATAGATTCTCCCTGACTTCCAGTAGTGATCAACACAGTCTGCTCATCTGGATAATCTTTTAATTGCTCAATATCAATCAAGGTATGATCTGGAATCTGCAGATATCCCAATTCTGTAGCTGTGGAGATAATATTTACCATACTCCGTCCTTCTACCACCACTTTGCGGCCGAACTTATAAGCAGAATTGATAATCTGCTGTACCCGGTCCACATTAGATGCAAAAGTTGCAATGATAATCCTGGTATTGGAATGTTCTGCAAAAATATTGTCAAAGGTTTTCCCAACCGTACGCTCTGAATTGGTAAATCCTGGACGTTCCGCATTGGTACTGTCGCACATCAGAGCCAGCACACCTTTTTTCCCAATCTCGCCAAAACGCTGCAGGTCTATGGCATCTCCAAACACCGGTGTGTAATCCACCTTGAAGTCTCCGGTATGGACAACAGTTCCTGCCGGAGAGTAAATTGCCAATGCAGCCGCATCCTGAATACTGTGGTTGGTTTTAATAAATTCCACCCGAAAGCATCCCAGATTGATATGCTGCCCGTATTTTACCACTTTTCGTTTTACTTTGGTCAGCATATTGTGTTCCCGCAATTTATTATCTATAATACCGATGGTTAATTTCGTGGCATAAATGGGCACGTTGATCTCACGAAGCACATAGGGAATGGCTCCAATATGATCTTCGTGACCATGGGTAATGAAAAATCCCTTCACCTTATCCAGATTGTTCTTCAGATAAGTAATATCAGGAATGACAAGATCAATCCCTAACATGTCATCTTCTGGAAAGGACAGTCCGCAGTCCACCACAATAATACTGTCTTCATATTCAAAGGCAGTAATGTTCATTCCAATCTGTTCTAAACCTCCCAATGGAATGATTTTCAATTTCGAGTTATTTTCTCTTTTCAAATTGCACCTCCAAATGCTCTGCAGGTTCCTCGTTTTCTATCCCACGCTCCTGTCCCTGATTCAGACATGATTCACAATACCCGTAGATCTTCACTTCGTGGTTGATCACCTGAAAAGAGACTGATTCCTTAATCCGTTTCTCCAATTCGTCTAACAGGTCATCTCGAAAAGACATGACTTTTCCGCATTCCAGACACACTAAATGATGATGGTTATGAGCCTCTTTTCCACCAATTTTTCCAATCTCATAGCGCACATAACCATCCCCCAGCTGAACGCTTTCCACCAAGTCCAGATCTAAGAGCAATTGTATTGTTCGATAGACAGTCGCCAGTCCGATTTCCGGGAACTCTGCCTTCACTATTTCATATATTTCTTCCGCAGTCAGATGTTTGTCCTCACAGGACGCCAATGCTTCCAACACTAAAACTCTCTGTTTCGTCTTTTTTAATCCGTGTTCTTTTAATATCTGTTTAAAATCATCCTGAAGCATCCGCAGCACCTTTCTGTAAAATTCGCTGTTTCACTGTTTCCTACATGTATTACATGTGTTTCAGAATCTTCTGTTCCTGAATCTACATGGTAATATCCACGTCCTCTAACATTTCTTCAAAAATTCTGGATATATATTCCAATTCTTCCTCAGATTCCACCATTTCATACATGGCTTCTTCACTTTCTTCCTGGGATATTTCTTTTAAAATAAAAGCCTCGCAATCCCCATCCTCTTCTTCTGTCACCAACAGATAATCACTTCCATTGATCTTCGTCTGTTCCACTACATAAAATTCTACAGACTCTCCCTCCTGGGGAGCCCGAAAAAGCACTTTCTCCATCTATTCTACCTTTCCCACATCTTCTTTTTCCTGAAATGCCTGGGCATCCAGATAACTCTGTAAGATCAATACAGCCGCTATCTTATCCACATAAGATTTCCGATTCTCTCTGCGCACTTTGCTCTCCATCAAAATCTGCTCTGCGATCACCGTTGTCAAACGCTCATCCCAGAGCACCACCGGCATGCCGCATCTTCGTTCCAGCATCTCTTGAAACTCTACCGTTTTCTGGCACCGCTCTCCTTCTGTATTGTTCATATTCTTTGGATATCCTAATATGATCTTCTCCACCTGATATTCTTCCGCTAAACTCTCAATTCTGGCAAGGGTCTGCCGCAGTTTCCCTGGCGACTTTCTCTGAATCGTCTCTATCCCTTGAGCCGTAACTAATAAGGTATCACTGACTGCAACACCTACGGTCTTAGACCCAAAATCCAGGCCCATAATACGCATATTCTCCTCCTATCTCCAGGAATTACTTTGGATATACCGACGCAGAATCTCCTCTACCAGCTCGTCCCGTTCCACTTTCATAATCAGGCTTCTTGCATTCCGATGACTAGTAATGTAAGTAGGATCTCCCGACATAATATAACCCACAATCTGGTTCACCGGATTGTAGCCTTTTTCCAGCAAAGCACTATATACAATCTCCAGTACATCGTCTACTCTTATCTGTTGTTCCTTTTCTACCTTAAAATATTGAGTATTGTTTTTATCCTGCATTTTTCACGCCCTCATCAAATACATCCGCTCTCACATTCCAGTGAAAGGGCTGCTTTCTGCTTTTTCGTTCTTGACACATTCCTTTTATCTATTCTAATACAAATGTTCGGAAAATTCAATCTATATTTTTCTATATTTCCTTTTCTGCCTGTTTGGTATATACTACACTTGTTAAACTATTATATCGCTATTGGCAAAAGGAGGATCATCATGGCATTCGACGGAATCGTAATCGCAAATCTGGTAAAAGAATTAAAGGAAACCATCCTGAATGGAAGAATCAGCAAAATCGCACAGCCTGAAAAGGATGAACTTTTACTGACCATTAAGGGAAAAAACGGGCAGATCCGTCTTGTACTCTCTGCCAGCGCCTCCCTTCCGCTGATCTATCTTACAAAAACCAACAAACCCAGTCCCATGACTGCTCCTAACTTCTGTATGCTGCTGCGAAAGCACATTGCAAACGGAAGGATTACCAGCATTACCCAGCCTCACATGGAGCGCATCATCAATTTTGAAATTGAACACCTCAATGACATGGGAGATCTCTGCCGCAAACAATTAATTGTGGAAATTATGGGAAAACACAGCAATATTATTTTCTGTAATGAAGAAAATATGATTATTGACAGTATCAAGCACATTTCTGCACAGGTCAGCTCTGTCCGGGAAGTGCTTCCAGGAAGAACTTATTTCATTCCAGAGACACAAAACAAATCCAACCCTCTGCTGGCGGCCCAGGAATCTTTTTATGAAACTGTATACCGAAAACCAATGGCTGTACAGAAATCTATTTACAGTTCTTACACAGGAATCAGTCCCGTGTCCTCTTCTGAACTCTGTTTCCGTGCTTCTATTGATGGAGACCGGCCGGCAGAGGCCTTGAGTGAAGAGGAAAAACTTCATCTTTTCCATCACTTTTCCTGGCTGATGGAAGACATCCAAGAAGGAAGGTTTTCTCCCAATATCATAAAAAATGGAAAGGAACCCGTAGACTTTTCCTCCATTCTGCTGAAACAATATGGAGATTATACCACGATCTCATACACTTCCATCTCAGAGGTCTTAGAAACCTTCTACGCCGACAAAAATCTTTACACCAGAATCCGGCAAAAATCTGTGGATCTGCGCAAGATTGTCACCACAGTATTAGAGCGCAGCCGAAAAAAATATGATCTGCAGCAAAAACAGTTGAAAGACACCGAAAAGCGGGAAAAATACAAAGTATATGGAGAACTGATCCACACTTATGGCTATGAATTAGAGGAAAACGCCAAAACATTAGAAGCCCTCAATTATTATACCAACGAAATGATCTCCATTCCACTAGACCCTCAGCTCACGCCCCAGGAAAATGCACAAAAATATTTTGACCGATACAACAAACTAAAACGCACTTGGGAAGCGCTGACAGAACTGATCCAGGACACAAAAGAAGAAATTCTTCATTTAGAATCTGTTTCCACTTCCTTAGACATTGCCACCTCGGAAGACGACCTGGCCCAGATCAAGGAAGAACTGATTCAAGCTGGCTATATCAAGAGAAAATCTACTGGCAAAAAAGAAAAAATCAAAAGCAAACCCTTTCATTATATTTCTTCTGATGGATACCACATTTATATTGGAAAAAATAATTTCCAAAATGAAGAACTCACTTTTAAATTTGCCGTGGGAAACGACTGGTGGTTTCACGCCAAGGGAATGCCTGGCTCCCATGTGATTGTAAAAACCAATGGAGAAGAACTGCCAGACCGCACTTTTGAGGAAGCCGGCCGCCTGGCCGCCTACTATTCCAAAGGAAGAAATACAGACAAAGTAGAGATTGATTACCTGGAAAAGAAAAATGTAAAAAAGCCAAATGGAAGCAAACCTGGATTCGTGGTATACTACACCAACTACTCTTTGATCGCCTCTCCTGACATCACGGGCCTCCAATTGATCTCTGATTAAAATTGTTTACATTTTTTGCTAAAATCGGAAAGAACTGCATGTCTAAACCTGTTTTCCATGCATATACTATGCTTGTAACAAATGAGTTACAAAGCAGACGTGCTGTCACACAAACAGATGATAAAAAGTACGTTAACAAAAGAAATGTGTTACAAAACAGGAAACATTCCAAAAGAATGGTAATAACAAAAGACAACAGGAGGTAACGATATGTCTCATTCATCAAACAGAGCGGTAATACCGGAAGCAAAAAGTGCATTGGATAAGTTTAAGTTTGAGGTTGCAAACGAAATCGGCGTGCCTTTAAAAAACGGTTATAACGGAGATCTGACTTCCAGACAGAATGGTTCTGTCGGTGGTTATATGGTGAAGAAAATGATCGAAGCCCAGGAGAGACAAATGTCTGGTAAATAAGCAATTACATTTTGCTTTTTGAACAGATCAATACCAGTAGAAAACAACAGAATTTAGAAAAGAAGATGTCAGTATCTCTGGCATCTTCTTTTCTGTCGTATGAAAAACCTTTTCCCTTTCAAAAGTTTTTAGTTCTTAGGAACATCTTTGATGGAAAAGCTGATTCTTCCCATCTTGTCCTTTCCAAGACAGACGACTTTCACCATATCTCCTAAGGTTAAAACATCCTCCACACGGTTGATTCTCTCCTTGGAAATCTTAGAAATGTGAACCATTCCTTCTTTTCCAGGCGCAAACTCCAAAAATGCGCCGAATTCTTTGATACTGATTACTTTTCCAACAAAGATCTGACCTGACTCAAAATCTGTGGTAATAATCTCAATCATCTTCATTGCCTTATCCATCATATCTTTCTCTGTTCCGCAGATGGATACTGCGCCTTCGTCGCTGATATCAATCTTAACGCCTGTCTGTTCAATAATCGCGTTGATGGTTTTTCCTCTCTGTCCAACCACATCGCCGATTTTTGCCGGATCAATCTGGATCTGAATAATCTTCGGCGCATATTTACCCACTTCTTTTCTAGGCTCAGAGATTGCTTTGGACATTACTTCATCCATAATATACAATCTGGCCTCCCTGGTTCTTCGGATAGCCTCTTCCACGATAGGTCTGGTCAGACCATGAATCTTAATATCCATCTGAATCGCTGTAATGCCTTCATGAGTTCCTGTCACCTTAAAATCCATATCTCCGAAAAAGTCTTCTAGTCCCTGAATATCTGTCAATACCAGATAGTCATCGTCTGTCTCTCCCGTTACAAGACCGCAGGAAATACCTGCCACCATTTTTTTGATGGGAACGCCTGCCGCCATCAATGCCAAACAAGATGCGCAAGTGGAGGCCATAGAAGTAGAACCATTGGATTCAAAGGTTTCCGATACTGCACGGATTGCATAGGGAAATTCCTCTTCTGTAGGCAGTACTGGGATCAATGCCCGCTCTGCCAAAGCTCCATGACCAATTTCCCGTCGTCCTGGTCCTCTGCTGGGCTTTGTCTCTCCTACAGAGTAGGATGGGAAATTGTAGTGATGCATATATCGTTTGTTGACTTCATTCTCGTCTAACCCATCAATACGCTGAACTTCTGATAAGGGAGCCAGAGTTACAATATCACAGATCTGTGTCTGTCCCCTGGTAAACATAGCAGAACCATGTACACGGGGGATCAGATCTACTTCTGCTGCCAGAGGACGAATCTGATCAATGGCACGTCCATCCGGTCTCTTGTGATCTTTCAGAATCATTTTGCGGACAGTCTTTTTCTGATACTGATAAATGGCCTCTCCTAATACTTCCAGCCACTCTTCCTTCTCTGCAAACGCCTCTTCTAACTGCTCTGTAATATTTCTGATATTTTCTTCCCGTACCTGCTTCTCATCGGTAAATACTGCCTCCTCCATCTTCTCTGGTGGTACCAGCTCCCGAATGGCTGCAAATAACTCTTCTGGAACAGCACAACTGGTATACGTATGTTTAGCTTTTCCAACCTCTGCTGTCATTTCATTGATAAAAGCAATAATCGTCTGATTGATCTCATGGGCCTTATAGATTGCCTCAATCATTTTATCTTCTGGTATCTCGTTGGCACCGGCTTCAATCATGATCACTTTTTCACTGGTGGAAGCCACGGTCAGATTCAAATCTCCATTCTTCCACTGTTCCTGGGAAGGATTAATCACAAATTCCCCGTTGATCATTCCAATCTGGGTAGTGGCGCAGGGACCTGCAAAAGGAATATCAGAAATACTGGTTGCAATAGCAGAGCCAAGCATCGCCACTAATTCCGGCCGGCACTGAGGATCTACGCTCATAACCAAATTATTTAAAGTCACGTCATTCCGGTAATCCTTTGGGAACAAAGGACGCATTGGACGGTCAATGACACGGGAAGTTAAAACTGCATTTTCAGAAGCTTTTCCCTCTCGTTTGTTAAATCCTCCTGGTATCTTTCCAACAGAATATAATTTTTCTTCATATTCCACACTCAAAGGGAAAAAGTCAATTCCCTCTCTTGGTTTGTCCGATGCAGTTGCAGTACACAATACAACGGTGTCGCCATAGTGCATAAGCGCAGCGCCATTTGCCTGAGCTGCCACTCTTCCAATATCTACACGCAATGTTCTGCCTGCCAATTCCATGGTAAACTGTTTCAACATATTTTCTCTCCTTTATCTTTCATCGCTTTTACCAGGCAGAAGATACCGAAACTACTGAGCTATACACAATCCCTTATATACAGCTCAGTGGTCTCGGAACTTCCTTCTGCCAAGATTGAGCCTTTCAAAAACACCTCTATACTTCTACACTTCAGCGCAGCAGTGTCTTTCTGCTATTATAAAATAGAGCGGAAAACCGCTCTATTCTAATAGAAAGGAATTACTTTCTGATTCCTAAACGCTCAATTAAATTACGATATCTCTCGATATCTGATCTTTTCAGATATGCAAGCATACCACGTCTCTGACCTACCATTTTTAAAAGCCCCCGTCTGGAATGATGGTCTTTGGGATTTACTTTCAAATGATCTGTCAATTCCTGAATTCTTGCCGTCAAAATTGCAATCTGAACTTCCGGTGAGCCTGTATCTCCCGGTGTTCTTCCGTATTCTGCAATAATTGCCTGTTTCTTTTCTTTTGCTATCATGTTCTGATAACCTCCTTAAAATAATATTATCGCCCAACTGCCTGAGATATTAAGTAATGGTCGGAGTCTCCGGTTACTGAATATGGGCTGCCTCATATCTTCTTAAATTCCTGTCAAAGGAATCCGCTATCGTGCACTATTCTATCACAAGTGATACCGCTTGTAAAGATTATGCTACCTTGCTTTTTGCAAGTTCTGCTAAAGTTGCA
>JAAWBG010000031.1 GCA_022792535.1 Lachnospiraceae bacterium
CTGGTACCAGGGAGCGTTTTCCCTTGACTGGGCGGACCACTTCCGCACCTTCTCTGCCGCCTCCCCGTCCTCCGTTAAAAGCGCTCCTCCGGAACTTCCGGTGATAATCTTGTTCCCGTTAAAAGAAACCGCATTGTAGTCTCCGAAGGTGCCTGTCTGTCTCTTCTCTGTTCTGGTTTTTCTTTCATCTTCACCTTTTCCTGCGCCGGTTTCTGCTTCCCGCCCGGTTCCTGGTTCTGCTTTCCGTCCTGTTTCTCCTTTCGTTCCAGTCCTGTGTTCCGTCCAGGCTTCCGTTTCCATTCCGATTCCGTCTTCCCTGAAGCCATAAGAAGCCCCGAAGGATTCCGCCGCGTCCTCAATCAGCACCGCTCCATGACTGTCACAGATCTTTTTGATCTCCTGGATCTTCCCAGGCGTGCCATAAAGATGGGCCATCACGACCACTTTCACCTCCGGATAGATCTGGAAGGCCCGTTCCAGAGCCAGGGGATCCATGTTCCAGGTATCGTATTCACTGTCAAGGAAGACAGGAATACCTCCTTCATAGACCACCGGGTTCACGGTGGCTGCAAAGGTCAGGTCCGAGCAGAACACCCGGCGTCCCTGGAGGGTTCCTGTCCCAGTTCCCCTCTGTCCCCTGCTTCCATAGACCTTTTCTCCCGCCAGCTTCACCGCCATATGGAGGGCCGCAGTCCCGGAAGACAGCGCCACAGCATAGCGGCATCCTGTTTTCTCACAGAGCATCTGTTCCACCTGGTTGATATTCTCTCCCAGGGTGGACATCCAGTTGGTCTCATAGGCTTCTGTCATGTATTTCAGTTCCTCTCCATGCATGGTGGGGCTGGAGAGCCAGACTTTGGAGGGAAAAGGGGGAAAAGGATGATGGGGGTTGAACATAGCGCGCTCCTTTGATTTTGGTTTTGGCTTCAATTTTTGATTGGTTTGGGAGGGATGGGAGATATGGGGGAGGAAGAGAGGCGAAGGGAATCCACTTCATCCTGCCAACTAGTGGAAAAATAAGTAAAATCTCCCAAAAACCAAGTCATCAAAAAAAGACTGCCGCTTCACGATTTTTCAATCTCAAAGCGACAGTCTTTCGGCTTGTTTTATCCAGTCTACGACTAACTTTTCTCTATTTACTTTTGCTTTTTCTTCGTATTATATTTACTGGCACGCGATTTAATTCTATCCTGCACCTTATCCCATATCTCTCTGGAAATAATCCCTTCATGATCGTTTCGAATATAAAAACTATTATATGGTTTTGTATAGTCAGGCTTTTTTGTAAGATAATCCACTGGCGGTTTTTTTTGAATCTTTCGATCTCCTACATAAATTTCATTTCTCAAAATGTAATTTATTGTACTGTATTTGAAAGAATCTTTTTTTCGCATACGTTTTGCGCCATGCTGGTCTAAATGCTGAATGATCTCTTTACTGCTGATCCCGGCGGCATACTCTTCAAAAATCAATTTTGGAATCCACGCATCCTGATTGGGAACAAGTTTTCCGTTAATTTCCTCATATCCCAGAACATGATTATTTCCAAGATGGCGGATTCCCTGCTCTGCCAGCCTCTGGTAAGTCCACTTCACATTTTCTGAGATAGATTTCGATTCTTCTTGAGCAATGGCCGACATAAAATTAAAAATGATTTCTGACTGGGGATTTAAAGAGGAAATGCCCTCTCGCTCAAACCAGATTTCCACATGATTTTCTTTTAGTTGATGAACATAGATCTGTGCCTCCTGACTATTACGGGCAAACCTTGAAATAGACTTTACTAAAATAATATCTATTTTCCCATCCATGGCATCATCAATCATCCGCTGAAATCCATTCCTTTTTTCGGCATTTAAGCCAGAAATTCCCTTATCTTCATAAATTCCCACAAGCTCCCAGTCCGCCTTGCTTTCTATCAGCTTTCGAAAATATTCTACCTGCGTATCAAAGGATTCTACCTGTTCTTCATGGAGTGTACTGACCCTGGCATAAGCCGCAACTTTTTTCTTACACTTCTCAAACTCATGTACGATCCTTGTTACCTTCATTCGCAGTCCCTTTCCTTCTTACACATGGGATTTGCACCATGTCCCCCTCTTCCGGCGGAATGATCATCATATTTCTTACACAGTCACTTTGTTTTTCAATTGCCATTCGTGCCGCCTTCACCCCGCACTTTAAAACAGGAATCCCCCCAATCATCCACTCTCCTCCTTCTTGTTCCAGCACTGGCTGCGGATAATCACTGGGAAGCTGATAAGCAATGGAAATATTCGCTGTTCCAGGAAATTTCCAAGTAATTTCCAGTGTATTCCAGTCCGGAAATGTTATTTTCTCCACCAGCTTCAACAGATAAATATATTCAATTCTATTCTGTCTTTTCAGCTCTTTCTGCACCCAGGTAATCTCTTCCGCTGTCTTTTTCTCGTAATTGTCTGCCTCAAGTTCCTCCATTGCCTGGTGCACTGCAGATACAATATATTTTTCTTTCATCCAGTAAGTAGGACAGTCTGTTCTCTCATAGCAGAAAATTTTTTCTCCATGGCCCCCGCAGATCCAGGCAGATTCTGTTTTTCTAGTATTCAGTCTGCATTTTACCATTGGCTCTCCGCAATAAGGACATTTCAGAAATCCATAATAAGGATACTGTAGATACCCGCGGTTTTTATCTTTCATAACCATAATAGTCTGAACAATCTCATAAATTTCCCGGTCCACGATAGCAGGATGGTGATTTTTTTTATAATACTGCTCTACAGTTGCATCTTTGTTCTGTACTTTTCTATGGGTAAGATGATCCACTGTATATGTTTTCTGCATCAGGCAGTCTCCAATATATTTCTCATTTTTCAGAATCTCGCCAATAGGATTGATATGCCAGGGATTTCCATTTTTAGAAGGCCCCGGTATTCCTCTCTCGTTCAAGTGATTTGCAATTTCCATCAGGGAATTCCCCAGTATATAACGCTCAAATATTTCACGGATCACTCTTGCCTCGCTCTCAACAATCCCCCACTCATCTTTTCCGGTTCTTTCCAGTCCATACAGCAAAGACCACTTTGGGATTCCCATTTTGAAACGCTGCCGCATTCCTTTTTTCATATTTTCCGAAATACTATGACTTTCCTCCTGTGCAAATGCCGCATAAACAGTAAGCAGCATCTCTGAAGTGGCTGATAAAGTATTGATGCGCTCTTTCTCAAAATAAACCCCTACTCCCATCTCTTTCAGCTCTCTGGTATATTGAAGCGCATCCACGGTATTTCTTGCAAATCTGGAAATAGATTTGGCCAAAATCAAATCCACCTTTCCAGATTTAGCATCGTCAATCATTCGTTGAAACTCTATGCGCTTCGAAGCGTTTGTTCCTGTCTGCCCCTGATCTGCATAGATACCTGCCAATTCCCAGTCTGGGTGTTCCTGGATCAATTTTTGATAGGAAGCCATCTGTGTATCCAGGCTGGTCTGCTGCAGCTCAATATCTTTGCTGACCCGGCAGTAGGCCGCCACTCGTATTTTCTTTTCAAAGCTCTCTTTTTGCTGCTTCCTTTTGATTACACTGAGATCAGCAGAAAATTGCGACCTTTCACTGGTTTTCTCCTCTGTTTTTTGTGACATTATGCCGGCCTCCTTGCACGTATCATTTGTCTAATCTCATCAAACTGTTTTGGAGGAATAATTGGCTCATGATGTCCTTCGATATAAAATTGCTGATGTTCTCCCTTATTTCTTTTTATTTTTCCCGAAAGATAATCCGGCGTATAATTTTTGTTTGTCAGAATGTCTCCCTTATAGGCTTCATTTGCCAACATTCTTTGAATTCTTCCCACTTTCCATATGGTAATTTCACCGTTCTCTTTTTCCCATTCGTTCATACGCCTTGCAATTTCTGCATACCGACATCCCTTTGCCGCCATATAGAAAACTTTCCGAACCCTCTCTGCTTCCGGTTCATAAATTTCCCATATATGAGGACCTCCTTTTTTTCTAGGCGCTTTGCGGTATCCGTAACAACATGCCCTGGTGGGCTGTCCCAATTCTGCGTTTTTGTCATAGGCCCAGCTGACTGACTGGCTCAGACTATTAGATTCTTCCTGGGCTGCCGAAGCCAGAAGTTTAAGCATCAGTTCAAAATTTACATCATCACTTCGGATTCCTTCCCTTCCAAACTCCACCACCGTTCCTAGGCTTCTCAATTCCTCCACCATTGCTATACACTCAATTACGTTTCGCGCAAATCTGGAAATGGATTTTACCAGAATCAAGTCAACCTTTCCTTCCCTGCAATCCTGCAGCAAACGCTGTAATTCCGGCCTGGATTCCGCATGAAGTCCAGAGCATCCCTGGTCTCCATAAACACCTGCCAGCACCATGCCAGGCGCTCCCTCAATCAGTTCCTTATAATATTCACACTGAGACTCAAAGGAAAGCTCTTGCTCCTCCATCAGCGTACTTACTCTGCAGTAAGCCGCTGTACGAACCTCCTCTTCTCTCTCTTTCTTCTTTACTTTTGGTTCAACACGAATCATTTCCACCGTTCTTTCCGCCATACTTTTTACCTCGCTTTTCTCTTCAGTTATTGAACCCCTATCAATTGTAAATACGCATAGAACATTTTGCGAGCATATATTGGAAAATCCAATATTTTCTGATACAAAAAAAGACTTAAACCTAATGTTTAAGCCATTTCTCAAAGTGCCGCAGACCGGAATCGAACCGGTACGATGTTGCCACCACAGGATTTTAAGTCCTGCGCGTCTGCCAGTTCCGCCACTGCGGCAAAACTCTACCTATTATAAAAATGGATGGAGAAGGATTCGAACCTTCGAAGGCGTTGCCAACAGATTTACAGTCTGCCCCCTTTGGCCACTCGGGAATCCATCCACAAATATCAGAACAATCCTCTGTAAAGCCTAAAATCCCACAGAGTATGGAAAATAATCTTTTCCTGTCCTAACAATGATATATTATAGCATATGATTTTTTCTGTTGCAAGTCCATTTTTAAATTTTCTTTCCTGCCTTTGTAGGATTACAATACATGTGTTACAACTCAATATTTAAAAAGCAGAGACACTGCCTTTGTGTTATAATTTAAGTCACCACAACCAAAACAAACCGAAAGGAGTTCTCTGCTATGACTACTATAACACAAGATATGCGCTA
>JAAWBG010000112.1 GCA_022792535.1 Lachnospiraceae bacterium
ATGTACTGCGTCAGCAACATGAAGCAGGAGCCGGTAGCCGCATACGCCTCCGGTGATCATCTCCGTCCGGCAGTATTTCTGGATCTCACAGACGGTATCCGCCATTTGCCGCAGCATAAAAACGTCCGGGCAATTCACTTTCTTTTTTACCCGTTCCACCATATTTTCGGCTGTCAGGGATTCGGAATAGAGGATCATCCGCATCCGGGATAATACTGACTCGTTAAAACCACGGCATCCCTTGTATCCCATATTGGTGGTAAGCAGGATAATGGTTTCCGGATTTCTCCTCACCACTTCCCCATTGGTCAGCGTAATGGCAGCGCCGTCATCTAAAAGCCCGTTAAGCTTTACCAGCGTCCCCGCTTTTGTGATGACAGAAGGTTCCTGGATCTCGATCACAGACGGCCTCCGACATCCGGTAACAATACTGGATTCCACCAGGCAGAAATCTTTTTCCTTCTGCCCACCCTCAAAACCTTTCTGGTACATCAGATCCATAATTTTCTGAAACGCCGTTTCCGGTTCAATCCCATCCTCATAAACTCCGCTCACCCGTTCCAGTGCGGAAGCCGGGTCCATCATCATATCCTCATAGGAGGGAAACGTGACGTCCAAAGTTCCTTTCCTGCTGCCGATATTGGGGATCATGGAAGATACCAGATCCACTTCATCCGTACCCTCGCCGCAGGTAAAAAAATAATAGGGAAGTCCCAAAAGCTGGGCTACCATCTTTGCATTGGTGGTCTTGCCTGTACCGGATTCTCCTGCGCTCATAAACACCCGCATGGGGGTATTCACCACTGCGTCCAGGATTTCTGTTACCTCCTCCGGGACATCGTAGGACTCAGGCAATGTGGGAACCAAAGCCTGTTCTTCATCATTGAGTGGCAGACCTTTATGGTATTTTTCCTTCAATGCCCCAATGGTGCCTTTTACCAGAAGATGTTTCTTTTTTAACACGGTAAATTCTCCCCAGTCCACATGGGTCGGAGAGTAATACCCCTCCTCAAACCGATTATTGTTTATCAGGGGAACATTTCCAGAGGCTATGGAGCCATTATCAAAGGGAATTCCGGCATTACCCAATGCACCTGCATTCTCGATCCGCCGGTAAAGGTTATCGCATAAGAGAAAAGCCAGATCCATCAGCTTATCCATGGAGCTGCGCC
>JAAWBG010000032.1 GCA_022792535.1 Lachnospiraceae bacterium
AAAAGCACCAAAGGTGCTTTTGACACCCGAATCCTATAAGATAAAAAAGAATTATTGCACTGCGGCGGAAAGGAAATGAGCCGCGGGAGCGGTCCGCCGCAGGAAGATCTTTGTCACTCTAAAGTATGAAAGTGCCTTCCTATAAGAAAAAAATAATATGGGCACTCGTGAGAACAGTTTACCCGAAATATCCCCTTCGGCTTCTTCTTCCATTTCTCATCTCTCCCCGCCTCTCTTGTATCTCTCTTTGCTGCTCCTTTTCACGACGTTCCTTTTGACGGATGCATTCTTCATCTATCTCATATACACTGTTTCCATCTATCACTAATCTTCCCATAAACACTCCTCATAAATCTCTGTCTCTAACATAGGAATTTCCCCTTATATCGTAGATGACAGATTGGAGTTCTGAGCCTCCATTATAAAATAATTCCTAATATTATATACAAGGGAAACATGTCACGTTCAATGAGACACTGTCATATCTGGACCTTTTCTCTCATAGATTGAAATAAAAAAGGTGAATACATATGGAAGCAATCGATACATTGATTCAGGACCGGCACCTTGAAATGATAAAAGCCGCTATTCCCTATTTAGATAATTCCCGCCAAAGAAATATGGCAATGCTGGTAAAATTCATGGAATTGCAGCGAACAATGGCGCTTTTTCAAAATTCTGGAAGCGATCTGAAAATGTGCTCCGAAGAAGAACGGGAAGACCCAGTACAAATGCTGACTGCAATACGAGAATACTGTACAGACAAAGAGAAAGAAATGATAGACAATATCATCAGTTTTGTTCAGATGTTCTCTACTTATGGAACTCTGTTCTCAGCCACTTAATATCAAAAAAATGTCGTCTCAAAATATGATCACAGAAAGGAATCTTATGAACCCACAGGATTTATTAAACAACCCGCAGCTTCAACAAAATATTTCCCCTGACAAATTGCAGTTTCTCATGGAACTTGCAAGAAATAACTCCTCTAACACTTCCAATCCTCAGGAAATGGCAGATTCTCTAAAAACTGCCTCGGAAAGCGTAAAAAACCAAGGAATGAATTTTTCCTCCACAGAACGAGATCTGATCATTGAAGCCTTAAAACAGGGAATGCCTCCCCAAGAACAAAAAAAGGTAGATTTATTGATGCAGATGATGAAAAATATGCGCAGATAACAAAAGCATTTTAAATTGGCAAGTGTAACAATAAAGTGTGTAAGTTAGAAATGCAGGAAATCTAACTACACACTTTATTGTTTCATCTTAGCAGGAAATACTATCTTCCTCTGTATCTGCCCTTTCCAGAACCGCCGCCGCGGCCTCTTCCATGCCTTCCCCTGCCGGATCCACCTGCTCCTGGGCCATTTCCCTTATTTTCATTGGAACGCTCCGAATCATAGCCCCTTCCATTACCTGCGCCAGATTGTCCTGAATCATAGCCATTCTCTCCGTCTGCCGGCTGTTCTGTGCCAGAATTAGATCCAAGGGCATCCGCAACAGCATCCAAAATGCTGTTGCTGGAAAAAGTCGCCCCGGTGACCGGATTGGCATCAAGGATCTGCGTCGTAATAATTTCGCTTATGATAACAGACTGTGCTTTCTGAAAAAACTCATTGTCATCTTCAAAAGAAAGTACTGTAATATCCGAAATATATCCATTCTCCACTGTAACCTGTACCTTTGTAGTTCCCCGGAACCCTTTTCCAACACCTGTGTAAACACCATCTTTGTAGTTTCCTTTTTCCTTTTCCTGGATCACTTGCTGATCTGATACAGTTTCGGTAACAGGAAAAGAAATCAGGCTGCCTACAACCACCGTACCTCCTATTGCCGCAGCGGCCGCAGTTCCTGCTATAGCTCCGGAAGGACTGGCAGACAGACTTTCTTTGGGGCATACCGCAAGGCATTTCATACACTGAATACATTCTCCCGATACTACCGCATCTTTTTCTGGTATATGAATCCCCATACTGCATGTTCTCGTACAAAGTCCACAATTCACGCAGGAAACCCTTTGACATTTTATTTTGTACAATCTCTTCTTGGAGATAACAGCAAACAGCGCTCCCAGTGGACATAGATACCTGCAGAAAAAACGTTCCACAAACAATGAACTGATACAAATTGCCAAAAGCAGTACAAATCCTACCGTTGGTATGGCCGCGGAAACGACAGAAAGATTTCCTGAAACCAACATTCCAAACACGCCCCATGGATTCCAGGACGAATCTATGGGCAGCGCCAAAATCCATAGGCCGATGATTATAAAAATGAGAATTATATATTTCAAAAATTTCATTACATAGTCGAGTTTTTCCGCAATCTGCATTTTCCTCGGAATTACTTGTCTAAAAAAAAAGAAAATAAGCTCCTGCAGCATTCCGAAAGAACAAAGAAAACCACAGAAAAAGCGCCCCCACAATGCAGTAATCAGACATACCGCAAAAATAAGGATAATCTGCGGAAACAGCATGTCAGGGGAAAAACTACCTTTCATAACTGCCGTCCATATATCCCCCACTGCCAAAAACACGGTAATAAACAATCCCGGAAGCAGAATAAATCCAACCGCCTGAATCAAATGCCGGATTAATTGTGTGGTAAAACTGTGTTTTTTCCTCATAAACGGATACCTCCTAAATGAAATTCCATCTATTTTTTCAGAAAAAAGAATTTCGTTTTACGAAATTCTGCGCCGCAAACGCGTCGCTTTTGCAACATATTTCCCTGTAATCCAGGGGTAATCTTGACCTCCCCGGCATCGTTTATAAAAACAGCCTCTATCCCGCGTCTTTTCAAAAGAGGCAGTCCTTTTTGTTCCCCTAAAACACATACGCCCGTTGCCAGCCCATCCAGTTCCATGGCGCTGTCCCCAATCAAGGTTACAGACAAAAGACCTGATTCTGCCGGCCAGCCTGTACGTGGATCAATGATATGATGATATCGTCTGCCTTTTAATGTAAATCCACGCTCATAAGAGCCGCTTGTAACAACAGCCTTGTTTTTTATCTCAATATCTCCCATCCGCTCGCCGCTTTTTTGAAAGGGATTTTGAATGCCGATGCGCTTTGCCTTCCCAAGAACAACAACGGTTCCTCCAAAATTGATAACAGCATTAGGTATTTTATATTTTTTTAAAATCTGCACCGCTTCATCAGCCGCATATCCTTTTGCAATTCCTCCCAGATCAATCTGTTGTCCCTTCCTGGGCAAAAATACAGTGCCATCTGCCTTATCTAAAATCAAATCATTCAGTCCTTTTAAACCACAACACTCTGCAATATCAGCCTCTGATGGAAGTTTCCCCGAATATATTGCTTCTCTCCAAAGCCGGCTTGATGCACCTGAAGTAATGTCAAAGGCACCTTGTGTCTGTCTTCCATAAGCCAATGCATGGGAAAGTACAAAAAAGGTATCCTGATGAACAGAGACCGGTTTTCTGCCTGCCTGTTCATTTATTCTGGAAATATCGCTTCCTGATTCAAAAACAGAAAAACGCTGGTGCTGTTCTAACGCACGTTTTTTTATCTGTTGGACTATGTCTAAATCGGCATTATCATAAAGCGTAATGGTATTAATTGTACCAAATGCCGGAAAAATCTTCTGTAATACTTTATTTCTCATATTCTCTCACACATAAATAGACGATCAAGGAAATAATCTCATGTACTTCTATGATGAAAAGAAAAAAGCAGACAATCCCATCAAAAACTATCTGCTGTAAACTTTGATTTATCTCTGTTTTCCATAAATGCAAAGATCAAATATATTTTCATTTTTGATCACTGCATTTTTCATTACTCCTTCAAGTGTAAAACCATTTTTTTCAAGGACTCTTTTTGAAGCAATATTAATGTCATAAACCAATCCTGTAATACGTATTATGTCTAACTCTTGAAAGGCTATCTCACAAATCTGCTTAACAGCTTCTGTCATAATTCCTTTGGAATATTCTTCTTGAAGTAAATAATAACCAATCTCCCCATCTTTTCGGTAAACATCTTCCTTTTGTTCCACTGATATCGTCCCTATTATTTTACCATTTATTACAATCTCTCTGAATACGCCCTTTATTCCTTCTGTTTCCTTTACCATATTCAGCCACCATTCTGCTGATTCGTTTGTATATGGATTGGGCAGCCTATCAGACAAATAGCTTCTATCCACTGCATTACACATTTCTATTAGAGATTCTTTCTCTTCTAATGTCCATTTTCTTAATTCAACTTTCATATTTCTTACCTTTGCCTTCCAAAAATCCAATCGTGCAAACACATCGCATAAGGGAACCATTCCCCACTTTCCTTACATTTTATTATATTTAATAATAGTAAACTGTCAACCTGTTTTATAAGCTTGTTTTTTCGGTACCAATTCCGCAATACACAATAAACTTTCTTAGACAAAATGAAAGAACTACGTTATAATACGCCGATAATTTTGAGTGGAGGGAGCGATTGAACGTCAAAGCAGAAGCATTCTTTTGACAGCAAGATACACATTTGCAGAGAGACAAAACGCAGACAGTATTCTACTATCTGCGTTTTGTCTCTCATATTTTCTTGAAATACTTACTCCATTTTAAGTGAGTTTTTCTCTTCAATTACTTCATCACAATATTGATAATCCTGCCGGGAACATAGATCTCTTTTACCACATTTCCTGTCAGTTTATCTCCCAGCGCCTCTTTTCCAGCGGCAATGGCGTCATCTTTTTCCACATCCACTGCAAGGGTTACCGTAGCTCTCGTCTTACCGTTGATCTGCACTGCCAGTTCTACAGTATTTTCCACAGTCTTAGCTTCCTCGTACTCTGGCCAGGTACATTGGTAGATCCTGCCTTCATATCCGCATTCTTCCCAAATCTCCTCTGTGATATGAGGAGCTACTGGGTTTAAAAGAATCAAAAATGTTCGGAATTCCCCTCTGCTGATGCTTCCTTCCTTAGAAAAATCATTCAATATGGTCATCATTGCCGCAATAGCCGTATTGTATTTGAGATTTTCATAGTCGGAACTTACCTTTTTGATCAATTGATGCATTCTTGTCTCAAATTCTGACCGATAATGATCTCCATCCACCAGAATATCCTGCAGTTTCCACACACGTTCTAAGAATCTGCGGCAGCCTTTCACGCCATTTTCTGACCAGGAAGCGCTCAGATCAAAGGCCCCGATAAACATCTCATAGGTACGCAGAGTATCCGCACCGTAATCCATGACAATATCATCTGGATTCACCACATTTCCCCGGGATTTGGACATTTTCTCTCCATTCTCTCCTAAAATCATACCATGAGACGTACGCTTCTGATAAGGCTCAGAAGTAGGTACCATTCCCTGATCATACAAAAATTTATGCCAAAAACGGGAATACAAAAGATGCAATGTAGTGTGTTCCATTCCTCCATTATACCAGTCAACAGGAAGCCAATATTTCAAAGCTTCTTCACTTGCAAGGGCATTGGTATTCTTGGGATCTGTATAACGCAGGAAATACCAGGAAGAACCTGCCCACTGAGGCATGGTATCTGTCTCTCTTTTGGCTGGTCCGCCGCAACAGGGACAAGTGGTATTCACCCAATCTGTCATGGCAGCCAGCGGCGATTCTCCTGTATCTGTAGGCATATAACTGTCCACCTCCGGAAGCTGTAAAGGCAGTTCGCTTTCCGGCAATGCCACATAACCGCATTTCTCACAGTTTACAATTGGAATAGGCTCTCCCCAATAACGCTGTCTGGAAAATACCCAGTCGCGCAGCTTGAAATTGGTTTTCCCTTTTCCGATCTGCTTCTCTTCCAAAAATTCAATGATCTTTTTCTTGGCTTCCGCCACTTCCAATCCATCTAAAAATCCAGAATTTACCAGCTTCCCAGTGGCAACGTCTGTATAGGCTTCCTGTTGTACATCTTCGCCTCCTGCTACCACTTCTATAATAGGAAGATGGAATTTTTTAGCAAATTCCCAATCACGGGTATCATGAGCTGGAACTGCCATGATAGCCCCGGTTCCATAACTCATCAATACATAATCAGAGACCCAGATAGGAATCTCTTTCTCATTCACTGGATCAATGGCCTTTAATCCGTCAATCTCCACACCAGTTTTTTCCTTGGCAAGTTCAGAACGCTCAAAGTCTGATTTCCTTGACGCCTGTTCCTGATATGCGGAAACTTCCGGCCAGTTTTTAATCTCGTCTTTGTATTTTTCTAAGATAGGATGTTCTGGAGATACTACCATATAAGTAGCCCCAAATAATGTGTCCGGCCTGGTGGTGTATACGGTAAGTTTATCTTCTTTTCCTGCGATCTTAAAATCCACTTCCGCTCCCTGACTTTTCCCAATCCAATTTTTCTGAGAAACTTTCACCCGCTCAATATAATCTACATCATTCAATCCTTCCAGCAGTTTCTCCGCATATTCGGTAATTTTTAACATCCACTGGCTTTTTACTTTACGGACCACCGGTGCACCGCAGCGTTCACAGACCCCGTTAACCACCTCTTCATTGGCAAGTCCTACTTTACAGGAGGTACACCAATTGATGGGCATTTCCGTCTTATAGGCCAGTCCTTCTTTGAATAATTTCAGAAAAATCCATTGGGTCCAATGATAATATTCTGGATCTGTCGTATTCACTTCCCGCTCCCAGTCAAAAGAATATCCCAGGGCATGAAGCTGTTTTTTAAACCGCTCTACATTATTTTTTGTGACAATCTTGGGATGAATCTTGTTCTTAATGGCATAATTCTCTGTGGGAAGTCCAAACGCATCCCATCCCATGGGATAGAGTACATTATACCCCTGCATTCTTCGTTTTCTGGCTACAATATCAAGGGCAGTATAAGGTCTTGGGTGGCCCACATGAAGACCTTGTCCAGAGGGGTATGGAAATTCCACTAATGCGTAATATTTTGGCTTGGAATAATCCTCTGTAGCGGCAAATGCTCTCTCTTCATCCCAGATCTTCTGCCACTTCTCTTCCAAAGCTCTATGATTGTACGGTGCTGCCATTTTATATCCTCCTAAATTTCAATACTTCATTCATTTTTCTGACATATACTGTTAAAATTTTATCACATCAAGGATATTTGTCAAGATTTTTACACACTGGACATTTCGAACCCTTTTCCCCTTTCTATCATATGATATAAAAATATTTTATGATTTTTATTAATCATTCAGGAGATCAATATGACAATTTTAGATACAAATAACCTTTCTACCAATCATTTTTCCACTGGCAGCAGTAAGGAAGAAAACTCTTACACTAATCCCGGAAAACTTTTTTTGGAAACGGCCCTTCATCAGCTTCCCGCCGCTTACGCAGAACTTCTAGGCAATCCAGGAACAGGAGAAATCCACGGTATGGTACGTTTTTACCCCATTGGCGCCGGTGTTTTGGTTAACGCAGAGGTCTATGGACTTCCTGTCAGTACAGACCCCTGCGGATCTGATATTTTTGGATTCCACATTCATGAAGGCCATTCCTGCACAGGAGACAACAGTGATCCCTATGCCAATGCAGGTTCTCATTTCAATCCCACCCTCTGTCCCCATCCTGCACATGAAGGCGATATGCCTCCTCTTTTCGGCAATAATGGCTTTGCCTGGATGATGTACGAGACAGACCGCTTCAGGATTTCTGACGTTATCGGAAAAACCATTATTATCCACAGTCAGCCGGATGATTTTTCTACACAGCCTTCCGGCAATTCTGGTATGAAGATTGCCTGTGGAACAATCCAAGCTGTATAATTAAGAATCTTTATAAGAAATCCAAAAGAATTCCATAGAACAAAGTGGCAAGCCCACATCAACTCCCCTACCCCTCAATCTTGAGGGGATTGCACACTTTGACGCGCCGAGTGCAGTCGCTTCAGCGACATATTCCTTTTGCACGAGTGCGCATATTATTTTTCTCTTATAGGGAAGACACTTTCACGCTTTAGCGGGACACGGTCTTTCCTATAAGACAAGAAAGAATCCTGCTCCGCAGGATTCTCCGCCTGCGGCGGACCGCTCCCGCGGTTCATTTCCTTTCCGCCGCAGTGCGATCATTCTATTTTCT
Organism: Lachnospiraceae bacterium; assembly: GCA_022792535.1. GTDB lineage: Bacteria > Bacillota > Clostridia > Lachnospirales > Lachnospiraceae > Petralouisia. The sequence goes on from JAAWBG010000032.1 coordinate 8,073, forward strand.
CTTATAGGAAAGATACTTTCACACATTAGCGTGACAAGGTCTTTCCTATAAGAGAAACAAAAACCAGCCTTTCCAGGGATCCTGAATTTTCCCTGGAAAGGCTGGTTTCACTGCCATGCAGAAAATCCTTCAAAAACTTCTCAGAGTTATGATAATTCTGACAGCTGAAATTGATCAATCATCTCGTTTAATTCTGCAGCCTGAGCTGACAATTCCTGACTGGTAGCTGAACTCTCCTGTGCCGCCGCTGAATTGGACTGTACCACCTCCGAGATCTGTTCGATAGCAATATTAATCTGCTGCATAGAACCATTCTGCTCATCGGAATTTTCTGCAACCTCCTCCACAGATTTTACAATCTCGGCCATACCATCAATCACCGACTGAAGGGCATGAGACATATCCTCTGCAATCCGATTCCCGCTTTCCACTTCGCACAAAGCCGCCTCAATCAACCGCCTGGTATCCACCACTGCTTCTGAACTCTGGTTTGCAAGATGCCCGATCTCACCTGCAACTACTGCAAAACCGCGTCCTGCTTCCCCTGCTCTGGCCGCCTCAATAGAGGCATTCAGAGACAATAGATTCGTCTGATCTGCAATCTCCTCAATGGTCTGAATAATATTTGCAATCTCCATAGAGGCATGATTGATCTTGTTCATCGCCTGTGTCATCTCTGTAATATGTTCACTGCTGGTACGCGCCCGTTCCCCAATACTTCCTGCTTTCTTACTGGTAGAGATAGCGCTCTGGGTATTCCGTTCTACCTGTTCTGAAACATCGTTTACCGTAGCAAGCAGTTCTTCCACTGAAGCCGCCTGGTCTGTAGCGCCTTCCGCCAGCGCCTGTCCGCTTTCTGCCAGCTGGGCCGATCCAAGGCTTACTTGATCTGCAGATTCCCGAATATGTTCCAACGTACCGCTGAGGGCGTGATTGATCTGACGGATCGCCACAATCACTTCCTCAAAATCACCTACATAATATTCTAGCGCATTGGAACGTACATCAAAGTTATTATTTGCCATTTCACCCAGCAGATATTTAATATCACCAATCATCTCACCCATTCCATTTACAATGACTTGAGTGGCATCCGCTAATATCTGTGTCTCATCTTCGGTCTCAATCTGCGGAATCTCTGTATGTAAATCCCCTTTTGCCAAAATCTCTAACCGCTGCGCACATAGTTTAATCGGTGTTCCGATATTATCTGCTAGTTTTCTGACCATCACCACTGCAACGGCAATTGCAATGATCACGATCACAATCGTAAGAATAATTCCCACAACTGTTTCTAAATTAAAATCGGAGATAGGCGCTGTAATGGCAATACTCCAGCCATTGCTGTTCTCTATGGGAGCATATGCCATAATTTTCTTAACACCGCCGTACCGATAAGTACCGAACCCTGTCTTTCCAGCAATCATCTTCTCTTCCAGCTTCGCTACCGGCTTTAATTTAGCATTCGTCTTGGCTTCCTCAATGGAATTATCCTGGCTTGTCACCAAATCCATATTTTTGTGAGCGATCACAGTTCCCTGGTCATCCAGCATATAAGCAGAACCATTTTTACTCACATTGATGGCTACCATAATATCGTTCAAAAACTGCTCTTCCGGAACCAGGTACACCACGCCTACGACTTCTGTTCCCTGTACTCCGTCTTTCCACATAGGCGCCGCAATGATAATGCTCAGCTCTCCAGTCACTTTACTGATCAAAGGTTCTGAAACATAGGAAGTTCCTGTCATTGCCTGCTGAAAATAAGCCCGATCACTGAAATCTTCTCCAGAAAAAATGCTGATTCCATTTTTATCTAAAATATTCCCTCTGGTCAATACATTTGCTTTTACACGCTCATCTATAATCCGCTGCTTTTCTTCCAGAGAAACCTCTTCATTGGAGAGCCTTGCCATCAGTCCCAAATCCGAGGCTAGATTCCGATAAGAAGTAATCTCCCATTCCACACGCTCCGCCGCCACTTTCGCAGTGGCGGCCATATTCCGTTCCAATGTAGAATTGGTACTGTGACTATTCAGCCCGCTGGCCACAATTCCCAGTACTGCCAAAGAAATTATGACTAATGCCAATACTGATACCGTAATCTTCCCCTTAATTGTTTCATGATATAATTGCTTTATCTCTTGTATTTTCAAATTTATTCTTTCTACCTGTATCTCTTATTCCTACATACAGGCCTGCCTTTCTTAAACCAAACCACTTGTAAACGCAGCTTATTCTTCTCCATTTTCCAATTTCGATGCTCTTGCTGCAACTTCTTTCTCCTGAATATCAGAAGGAGCCTGCTCATAACGAGCAAATTCATAGGAGAACAGACCGCTTCCTCCTGTCATAGAGCGAAGATCTGTCATATAACCATAAATCTCCATGTAAGGAACGTCTGCTGCAATCTCTGTTTTTCCAGTTTCCACTGGATTCATGCCAAGAACCCGGCCTCTGCGCTTGTTCAAGTCCCCCATAACATCTCCCGTAAACTTATCCGGAACCACTACTTTCATAGTTGCAATCGGCTCTAACAGCACTGGAGAAGCCTCCATCATACCTTTCTTAAAAGCCTGGATCGTAGCCATCTTAAAAGCCATTTCAGAAGAGTCTACTGGGTGATACGAGCCATCATAGAGCACTGCCTTTACACCGACCACAGGATAGGCCGCCATAGGCCCCTTTAATACAGATTCCTGCAATCCCTTCTCCACTGCCGGGAAGTAATTCTTAGGTACAGCGCCGCCCACTACCTGCTGCTCAAAGGTATAATCTGTCTCTAAATCTCCGCTGGGCTCAAAGGTCATCTTCACATGTCCATACTGTCCATGTCCTCCAGACTGTTTCTTATATTTATATTCCACATCCGATTTTTTGCGGATGGTCTCCCGGAATGCGATCTTGGGCCTGCTCAATTCGATCTCCACTTTGTACCGCTCTGCCAGTTTGCTGACTACCACTTCCAAATGCTGATCTCCAATACCATAAATTAAAGTCTGTCCGTTAGCGCTGTCATTCTCTGTCCGCAAAGTCAGATCCTCCTGCATCAGCTTCTGCAGTGCCTGAGAAATCTTATCCTCATCTCCTTTGTTCTTTGCCTTGTAACGCATGTAAGTATAAGGCGTGGAAATCTGGGTCTTACCATACACTACCGGAGTTGCCTTGGTAGAAAGAGTATCTCTGGTGGAAACTTTATTCAGCTTCGCCAGCGCCCCGATATCTCCTGCGTGAAGTTCCTTTACTTCTACCGGCTTATTGCCCCGCATTACATAGATCTTTCCAATCTTGTCATCCATATTTTTCTCAGAATTAAACAAGACGTCATCTGTCTTTAAAACTCCGGAATTTACTTTGATCAGAGAATATTTTCCGATAAACGGATCGGCGATGGTTTTAAAAATATAAGCTGTCTTAGCTTTCGAAATATCGTAATCTCCGTCAAACACTTCATTTGTCTTCATATTCACGCCTTTACACGGACGCTTTTCCGGGCTGGGCAGATACTTTAAAATATCATCTAAAAGAGTGTACACACCCTGTACCAATATACTAGAGCCCATAGAAACCGGCACGATGCTTCCATCCACCACATTGGTGCGGAGAGCAGAACGAATCTCAAACTCTGAAAATTCTTCTCCGGCAAAATACCGATCCATAAATTCCTCACTGGTCTCTGCCACAGCTTCCATCAAGGCCTCTCTGCAGATCTCTAAATTGGCCTGAGAATAATCAGGAATCTCTGTCTCTACCACTTTTCCCTTCTCATCCCAGCGGTTACCAGTCTGAGCCACCACATTGACATAACCTACAAACTTTTCATTTTCACGGATTGGAAGATGGAAAGGCGCGATCCTCTTTCCATACATCTCCTGTAAATCTGCCACTACCTGGCGAAAACTTGCATTGTCGTCATCCATCTCTGTCACGAATACCATTCTCGGAATCTTGTATTTCTCACAGATATCCCATGCCTTCTGTGTTCCAACCTCGATTCCATTCTTACCAGATACTACAATAATTGCAGCGTCTGCTACGCTGACTGCCTCTTCCACTTCTCCTACAAACCCAAAGTATCCCGGTGTATCCAGTACATTGATCTTGGTATCTTCCCAAATAATCGGGACTACAGAAGTATTCACGGAAAAGAGCCGTCTAGTTTCTTCTTTATCATAATCGCTGATGGTATTTCCATCACTGATCTTTCCCATACGTGTTGTGATTCCAGACAGATATGCCATTGCCTCCACTAAAGTTGTCTTTCCGCTTCCTCCGTGTCCCAGAAGGACCACGTTTCTTATCTTGTCAGTTGTATAAACGTTCATATGAATTCCTCCAATACAAGTATATTTTATGATGTATATATTCTACTAAAATTTTTGCAATTTTACAACCTTTTTATTCAATTTTTACAAAACAGTTCCGCCATCTAGAGCAGATACGGGAATCATGCTTGCATGAATGAGCGTATCTGCTCTAGATGGCGGAGCGCCTTCCCATGAGCAAAGTTAGCATTTGCGCTACGTATGCATACATCCTATGCCATGCGTAGCGCATTATGCGGGAAAGAGCCTTAGGCTCCTTTGCGAATGGCGCGGCGGAACTGTTTTCTCTCTTTCCACTACCAGATACGGGAATCATGCTTGTATGAATGAGCGTATCTGCTCTAGATAGCGGAGCGCCTTCCTATGATTGACTTTTTTCCCTGCTTCCCTTATGATAATAATTATTACATGGTTTTTAATTTTGAAAGGGATTCTTTTCAGAAAGGAACAGCTATCTATGAACTCTGAAAAAATCGGTTTTATTGGCCTTGGTCTGATAGGCGGCTCCATTGCAAAGACGATCCGCCGCATCCACCCGAATATTTCATTGATTGCATATGATGTGGACAGAGAGGCTTTGTCTCAGGCCAAAAGAGAACAAGTTATCACAACAGCCTGCGAAGATCTGACAGATCTCTTTGCAGACTGCCGCTATATTTTCCTCTGTGCTCCGGTACAGAAAAATGCAGATTTTCTAGAAAAGTTATCTTCTTTTGCCAGCAAAGACTGCATTATCACAGACGTTGGAAGTGTGAAAACCACCATACATCAAGAAATTTCCCATACTTCCATGGCCCCTTATTTTATTGGAGGCCACCCTATGGCAGGTTCTGAAAAAAGCGGTTACCAGCATGCAACCTCTTACCTGTTAGAAAATGTCTATTACATTCTCACCCCGTCTCCCGAAACAGACCCGGAAATCGCAGCAGATTTCCAGGAATTTATCCGTTCCCTGGGAGCGATCCCCATTCTCTTGAATTATCAAGAGCACGATTTTATCACTGCTGCTGTCAGCCATCTGCCTCATATTCTGGCTTCCAGCTTGGTGAATCTTGTAAAAGATCTGGATAACAAAGAAGAGATCATGAAGCAGGTAGCGGCCGGCGGTTTTAAAGATATCACCAGAATTGCCTCTTCTTCTCCGGTAATGTGGCAGCAGATCTGTCTCACAAACAAGGAACAGATCTTAAAACTGATAGACGCTTTTACTGCTTCTTTGGAGCAGACCAGAGCAGGGATCGCAGCGTCGGAAGCAGAGAATCTGTTTGATTTCTTCCAGTCTGCCAAGGATTATCGAGATTCTCTTCCCATCACCGGATCAGGTTTTCTTCCGAAAGTTTACGAAGTATACTGCGATCTGGTAGATGAAACAGGAGGAATCGCGGCCCTTGCCACAATTCTTGCCACAAATCAGATCAATATTAAAAATATCGGCATCATTCATAACCGAGAATTTCAGGACGGTGTTCTTCATATTGAATTTTATGAGGAAGCCGCCTTGAAAAAAGCCTTGGTTTTACTGCGCAAATATCGTTATACCGTATATGAGAGGTGATTTAGATGAATATCACAAAAAAACATTCTTTTCGGGGAGAACTCTCCGTTCCTGGCGACAAATCTATTTCCCATCGAGGAATCATGTTCGGCGCCATTTCCAACGGTCTGACAGAAGTCACAAATTTTTTACAGGGGGCAGACTGTCTCTCTACTATTTCCTGTTTCCGGCAGCTGGGAATTTCCATTGAAAATGATGGTTCCAAAGTGCTGGTACATGGAAAAGGACTTCATGGCCTGACCCAGTCTCAGCAAATATTGGACGTGGGAAACAGCGGTACCACCGCAAGGCTGATCTCCGGCATCCTGGCAGGACAGCCTTTTCAAAGCACCTTAAATGGAGACGCCTCCATTCGAAAACGCCCTATGAACCGTATTTTTACTCCCCTTTCTGAAATGGGGGCCCGGTTCCAGTGCTGGGATGCTGGTTATTTTCCAGATCTTTATAAGAAGACGAGTTCAGGCTGCGCCCCTTTCACAATCCAGGGCAGCAGCCTGAGACATATCCACTATCAGTCTCCCATTGCCTCTGCTCAGGTAAAATCTGCAGTTCTCCTTGCCGGACTTTATGGAGACGGAATTACCAAAGTAACAGAACCTGTCCTGTCAAGAAACCATACGGAACTGATGCTGGCTGGCTTTGGAGCTGATATTCTATCCACAGACACCACGGCAGCCATCTGGCCGGAGCCCAAATTGGAAGGGCAGGCAATCCACGTACCTGGTGATATTTCTTCTGCCGCGTACTTTATCGCCCTTGGATTGATTACGCCCAATTCCGAAATACTGATTCAAAACGTAGGTATCAATCCCACCAGAAGCGGTATTCTCCAGGCAGCTCTTGCCATGGGAGGAAAGATTACGTTATTGAACCAGCGGACTGTTTCTGGGGAACCTGCAGCTGATATTCTGGTAACTTCCAGTTCCCTTCACGGAACTACCATAGGAGGCAGCCAGATTCCCACCCTGATTGATGAACTTCCCATCATCGCAGTGATGGCAGCCTTTGCAGAGGGCACAACGATCATCAAAGACGCCCAAGAATTAAAGGTTAAAGAATCTGACCGGATTCTCTCTGTCACAGAAAACTTAAATGCCATGGGAGGAAAAATCACTCCCACCGATGACGGCATGATCATCGAAGGAGGCAGTCTGCTCCATGGCACCGAAATCAAAACTTATCAGGATCACCGCATTGCCATGGCTTTCTGTATTGCAGGTTTAAACGCAGAAGGCGAGACCACTTTTGACGACAGAAACTGTGTCACAATCTCTTATCCCTCTTTCTATGAAGATTTAGAACACCTGCAGGTATAATTGAATTTCCGATACAGGCAGAGCCCCACTGCAGTCACAAAACACTCTGTAACTGGAAAGGTCAGCCACAGACCTGTTATTTCCCATAAAGCAGCCAGAAGAAAGGACACGGGAATGATCACAAGAAATCCTCGAAGCACAGATATCATTCCCGCGGGCCCTGCCGCATCTGTTGAGGTAAAATAAGCCGACAGAATAATATTGATCCCTGCGAACACACATCCAGTAAAGTATAGTTTCATCCCCCAGACTGCAATTTCCTGCAGTCTTTGATTTTCTTCCCCATTAAAAGCTGATACCATATTGTCTGCTCTGAAAAACACAGTCAAATAGATGAAAAGCGACAGACCCACTGCTGTAAAAATGGCATACCAAAAAATTCTTTGAATTTTCCACCCTTCTTTTTTTCCATAATATTTACTGAGCAAAGGCTGGATTCCCTGAGCGATTCCCGTATATAACGCGAGCACCACCAGAGACAGATTGGCAATCACCCCATAAGCCGCCACCCCGATATTCCCTTCTATTCCAAGAATAATTCCATTAAATATAATCATCACAATTCCAGAAGACAGTTCTGTCACCAGGGAAGGCAGACCGCCTGCCAGAATATACCTGCTCTCTGAAACAGAAAAACTTGTTTTTCTCAAATGAAAGCCCTGCTTTTTTTGAAAAAAGTAGGGGGACAAAATGATCAGACTGATCACCGGCGCAAGACCTGTGGCAAAAACCGCCCCGAAAATTCCCATTTTACAAGGAAAAATAAAAATATAATCCAACAGAATATTGGAAAAACTGCCTCCTACCATAGCCATCATAGGCAACTGTGGGGAACCGTCATTGCGCACAAAGGAAAGCAGCAGTTCATTGAGCAGAAATACAGGGGCAAATAATAACAGCACTTTGAGATAAGTCTTGCACATTTCCAGGATCTCTCCCTTTGCTCCCAGCAGCAGCGCAAGATATTCTGACAAAAATAACCCCGTCACAAAAAATATCACAGCAAATCCAAAAACCATCCAAAAAGTTCTGGTAAATGCCTGATTTCCCTCCTCTTCTTTTCCCTGACTTCTCAGAATCGAATATCTGGTGGCTCCTCCCATTCCCAGCATCAGCCCGCTGCCATGTATAAAACTGTATATGGGAATTGCAAGATTCAGCGCGGCCAGCCCTGCAGCTCCCAGCCCTCCTGCCACAAAAAAAGTATCCGCCAAAATATAGCAGGATAATCCCAGCATTCCCAGCATATTCAGGGAAACATACCGCACAAATTCTTTAAAACACTGTGTCTGTCTCATTTTTCATTCCTCCTAACAAATCTATTTTATCTTATAGGAAATCCGAAGGAATTTCCTATAAGATAAAAACAGCGCCAGCTTTCATATCTTCTATGGCCTAACGATATGAAACCTGACGCTTAAATCTTCTTACCCGGCGGCAAGAATCTGCTTATTTCTTATTCTATTATTTTTCTCTCTCTTTTCTGCCTTACTCGTCCCCTATAGTCTCTGTTTCAGAAGATTCTTCTTGTTTGGGCTTCCCTTCCTCCACATCCATAGGTTTCCATGCCTGTCCAAATTTTACATCCCGAAATAATGCTGCCAAACCTGTAATCTGTTTCAATCTTAGGATCTCATCTTTACTCATTCCCATATGTTTGGCAATCCATGCATCTGACCGTCCGATTTCATGCAATTCTTTTACAATATTGCTCATCAGATCCACATCATGGGAACCTCTGGCGCGATTATGGCGGATCGTACTTGCCATTCGGTTTGACAAGGACTTTTCTATTACCGTTACTGGAAGCATCCCATTCTCCCGCTCATAAATATCTTTATGTTCTTTCATAATACGATACCGGTGGAATCCGTCTACAATAACATAGAGGTCATCTTGATTGGAATAATAACAGACAATAGGCATCGTATAGCCATCTTCTTTGATACTGTCATACAAAAGCCTCATTTCCGGCGGAGCAACTGCATTGGGGTTATAGTCATTCGGTACAATCTTTTCAATAGGCACCGGCGTCACTTTATAGGCCGGACTTTTATATGTCTTACCGCTCATTTGCAAATCCTCCATATTTCTTTCGTATAAATTCAATCTGTTCCTGCTCCTTTCGAGATAAACCAAATCCCATGAATCTGCAAATGTGATCATTTTTTAAAATACAATAACACATGCGTTTCCAGCTTGGAATCTCCTTAGTAGACTTAATATCATCTGTATCGTCTGGTATCTTTCCGGTAAAGATCACTCTGGAATATTTATTCACAGTATAATTCGAAACGCCATTTCTTTGGACCTGATATCCATGGTCAATCAGTTCCTGAATGGTTGCTTCCGGCAGTCCCCCTCCTGTCTCATGCCAAAATTTCATTGAGGTCTTAAATTTTTTCACATAATTATTCCGCAGTCTGACAGGTAATGTATCCAATAAAAACCTTGTATAAGATTCCCAGGTATGTCCTGGGGGCAAAGTAATATTTCGATATCCCATCGCCTTTGTTCTGGCATAAACTGCTCCAAAATTTGCGCCCCGCACTCTGCCCACCAGTTTTGCCCAGATTTCCGGATCAATGACGCGATACAGGTTCAGGCTGTCCTTCGCATAATCATTAAAGGGAGAAGCCACCCTCATCTGACTTGGCTTTAACCCTGCCAGATAATACAAATCATACAGTCTGTTGTAATCATATCCAAATCTGGCGTTTGCTGCCCAGACATCATTGTTGGTCCAATCATAGAGAGGAGATGCACACCAAACATCTTTAAATTGTTTGGAAATCCAGCATTCTCCCTGATACCCATATTTTCGATTTAAAAATCCACTGTACCGCTGGATAGATTCTTCCGCCCGTATTCCCAGAAGGCAGACCGTACTTTTTTTCCCATGCTGTTCCTTATAAAATCTTCCAAACTGTTTTGCCAGATTTTCCTGGGGCATCCGATAGCGATAATGATTGAAAGGATTAGACATATTGATTACATAGGGATGATCTGGCATAGGACGCACCCAAATCTCCTGTTTCGTGTCGTCCCAGGGATACCAGTACATCTCATAACTGCTCAAGGCAGTGCGGGTGGCCATGGGAAGACAGATCCAGTAAGGTTCCACTTCTTTCTCCAGCCTGCAAAACGTACGTTCTACATATTCCGTAGTCACTGTATACTGTGCTTCAAAGTCTTGATGAAACAGCCCTACTAAACGATCTGGATATTATGGTCTTTTAAAATCCAGCAAAAGAGTCAGCAAAACACCGCTGTCTTTTCCTCCGCTGAAAGAAATATAAATATTATCAAATTCCTGAAAGAGAAAATGAAATCTCTGCTGCAGTGCCTCATACACATTCTCCGTCTGATATTCTCGAATCATTCTTCTACCTCAGTTTTGATTTTCATAAATTTCCATAATTTTCCAGTACTTTTATATCATACTTCGAATGAAACTTTTTTTCAACACATTTTGACAGAAAAAAAGAGCTGCTGTATGAAAAAATTATTTCATACAGCAGCTCTTTTTTTTGCATAATCCCCTTATCACAAGATCAGCATGGCGTCTCCAAAACTAAAAAAACGGTATTTTTCCTCTACTGCCCTCTCGTATGCTCTCAGCACTTGTTCTCTTCCTGCTAACGCAGATACCAGCATCACCAACGTAGATTCCGGCAGATGAAAATTGGTAATCAACCCATCCAGTACCTGAAACTGGTAACCGGGATAAATAAAGATATCTGTCCAGCCCCCTCCTGGTTCTACATATTTTTTTTCACTCTCCTGGTTTTGCCTTTCCTGCATTTTTCCTGCCGCCGACTCAATGGTCCGGCAGCTTGTAGTTCCCACGCAGATCACCCGGCCTCCCGTCTGTTTCGTCCTGTTGATAATCTCTGCCGCCTGTTCATCAATCTGATAAAACTCTGCGTGCATGTGATGATCCTGCACTTGTTCCGCCTTTACCGGCCGGAAGGTCCCAAGTCCTACATGAAGGGTTACCTCCGCAATCGAAATCCCTTTCTTTCCAATCTCTTCTAACAGTTCTGGCGTAAAATGCAGCCCTGCCGTGGGAGCCGCCGCAGAACCTTCCCATTTGGCATAAACCGTCTGATAACGGTTTTTATCCTGAAGCTGATGGGTGATATAGGGAGGAAGAGGCATCTGTCCTAATTGATCCAAAATCTCCTCAAAAATTCCTTCATAGGTAAATTGAATCAGACGATTGCCATCTTCCACCACTTCCAGCACTTCCCCAGTCAGCAATCCGCCGCCAAACAGAATTCTGGTTCCCGGCTTTGCCTTTTTCCCCGGTTTTACCAAAGTCTCCCAAATATCCTTTTCCTTTCGTTTTAGCAGCAGGATCTCAATCTTTGCCTGAGTTCCCTCTTTCTCGCCCAACAATCTGGCAGGAATTACCTTTGTGTTATTTAAGACTAAACAGTCTCCTGGCTGAAGGTATTCTGCAATCTGTTTAAAACCAGTGTGTTCTAACTCTCCGGTGTCTTTGTGCAGCACAAGCAGCCGGGAACTGGAACGGTCTTCCAGCGGATCTTGGGCAATCAGTTCCGGAGGCAGTTCATAATAAAAATCTTTTACGTCCATAAAGTCCCTTACTTTCTCAATTCAATTCCCATTTCCTCTAAAGACTTCAAAATCTTATCCATGGCAGGGGCATAGTCTGACTCTTCTAACGTTTTGTCTTTTGCCCGGAATATTAAAGAATATGCCACAGACTTAAATCCTGATTTAATTTGTGATCCCTCATAAAGATCAAATAATTCATAGCTTTCTAAATATTGTCCGCCTTTGGCGTCAAATATTTTTTCCACTTCTCCCGCCAAAATATTTTTAGGCATTACCATGCTGATATCACGGGTAACAGCCGGGAATTTTGCAATGCCCTCATATTTTCGGTCAAAACTTGCCAATTCCACTACTTTCGGCATATCTACCACTGCCACATAGACCCGGTCTTTGATGGAATAGTGATCTGTCACCTGAGGGTGAATCTCTCCCAAATATCCGAGAACCTCTCCATTATAGATGATATCTGCCTGTCTGCCTGGATGGAGGAAAGGCTTGCCGGAATTAGGATCATAAGTTTCTTTTCCGGAAAGTCCTGCCTTGTCAAAAAATTCTTCCACCACGCCCTTCATAGTGTAGAAATCTCCTTCTCCATACATTCCAAGGGTAAACTGCATCCGCTCTTCTGGAAGTTCTGTCACTGGTATCTGTTTCGGCAGATAAATATTTCCAAGTTCGTAAAGTCTTACGTTTTTATTCCTGCGATTGTAATTAGAAGCCAGAGAGGTCAGCATTCCATTGAGAGAAATTGTACGCATAATACTGAAATCTTCTCCCAGAGGATTAGAAATCACAACGGTTTTTCGTAATTCGCTGTCTTGAGGAATCAAAAGTTTATCAAATACTTTGGGACTCTCGAAAGAATAATTCATTCCCTGACTAAATCCGCAATACTCTGCAATATTTCTTGCCACCTCTTCTACTCTGAGCTTAAAAGATAATTTTCCTGTGGTAGCCTCTCCGGTAGGCAGTGTCATTGGAATATTATCATACCCATAAAATCTCGCCACTTCCTCTGCCAGATCCGCCAAACATTCCAGATCCTGCCGCCAGGAGGGTACTATCACCACATCTTTTTCCCTATCATAGGTTAAATCAATCCTTTCAAAATAGCCGATCATCGTTTCTTTTTCAATCTCTGTTCCCAGCAGGGCATTGACTTTCTCTGGGTCAAAAGGAATGGTTCTGCCTTCCTTTTTCTTTCCATAGACATCTACCACGCCGCCTACCACTTCTCCAGCTCCCAGCTCTTCTATCAGCTGGCAGGCGCGGTTGATGGCTTCTATTGCATTGTTGGGGTCTAACCCTTTTTCGAATTTACCGGAAGCATCTGTCCGCAATCCCACTTTTTTGCTGGAAAGACGAATATTAGTACCGTCAAAACAGGCTGCCTCAAACAGCATTGTCTGCACATTGTCTGTGATCATGGAGTTTTCGCCTCCCATAATTCCTGCGATACCTACTGCTTTTTCTCCATCACAAATCATCAGAACCGTATCGTCCATAGTACGCTCCTGTCCGTCCAGCGTAACGAATTTTTCCTGTTTTTCTGCGCGTCGTACCACAATCTCCCTGCCTGCAATGGTCTCCAGGTCATAAGCATGCATGGGCTGTCCATACTCCTCCATCACATAATTTGTAATGTCTACAATATTATTGATGGGACGAATTCCCTGGGAAGCCAGACGCCGCTGCATCCATTTGGGAGAGGGTCCGATCTTAATATTTTTTACCACCCTCGCACAATATCTGGGGCACAGCTCTGTATCCTTCACAGTAACTTTGATATAGTCCTTCACATCCTCGCTATTTCCAGTCTCCGTCACCACTGGAGGTTTAAATTCTTTGCAGAAGGTTGCCGCCGCCTCTCTGGCAATCCCTAATACGCCAAAACAGTCTACACGGTTGGAGGTGATCTCATACTCGAACACCACGTCCTCCAATCCCAGAGCTTTGACTGCGCTCTCACCTACCACTGCGTCATCCTCGAAAATATAGATTCCCTCTTCTGGAGCCTCTGGATACATCTCTCTGTCAGAACCCAGCTCTTCAATGGAACACATCATGCCATTTGAAGGCACTCCTCTTAATTTTCCCTTTTTAATCTTAATTCCGCCGGGAGTCTTCTTTCCATCGTGGCCTCCCGCCACACGACCCCCGTCCAATACTACCGGAACCTTCTGTCCCTCTTCCACATTAGGAGCTCCCGTTACGATCTGAATAGGTTCTCCTGTCCCAACATCCACCTGGCAGACCACCAATTTATCTGCATCTGGATGCTTCTCAATCTTTAAAATCTGTCCAATTATAATTTTATCTAAGTCTGCATCCAGTTGTTCATAACCCTCTACCTTTGAACCGGAAAGTGTCATTGCATCCATGTATTCCTGGGCTGTTACATCCAGCTTGGGCACATATGCTTTGATCCATGATAATGATGTATTCATAATGATTGATTCCTTTCTATTGTAAACTGATTTCAGAATTGTTTCAAAAAGCGATCGTCATTTTCATATAAGAGACGCATATCATCAATCTCATATTTTAACAGAGCGATCCGCTCCAGCCCCATGCCGAATGCAAATCCAGAGTACTCTTCCGGATCAATGCCGCTCATCTTAAGCACTCTAGGATGCACCATACCGCAGCCCAAAATCTCAATCCAGCCGGAGCCTTTGCAAAAACGACAGCCTTTTCCTCCGCATTTAAAACAAGTCACATCCATCTCTGCACTGGGCTCTGTAAATGGAAAATGATGGGGGCGGAATTTCACTTTACTGTCTGCTCCAAAAAGCTGTTTTGCAAACTCTGCCAGCGTTCCTTTTAAGTCTGCAAAGGTGATATGCTTGTCAATTACCAGTCCTTCAATCTGATGGAAAGATGGAGAATGGGTAGCGTCCACTTCATCGGAGCGGAACACACGTCCCGGAGCGATCATGCGAATCGGCAGTTTCCCCTTTTCCATCTCACGCACCTGCACCGGAGAAGTCTGGGTGCGAAGCACAATCTTATCATTGATATAGAAAGTATCCTGCTCATCTTTGGCCGGATGGTTCGCAGGAATATTCAAAGCCTCAAAATTATAATAATCATATTCTACCTCTGGTCCTTCCACCACTTCGTAGCCCATACCTACAAAGATCCGCTCCACTTCCTCTAAGGCAATAGTATTGGGATGGCGGTGGCCCACACGGTTCTTCTTAGCTGGAAGCGTCACGTCAATCACTTCTTGTTTCAGTTTGATCTCCCGCTCTGCTGCCTCTAACTTGCCCTTTGTCTCCTCAATCAACCTTTCAATACTTTCTCTGGTCTCATTGACCAGCTGGCCTACCATGGGACGTTCCTCTGGAAGTACGTCTTTCATTCCCTTCAAAACTGCAGTCAATTCCCCTTTTTTTCCCAAAAATGTTACTCTCACATCATTCAACTTCGCAAGTCCGTCTGAGCTTTGAATCTCACGAATTGCATCTGCTTTGATCTGTTCCAATCTCTCTTTCATGATCATTCTCCTTTTTTAACAAATCCGCTTTCATTTCTTCATCCTCTCATTAGGAAATCCGGAGGAATTTCCTAATAAACAAGAAAGAATCCTGTTCCGCAGGATTCTCTGCCTGCGGCGGACCGCTCCCGCGGTTCATTTCCTTTCCACCGCAGTGCAATAATTCTTTTTTATCTTATAGGAAATTCAAAGGAATTTCCTATAAGATAAGAAAAGCCCCTATGCATACGCATAGGGACGAAATAATCCGCGGTACCACCCTGTTTTTCAAACTCCTGCCGGCAAACTGCCAGACACAGAAATGTTGAACACTCTCTTTGCATAACGCGCAACAACGTCATATCTTACTTCATCTATACTCAATCTGTTTCAGATATGCAGCTCTGGTGGGAAATTCGATTACTGTCTTTTCTCAAGAGGACTTACAGCCGATGATCCTCTCTCTCTGTCAGCAGTACAGCACTCTACTGAACACCTTCTTTGCCTTTCTTTTTTTCTTTACTTTCATGCAGACTATTCTAACATGTGTCTTCCAAAACTGCAAGTACTTTTTGAAATAGTTCTGTCCTGAATCCTTTGGGAAATTTATTAGGGTAAGGTCCTCTCTTTACCATTCCTTTCTTTCCCGGTACTCCTCATAAATTTTATTAACCTCTGCGCATACCAGCAGAATATAAATGCCAAAATACAACCACAGCATTACCAAAATAATCGTTGTCAAGCTGCCATACATGGAAAATCCGTTAAAATAATCCACATAGACAGAGATTCCAAAAGACAAGGCAGACCATCCCACAGCCCCCATCATACTGCCTGGAAGCTGGCTTCTCACTGCAGCTTTCCGGTTGGGCAGCATCTTAAACATCATTGCAAAAAATAACATCAATACTGCCAAAAGAATCAGAGAACGAAGTTTCAGGATCCCCTGGGTAATATGGGCGGCAAAAGGAATATATTTTATAATCAAATGCTGCAGGCTGTTTCCAAACACCATCAGTGTAAGCGATACCACAATGGCAATAATCAGCATTAACGTATATAAAATTGCCCGAAAACGAAGCAGGATCCAGTTTCTCGTCTCCTCAATATCATATACACTGTTTAATCCATTAGTGAGACACTGTACCCCTTTAGCCGCAGACCACACCGCCATAACTGCCGCCGCTGACACAATTCCCACAGAATCGCTGTACACTTCGTGAATGATTCCAATCAAAAATGG
The DNA here is from genome assembly GCA_022792535.1 of Lachnospiraceae bacterium. Classification (GTDB taxonomy): domain Bacteria; phylum Bacillota; class Clostridia; order Lachnospirales; family Lachnospiraceae; genus Petralouisia. Next base: position 24,574 of record JAAWBG010000032.1, read on the forward strand.
AGAGATATAATCTGGCATCAGCCGATTGATCAATTCCATAATCATACTTTCTGTCACCGGCGTATACTGAACCAGGGATATAAATAACATGATGAACGGGATCAAAGACATAACAATAAAAAATGCCGCCTGAGCTGCATACGCACTGACATTGTCTCTTCTGCATTCCTCTGAAAACGCCTTGATTCCCGCTATTATTCTCCAAATCATATTCATTCCTCATTGTATATATTTTCTATGGAAATATCGTGATAAAATTTCATCAGTATTTCTACATAGTTCATTCCCTCTTTTGCCATTCCATTGGAACCGTTCTGACTCATGCCGATCCCATGTCCGTAACCGCCTCCATATACCTCATAGCCTTTCTCCGCCGGAACCAGCGCGCAATAAGCGCTGGGCAAAAGTCTCATATCAATAGTCTCGCCATTTTTATTGGTTACTTTCACGGCCGCAGCTCCAAGTACATAGCGCATGTTATATTCTGTAAATAAGGTCACGCTTCCTTTTTCATACGTAATACAGAGGGTGCGGATCCCACCGCCGGCTCCCCGTTCACCTACAGAAATCTCTTTGATCTTTCCAAATTTTGCCAGGTCGGAAGCAGAACCTTCCGCCCCATCTTTCCTCAAAAACTGCACGTTCCCGGCATTTGCTTTTGCCCGCTCCCTAATTGCAGCATTGATCTCATTTTCCTTCTCTGCCACTGCAAGGTCTGCACTCCAGCGAAAATAAGGGCTGTCGCTGTCAAAGGCAGTGATCTCATTATTTTTTATAAATTCTGCAAAACCTTCTTCACTGGAAACATCTGCTTCTGTTCCATCTGCCAACAGGGAAGATTCCTGCAAATATCCATATTTTTCTTCTCCGTCGACATTCCAAAGTCCCATGTCTCCCGTATAACCGCAGGAAGTGGAAAAGAAATATGCCTCGGCAATCTCTCCCTGATATTTTATCACTTCTCCTACCGTATCGTCTACTGCAAGATTTGTCTGAGGCGTCTCCTCCTGTTTATTGAATACCTGATAGTTGGTACTGTCATCCACATGAGCCCCCAAGGCTGCGTAATCATTTTTCATCAATTGTATACAAGCATAGCTTCTGGCGCAGACTGCCTGCACGCACAGCGCTTCTCTTTCATAAGAAGAAGGCATCTCACTTGGCACAACTCCATACAAATATTGTTCCAAAGAGATCTCATTGACCACTCCATAACCCTCCGGATATTTTCTTATCTCTATCTTCCCTCGATATCCCAAAGATACACGCTTGCCGGACCTATCTGCAAAATAAATCTTTCCCCCCTCTTCTTTGGGGGATATCTTAACATAGTCTGTCTTTTCCTGAAACAGTTCTGATACAACAACCGGCTGATCAGCCTCTATCTCTTTCGTCTGATCTCCCACCGTCACCACGCTGGCTGTATCTGCTGTAAAGACTGGATTCTCATGATAATTCCCATTTCCCTCGTTTAACAGAAGAACCCGAATAATCTCTATGGCGGCAGGCTCCTTTAAAATAATACCGCATACCTTCTTTTCTGCCACAACAAAATCTGCCTGAAGATTTCCGATTACCAATTTCGATTCATCCAATTCCTCCAGCGTGCCATAGGTCTTATATATTTTCAGTGCTCCCTCATATTCCAATGTTCCATATCCAGAAATTTCAATCTGTTTATCGTTAAAGCTCAGGACTTTTCCTGAAATCATCTCTTCTTTTTTATAAATTGCGGTAACCTTGTTTTCCTTCCATTCCACATCACAGACGGTATCTGTGATCTTTTCCGTTAATCCTTCAATATTCAAAGTAATTTTCTGATGCTCATATAAAATCTCCGCCTGTTCTTCCTTTGCGGAATGAACAAATACATTTTTCAACGTCAGAGGCCCTTTACATACACTGCTGACTCCAATAATCCGATTTTCTTTTACATACACCTGATACATATCATAGACATGAAAATAATCCACACCCGCCGATACTTGATAAAAGCCCCGCTGTGTTAATCTCTGCCCACTCTCTTCCTTTTCTGCATCCTCTGTGAGAAATACTAAATTAGTAGCAGCCACACTTCCCTCTGGATCCAAAAGATCTAATATCTGTTCATACACCTCGTTCCACTGAGGGCGGGAAACCTTTTTCCAGGAAATCTCCTCTGGATAAGTCACATACTCTTTTACCGAAAGTTTCTCTAATATCTGCTCTAGTTTTCCAAAAGTTAATTTTCCATTTAAGTTTTTTCCACCATTAATTTCTTTTAACTGATCCTTCCATTCCTCTTCTTCATAATATGTAAAACTTAATTGAGAAGGCAGTTCCGCCATTGCCACATATTCACTGCTGTATTCTAGAATCACCTTATTTTCCGCAGCAGTCTGAATAAAAAGAATGACCAAAACAAGTCCCAGTAATGCCAGAACAGCTAAGATGTAATCTCTTTTTTTTACGGAATCTCTCTTTTTCATGTTATATTTCCTGTTCCTTTTTAAATTTCAAAGCGGTGCTGCATTCAACGAAAAGGCTGCCTTTCTCCAAAGCAGCCTTTCCTCTTTTGTAAATTTATCTTCTGTCTTCTATATGCTTTCGCACTGATTTTTTATCTTTTGTACGGTTTTATCTTTTGTGTCGTTCTTCTTTTGTGCTCTCTGTCTTTCGTACTTTTTCATCTCTCTTTGGTAGCTTATGCGCAGGTTCTCTTTTGTAAAACTCTTTTGTACCTTATAATTTTTTCTGAAAAGTACCCCAAAATGCCGTTCCTGCAATTTTGACTCCTAGCTAAGCTAGGTGGGTAACCGCAACCTCTCTTCTGCCTTCCGCTGCGTTATGACGGCCTGACATCCAATCGGCAATATAAGAATCCCATAAAAATAAATGTAGGTTCAAAATAGCAGGTTATCGCACATCCCAGGAATACTTTCCTGACCTAAACTGATTATACCTTATTATTTCCCGATTATCAACTAAAAATTAATGTTAATTTCATGCTTCATTCGAAAAATCTTCCAGTTCCATCTTCTCTGTGGGATCTTCGCTCTGTAACTCCAAAGATTCCTGATTCAGGTCATTCTGATCCACCGAAGCAGGTTGATCAGGGTTCAGGTCCTGGTTCAAGTTGGAACTTGAATCTATATCTGCTCCTGGATCTGGAACCTGAACCTGACTTGCATCTTTTCCTATTTTTTCCTTCACTGTAAGCTCAAAAATTTCCGTTTTCACTATGTCTTTTGTCAAATGTTTTACCGTATAGGTAATCTTATAAGTTCCAGCAGTTGTAAAGGTCACATTTCCATTTTGATCCATCTTAGGCGCTGTAATTTCCTGACCCAAGGAATCTGTTCCGGTAATCTCCACTTTGATATCGGTAATTGGAGTCTGACCTAAAGAGGCGGTTACGCCATCCAGTACATGATAAACCTCATCTACCTGAACCTCATGTACTTTCGTCTCTGAGATCTCAAGCTTCAGTTCCCGGTTATCCGTTACTGTAACTGTCATGGTCTTTTGATCTGCCGCTTTACTGTTTGAAGGATTTACCACATGATATTTCACTGTATAGGTTCCCTCTTTGGCAAAGACATACTCGCTTCCCGTAAATTCTGTGGTAACATTCTCCGGCGTTGTAACTGTAATCTTAATATTAGACGTAAGATCTGTGCCAGACTTCAGATTTGCTGTCACGCCAGTTCTCAGATTCAATTTTCCTTCAATCTCAACCTGTTTATTTCCTACGCCTTTAATCTCAGGCGCCTGGGTATCTCTGACTGTAACATTCATGGTGGCTTTGGAGATGTTCTTTCCATTATTCGGATTTGATACCGAATATTCTACAACAACACTTCCTGTTTTATTAAACTGATACTTCTCATATTGTGCCTTGCTCAATGTTCTGAAACCAGCTGCTCCCGGTTCCTTTACTTTAATCACAATTCTAGAAGATACATCTGTACCGGATACCAATTTTGCAGTCACACCTGACTTCAAGTTCAAAATCGTATTATATTCCAGTGTCTTTTGGCCTGCAACTCCCTTCAAATTCGGCTTCTTTGTGTCTTTTACGATAACTTTCATTACCTTTTTCGCCACGGCCTTCTTATTGTAAGGATTTGCTACCGAATACTCAATACTGTAAGTTCCAACCTTACTAAACTTATATTTCTTATACTTAGTGCTCTTATTCTTGGTAAGGTCTGTATACTTCTTCTGTCCAGGCCCTTTCGCCTTAATGACAATTTTAGAAGTCATATTTTTGCCGGACACCAGTTTTGCAGTTACTTTTGATTTCAGATTCTGGACAGAATTGTATTCCACTGTTTTTTGCGATGGAATGCCTGCAAATTTAGGTTTTTTCTTGTCCTGTACTTTCACTTTACAGGTTACCTTTGTCTTCAACTTATTATTGGGATTTACGACATAATAATTGATCTTATAAGTTCCCAATTTGCTAAGCCTTAACTCGCTTTTCTTATAAGTTTTTTCTTTTTTTCCACCTGGATAAACGATTTTAATTGCAATCTTCTTTGTCAGATTTTTCCCAGTTGCATTGTAAGCCCTTACGTTTTTCTTTAATTTTATAACGGAATTATATTCTTTCTTCAGACTTTTTTTAACCCCTTTAATTGTGGCCTTTTTTGTGTCCCTCACTTTATATACCACAGATTTAGAATCTGATCTGCCAAGGGCGTCTGTAATATAATATGTAACCTTATATTTTCCTATTTTTTTTGTATTTACTTCTCCGCTGTACCGCAGCCAGCCGCTGATATCATTTCCAAGAGAATCTTTTGCAGTGATTCCAGAAAAAGGATTAAATTTTGTTCCGTAAGAAACAGTTTTGTTGGCGCCGCTGATATCAATAGACGGTCTGTAGGAACTATAGGGATTCCTTGGATCAGGATCTGTAGGATCCCATCCTTCTTTCACATTTGGCACTTTGATGGCTGCAGGTTTCCCTAAGGGATCATTTGCCGATGAACCGTAAATAATTCTTACTGTCGTTCCCAGTGGACAATTGTCATAAATCCATTTGGAATCTGCCACAGTCAGCCTGACACATCCATGGGAAGCCGTCGTTCCTAATTTGTTGTATTCCCGATAGGACTGAGACGCATAATCTCCATTTCGGTAATACCATACAGAGTGAAACAAGATGGAACCTGTAATACGTGTACAATACTGCCCATAAGATGGACCATCCAGCACATGCCATCTCAATTTCTGCTTGGTTGAAAATGTTCCGATAGGAGTGGCAGTCCCTGTGGAACACACAAAGGCGCGTTCCGCTCTTCCGCTGCTGTTATATACCGTTACCACATTCGTTCCCTTGTTGATCTGTATAGAATAACTGCCTGCGGCCTGAACCTCGCTTTTATCAGCAAAGATGGATACAGAGGCTGCCAGCAAAATACAAAACACAAAGGATATTATTATTTTTTTATTTTTTTTCATTCTCATTTCTCCAAACATTATTAAAAAAATATAAGACATACATTCACATTTTACTTACACTTTTTTTACATTTCGCATAATATACATTCTCCCACAGAATACAACAATCCTGTGGGAGTCTATAAAGCTGCTTCATTGATCTTTCCAATTCGGTCTCTGTTCCTGGGATAATATATCTTTTTCCTCATATCTGCCCTCCTCCTTAGTTTCACCCTCGTTACTATATAGCATATCCCTTTCCTCTTTTATTGTCAATCCTTTTGTCATTCTCTTTAGAGTAATTCTTAAAAATCGGGGGCGTCAAAAAGACCGCCCCCTGAAATTAATTCTTAATATAATTTTTATAACTGAGGACCAGCTTCCACTAACGCTTTGCCTGCCTCATTACCCTCATATTTTGCAAAATTCTTCACAAATCTCTGTGCCAGATCTTTTGCCTTGGTCTCCCACTCTGCAGCATCTGCATATGTATCGCGAGGATCAAGGATATTAGAATCTACGCCTGGCAGTTCTGTTGGAACTTCAAAATTGAAGTAAGGAATCTTCTTGGTAGGTGCATTTAAGATATCACCATTCAAGATTGCGTCAATAATACCACGGGTATCTTTAATGGTAATACGTTTTCCGGTACCGTTCCATCCAGTATTTACAAGGTATGCTTTCGCACCATTCTTCTCCATTCTCTTCACAAGCTCTTCTCCGTATTTGGTAGGATGCAGCTCTAAGAACGCCTGTCCGAAACAAGCAGAGAAGGTAGGTGTAGGCTCTGTAATTCCCCGCTCTGTACCAGCCAGTTTTGCTGTAAATCCTGACAGGAAATAGTACTGTGTCTGTTCCGGTGTAAGGATAGATACTGGAGGCAGCACGCCAAAAGCATCTGCAGACAGGAAGATTACATTCTTAGCCGCCGGTGCTGCGGACACAGGACGAACAATATTTTTAATATGGTTGATAGGATAAGATACACGTGTATTTTCTGTTACGCTCTTATCTTTGAAATCAATCTTTCCATTGGCATCTAACGTTACATTCTCAAGAAGAGCATCACGCTTAATCGCATTGTAGATATCCGGCTCAGATTCTTTATCTAAGTCAATTACCTTCGCATAGCAGCCGCCTTCAAAGTTAAATACACCGTTGTCATCCCAGCCATGCTCGTCGTCACCAATCAGAAGACGTTTCGGATCTGTTGACAATGTGGTCTTACCAGTACCGGAAAGTCCAAAGAAGATTGCTGTGTTTTCTCCGTTCATATCTGTGTTTGCAGAACAATGCATGGAAGCAATTCCCTTCAGTGGCAGATAGTAATTCATCATGGAGAACATACCTTTCTTCATCTCACCGCCATACCATGTGTTGAGAATTACCTGTTCCCGGCTGCTAATATTGAATACTACAGCTGTCTCAGAATTCAGGCCTAACTCTTTATAGTTTTCTACTTTTGCTTTAGAAGCATTGTAAACTACAAAATCAGGTTCAAAGTTCTCCAGTTCTTCTTCCGTAGGCTGGATAAACATATTTTTTACAAAATGAGCCTGCCAAGCTACTTCCACAATAAAACGGATTCCCATACGGGTATCTGCGTTGGTACCGCAGAATGCATCCACAACGTAAAGTTTTTTGTTGGAGAGTTCTTTCAACGCCAGTTCTTTTACTGCTTTCCAAGTTTCTTCGGTAGCAGGATGGTTATCATTCTTGTATTCATCAGAAGTCCACCATACTGTGTCCTTTGAATTCTCGTCCATTACAATAAACTTATCTTTCGGTGAACGTCCTGTATAAACACCAGTCATTACGTTAACTGCGCCAAGCTCACTCACCTGTCCTTTTTCGAAACCAGTCAATTCAGGCTTCGTCTCTTCTTCAAATAATACGTCAAAAGAAGGATTGTGCACAATTTCTGTGGTTCCGGTAATACCATACTTACTTAAATTGATCTCTGCCATCTTACTTTAACCTCTTTTCTTTAATTTATTAACCTGTATATGAAGAAATTATAAAATCTCAACACAACAGACATTTCTTTTATCATTATACATAATAGAACCATAAAATCAATATAATCTTGCAAACTTCCAGCAATGATTTTTAAATTTTTACCATTATTTTCTTTCTTGTCCCAGGAACAATTGGTTTATATTTTATTTTGAAACGAAATCAGAATCATTTCCCGGCTTCAAATCTTCCTTGGAAAATGCTTTTGGCAGCAATTCTCCCAAAGTCAAAATTTTGTAATCCTGCTCATCGTTGGCAAGAATTATCTGAAAGGTATCTAAATCGCAGAATTCTGCCAAAACCTGCCGGCAGACACCGCAGGGGGCCAGGTAATCTCTGTTGTCGCCATTTACCACAAGGGCTTCAAATTCCCGTTCTCCTTCCGACACCGCCTTAAATAGGGCTGTGCGCTCCGCACAATTAGTAGCAGAAAAACTCACATTCTCAATATTGCATCCCTGATAAATCTTTCCGCTTTTTGTTAAAAGGGCCGCTCCCACCCGGAAATGGGAATATGGCGCATAAGCCTGTTTTTTTGCCTCCACTGCCTGAGCAATCAGCTCACGATATTCCATAGCTGCTCCTTTCTGCCGCATTTCTGCAGCTGCCTTCATTTTATCCTATTCTTCTAAAAAAATCCATAAAAATATCCATAAAATAAATAAAGTTTTTAAGGAAACTATAAATTTTTCGTAAACTCCTGGATTTCTCTTGTGCCGAAATCAAACTATATGGTATGATAGTTCAATACTTTACTATGTGAAACATCACTGAAAACACCAACGATCTAAAGGGGGCTTTTATGAATCCAAATTATTTTTGTGAAATTACACCTGAAATTGCTCATCTGGCACAATTAAGTCAGCAGGCTGCTACGATAAATCCAAATCTTTTCGCAGAATATGACGTAAAAAGAGGGCTGCGTGACTTAAATGGAAAAGGCGTTTTAGTAGGACTTACTGAAATTTCTGACGTCTGCTCTACCAAAGTGATAGATGGGAACTCTGTCCCTGCGCCGGGAGAACTGTATTACCGGGGCTATAATGTAAAAGATATCATATCCGGCCTTTCTGACAACAGTCACTTTGGCTTTGAAGAAAGTACTTATCTTTTGCTTTTCGGAAGACTTCCCTCCCAGGAAGAATTGTCAGCCTTCTGTGAACAGTTGGCCAAATACCGTTCTCTTCCCACCAGTTTTGTTCGAGATATCATCATGAAAGCGCCCAGTCAGGATATGATGAACACTCTGGCCCGCAGCGTTCTTACTTTATATTCCTATGACAACCAGGCGGACAATATTTCGATTCCAAATGTACTGCGTCAATGTTTAGAGCTGATCAGTCTGTTTCCACTGCTCTCCGTCTATGGTTATCAGGCATATCGGCACTATCACGACGGGGCCAGCTTATTTATTCATACCCCGGAACCACATCTGTCCACTGCTGAAACAATCTTACATATTTTACGTCCTGACAGTCAATATACGCCACTGGAGGCAAAACTTTTGGATATCGCCCTGATCTTACATATGGAGCATGGCGGTGGAAATAACTCTACCTTTACCACCCATCTGGTATCTTCCTCCGGAACAGATACCTATTCTGCCATCGCCGCATCTTTAGGTTCCCTAAAGGGCCCCAAACATGGCGGCGCCAATATTAAGGTGGTAAAAATGTTCGAAGATATGAAAGAACATGTGCGGGACTGGAAAGATGAGGAGGCTATCAGCGCTTACCTGACTGCTCTGCTTCACAAAGAAGCCTTTGACCAGGCGGGCCTGATCTATGGTATGGGCCATGCGGTATACTCTCTGTCTGACCCTCGTGCAGAATTGTTCCGTACTTTTGTGGAACGTTTATCAAAAGAAAAGGGACGCGAAGAAGAGTTTGCACTTTATTCTACTGTTGAACGCTTAGCTCCCCAGATTATTGCAAAAGAACGTAAAATATACAAAGGCGTCAGCCCAAATGTCGACTTTTTTTCTGGCTTTGCCTACAGCATGCTGAATCTTCCCTTGGAGCTTTACACTCCTATCTTTGCCATTGCCAGAATCTCTGGATGGAGCGCTCACCGTCTGGAAGAATTAAATTACAATGGCAAAATCATGCGTCCTGCCTACAAAAACGTCCAGGAACACCGGCCTTACCTGCCTATGAATCAGCGCTGATCACCAGAATTGGCGCTTTGCCCGGTTGATGGAAACGTAAAACCAGATACATACGGTTAAAAACAGCAGTAACAGTACCCGCATCACATCCGGAACCGGCTTTACATAATCATTGACAAACCCAACTATTCCAAATAAAACAGCCATACCTCCCATAATCAAGGTCCTTCCAAAGATATAGTCAATATAACCTCCGGCGTCCCGGATGGTTGTGGCATTTCCGATAAACCAATTGCTCAGTTTCCTGGTCTTTTTCATTTGAATGGAAGAATAGATGGTATAGACCCCATAAATAAAAATAATCACATCAAATAGTATTAACATTACAATTTTCCTTTCTTTTTATTGCTTTTTCATTTATAATAGTGGTAATATATAGTAAGAAAGTATATTTTTGGCAGCATCTTTATTATAAATGCTGTCAAAAAGTATTGCAAATGGTATTTATTGCGAAAGAAAAGATTGAAACTTCTAACCAATTGGTGTAGAATCATACTATACAAACCAATCAACAAGGAGCGATTCGAATGGAAAACATAAAAATCTTAATCTGTGATGATTCTGTTCTGGCAAGAAAACAGTTAAAAGATATCATCAAAAAATGCGGCTATGACAATTTTGTAGAAGCTTCCAATGGTCAGGAAGCCTTTGACTTGTATAAGGAACATCAACCAGATCTTTCATTTCTTGATATCGTAATGCCTGTAAAGGACGGTGTGGAAGCGATCCGCGATATCCGCGGTTTTGATCCAAAAGCCTATATTGTGGTTGTTTCCTCTGTGGGAACTCAGACACAATTAAAAAACGCTATTTTAGAAGGAGCACGCGACTTTGTACAAAAGCCTTTCTCTTCTTCTGCAATTGCAGAGATTTTAAAAGGTCGTTTTGAAGGGAGATAAGAGTTATGCATACGCAGTTTTTTGGTAATTTTTTGCTCAACAAAGGGATCATTACCCCTGAACAGCTCATTGAGGCTCTGAAGATACAATCCTCTACCCACAAAAAATTCGGCACTCTGGCAATCCATTCCGGCTATATGTCGGCAAGTGAAGTGGCTGACGTTTATATTACTCAGACCCACTATGACAAACGTTTTGGAGAACTTGCCACGGAACTGGGTTATCTCACACCGGACCAAGTGGACAAACTTTTGACCATTCAGCTTCCAAATTACATGTTATTGGGACAGATTCTGGTAGATCAGAAAATTTTAACGCATATCGAGCTGGAAAATCTGATTACAGAATACAAATCTGAATATGAAATCTATGAATTAGATATGATGGAAGAACAGAAGAATATGGTAGACAAACTTCTTTCCAGTCTCTATCTGCCGGATAATCTTCCTGATACTCAGAATATTATTTCTTACCTTACGCTTCTTTTCAACAATCTGGTTCGTTTTATTGGGGAAGATTTCTCACCTCTAAATATTATGACACTGCCGGAAGTTCCAACAAACTTCTGCGTCTCTCAGACTGTAGACGGTTCTTTTTCCTTCCTGTCTGCTCTGGATATGGATGCCGAAACTGCTATTATGTTTGCAAGTCGATATGTAGATGAACCCTTTGAAGAATTTGATGAGTATGTCAGTGCCTCCATGGAAGATTTTCTAAATTTACATAACGGTCTCTTCTCTGTAAATATGTCTAACGATTATACATTGGAACTGCACCTGCAGCCCCCTGTTACCCACGAAAATACCATGCTGGGAACGAAATCTCCTTGCTATTTACTACCGATTATCTATTCCTTTGGAACCGTCAATTTTATTCTTTCTGTGATAAAACCGGTTTCCGATGGAACAGATGAAGAGAATGAGGAAGACCAGGCCGACACAGAAAAAATTCTTACGGACACGGAAGCAGACGAAGAATTGAAGGCTGCTTTAGATGCTGCAGCCGCATCTGATTTGAATTCTGAAAATTTATCATAGTATAATATAAAATCAAAGACACCGCTTACAAGCGGTGTCTTTGATTTTATTAAGTCCAGACTATGCAAAAATATTATTAAACGCAGCCATTTTCTATTGTAGCAGAAAATCTTTTACCACACTCTGCATTTCTTCCACTTCACAGATCTTTTTATGACGCACTTCTGCAGTCCGAATCTCCTCAATGGCCCGGGGCACTGTTACCCCTGACAGCGCTTCTAATTCGTCCACAAGATCAAAGTCTGGTTTATCCTGGTATTTTTGATCAATAGCGGTCATTACGCTTCTGGTAAACTTATAAGGACTTGCAGTGGAGGCAATTACGGTCTTTGTTGTATCTCCAGTCTCTTTTTGATATTTCTTGTATACGGCTGCCGCCACTGCAGTATGCGTATCTATGATATAGCCTGCTTCCTGATAGATTTCACGGATCACAGCTGCTGTCTCTGCCTCATCTGCATAATTTCCATAAAACCCGGAAAGCTGTTCTCTCATTGCCTCTGTAATCTCATATTTTCCCTGTTCCTGAAGTTCCCTCATCAACTTTTGATTTTTCTCTCCGTCATTGCCTGCAATTCGATAGATCAAACGCTCCAGGTTGCTGGAAATCAAAATATCCATAGAAGGAGAAGAGGTCAGGATAAACTCCCGGTTTCTGTCATATGTACCAGTAGCAAAAAAGTCGTATAACACTTTATTCTCATTGGAAGCACAGATCAATTTTCCAATGGGAAGCCCCATATTCTTGGCATAAAAAGCCGCCAGAATATTTCCAAAATTTCCTGTGGGAACCACCACATTGATGTGATCTCCATCTGCAATTTCTTCAGATTTTACCATCTTAGCATAGGCATATACATAGTAGACAATCTGAGGAACCAGCCTGCCGATATTGATGGAATTTGCAGAAGAAAATTGGTATCCTGCCGCTGCCAGTTCCTGAGCCAGGGCCTGATCTGAAAACATCTGCTTCACCCCTGTCTGGGCCTGGTCGAAATTGCCATTAATTCCAACTACCAGCGTATTCTCTCCCTTTTGAGTTACCATCTGTTTTTTCTGAATGGGGCTTACGCCGTCTTTGGGGTAAAAAACAATAATCTTGGTTCCTTCCACCCCTGCAAACCCTGCCAGCGCCGCTTTTCCGGTATCTCCAGAAGTGGCCGTTAAAATCACAATCTCATTTTTCACCTGATTCTTTTTCGCCGCAGTGGTCAGAAGATGGGGCAGAATCGAAAGAGCCATATCCTTGAAAGCTATGGTGCTTCCGTGAAATAATTCCAGATAATAGGATCCCTGAGCTTTTACCAGAGGCGCAATCTCTTTGGTATCAAACTTCTCATCATAGGCATTCTCAATACATTTTTTCAACTCTTCCTCTGTAAAATCTGTAAAAAACAACTTCATCACTTCATATGCTGTCTCCTGATAAGTCAGATCTGTCAGTTTTTCTATGGGAAGGTCCAATGCTGGTATCTGTTCCGGCACATACAAACCGCTGTTTTCTGCCAATCCCTTCAAGATTGCCTGGGAAGCAGAAACCTTTTCTTCTGTATTTCTCGTGCTTACATATAACATAGTCTATTCCATCCTTTATCATTCTTTTTCTTATTTTATCATGTTTTTTCATGCAAAAGGGCGCCCCAATTATGATTAGGACACCCCTCATTATAAAAGTTTTCCATATTTCTGTCAATCTCTGCAGAGACAATTCTTAAGGCAGCGTATAGAACTCGTGTCCGCCATATTGAAACAGCCAAGTCAGATTCTGGTCAAACCAAGCCATATCATAAGGATTTGCTTTTCTCCGGGCAGAGAAAAACAGAGCTCCCTGAGACAGATCTTCCCCGTACAGGGCTTTTTCCACAGCATCCACTGTGCTCTGGGTCACTTCCACAGAATAATATCTTCCGTCCCAAGTGGGCGCAAACTGAGGACTTCCTCCGCTTCGCTCAAAAATCACCTCGTACACCGTAGAGGCAAAATCTTCTTCTAATACCCGGTTTAAAATCACTTCTGCCACCAATATCTTCCCTTGCTCATCTTCTCCCCCGGCCTCTGCCTGTACAATTCGAAGAAGAGCTTCATAATCTTCCTCTGAGATTACAATATCTCCATAAGGATTTACCGGTACCTGCTGTACTTCGTTAAATACAGGTTCTACACTGGCGCATACTGCAGCTACTTCCCTCTTTTCTATCTGGGCTTTTTCTTCTTTCTTTCTATCTTTTTTCATATCCAGCGCCTGTTTCCAGGCTTCTGCAAATTCCTCATTCTCAAAGAGTTCCGCATCCTCTGTGGTCTCTGTCTGAACTTCCTCGTCTACCCCTTTCATATTACTGCATTCCACCACATTTCTGTTTTTTCCAGCGCCGCCGAATCCCTGTGCATTCAGGGAAATCATTGCAAATACGGAAAATCCCGAGACAAGCACCGCGCAATTCCGGTAAGATTTCTTCGATATATTTTTAATACAACAATATACACTCTTTAGTAAGTTTTGAATTGTCAACATAATCGTTCCTCTTTTCCATTTGACTTTTCCATAATTTACCATTCCATGTCTTATCTCACAGAAACTTGCGTTTCTGTATTTTTGTGATATACTTATTTTGTATTTTTTCCCTAAAAAAATACATGGAAATACGAATCTATGGAGGATATTATGCTGCCAGGTGTCTATATTGCTTACAAAAAAAATAAAGATGTTTATTATCGCGCCAGTATCACTTATCAAAGTAAGCATATATCTCTCGGCAGCTATGATACTGAAGAAAAGGCTCATCTTGCCTACCGGGACGCTTCCATGCTGCTGCAGGATGCCTCTGTTTCTTTTGAGGACGCCTTTTCACTACCCACTATTTTAAGTTTTGATAAAGTGATTTCTTTGTTGAATTTTCGGGATAATCTCATTTATTTTAAAAATCCTATCTATTTGAGGAATAATTATTTTATTTACTATATTTCCAAATCAGACGAATTAAAATTCGATATTGATGATCTTTTTTATTATTCCAGCCACAAAATTATGCGCAGACAGGGACATCTTTTCGTCAGCGATTATGGCATGCAGATTAATATTCTTTCCCGTTACGGCATTAAAAATTATGCTGTCGCCGGGCGGGATTACTATTTTGCCAACGAAGATCCTACCGATTACCGTTATTCTAATATTATAGTAGTCAATCCATATTATGGGGTGACAAAAATAGTTTCTTCCGGAGAAGAAACTTATAAAGTACAGATTCATATCAATGGAAATTATATTGTAGGAACCTACCGCGAGGAGGAAAAAGCTGCGATTGCTTACAATAAAGCTGTAGATCTGGCAAAAAAATATGGGATCTCCAAAAATTTTCAAACTAATTATCTGGAGCACTATTCTCCCCGCAAATACGCCGAGACCTACAGCCATATAAAGATTTCAGAAAAATATATCAATTATTTAAAAAATTTATCTGGCGTTGATATAATTGATCAACCCTTCTGACTGGATAATTTTCTGCATAAACTCTGGGAAAGCCTGGCCCTGGAAGGTTGTTCCCTTTGTCTTATTAGTAATCACACCAGTGTCAAAATCCACTTCCACCTCGTCTCCTGCCTGAATCCCTTTTGCAGCTTCCGGACACTCAATAATAGGCAGACCGATATTGATGGCATTTCGGTAAAAAATTCTTGCAAATGTCTCTGCGATTACACAGCTTACTCCAGAAGCCTTAATGGCAATGGGGGCATGTTCTCTGGAAGAACCGCAGCCAAAATTCTTTTCTGCAACAATCAAATCTCCCGGTTTTATTTTATCCACAAATTCTTTGTCGATATCTTCCATACAATGTACCGCCAATTCTTTCGGATCCGAAGAATTCAGGTATCTTGCCGGAATAATCACATCCGTATCCACGTTATCTCCATATTTAAACACTGTTCCGCTTGCTTTCATATTTTTATCTTCCTCCTATTTTTCTGGCGCTGAAATCCTGCCTGCCACAGCGCTTGCCGCAGCCACTGCGGGACTTGCAAGATAAACTTCTGATTCCACATGGCCCATGCGCCCCACAAAATTCCGGTTCGTGGTAGAGACGCATCGCTCTCCTTCTGCCAAAATTCCCATATAGCCTCCCAGGCAGGGACCGCAGGTAGGCGTACTTACAATGGCTCCCGCCTCAATAAAAGTTTTCAGAAGTCCCTCTTCCATGGCCTCCAAATAGATTCTCTGAGTTGCCGGAATCACAATACAGCGAACACCCTTTGCCACCTTTTTGCCTTTCATCACTTCCGCCGCGGTACGGAGGTCCTCTAAACGTCCGTTGGTACAAGAGCCAATCACCACCTGATCAATGGCAATCTCTCCCACTTCATCTATCGTCTTTGTATTTTCCGGCAGATGGGGGAATGCCACCGTAGGTCTTAAAGCGCTCAGATCAATGGTATACTCTCTCTCATACTCTGCATCGTCATCCGCCTCATAGATTTTAAATTCTCGGTTAGAATGTTCTTTCATATAGGCGGCTGCAGTCTCGTCTACCGGGAAGATTCCATTTTTTCCCCCTGCCTCAATGGCCATATTTGCAATGGTAAAACGATCGTCCATAGACAGACTGCTGATTCCGTCTCCGGTAAACTCCATGGACTGATACAATGCTCCGTCTACCCCAATCATACCGATAATATGCAGAATTACATCTTTTCCGCTGACCCATTTGGGAAGTTTTCCCGTCAGGTTGAATTTGATGGCTCCAGGCACTTTAAACCAGGCTTTTCCGGTAGCCATTCCCGCCGCCATATCTGTGCTTCCCACGCCGGTGGAAAAAGCTCCCAGCGCCCCATAGGTGCAGGTATGTGAATCTGCGCCGATGATCACATCTCCTGCCACAGTAAGTCCTTTTTCTGGAAGAAGGGCATGCTCGATTCCCATCTCTCCCACATCAAAATAATTGCTGATCTCATGTTTACAGGCAAATTCACGAACACATTTACAGTGCTGGGCAGATTTAATATCCTTGTTAGGTGCAAAATGGTCCATAACCAGAGCAATCTTATCCTTGTGAAATACTCCTTCTGTGGTAAACTTATCCATTTCATGGATAGCTACCGGCGCAGTGATATCATTTCCAAGTACCAGATCCAGGTCTGCTTCTATCAGCTGTTCTGCTTTTACTTCAGGAAGTCCTGCCGCAGCAGCCAAAATCTTCTGTGTCATTGTCATTCCCATCTTCTAATCCTCCTGTTATTATCTTCTGCTTGCTATTCTAACATACCAAGTAGTATAATAGAAATACATATTAAATATAATTATTATAATTTTCAGTTATAATCAACCCCTTCCCTGTCAGAGTCAAAAGCAAAGGAGCAAAACCATTATGGAACAAACTCTCTCATCTTATCGGATTTTCTATGCAGTGGCCAATACCGGAAACATTTCCAAAGCGGCAAAGGAATTGTATATCAGCCAGCCGGCCATCAGCAAATCCATTCAAAAACTGGAAGAAAACTTAAACGTAAAATTATTTGACCGCAGTTCTAGAGGCGTCACCCTTACGCCAGAAGGTGAGTTGCTCTATACCCATGTAAAATCTGCCTTTGAAACCCTTACGTTAGGGGAGGATAAGCTGCGCCGGTCCATTGCTCTTGGCATGGGCAATCTGACCATCGGCGTCAGTTCTACTCTGTGCAAATACATTTTGCTTCCCTATCTGCGGGATTTTATCAAAAAATTTCCTCATATCAATATTTCCATCAACTGTCATTCCACCAATGATACGCTGAAATTATTAGAGGAAGGCAAACTGGATATCGGACTAATTGGAAAACCGGAATCCTTAAAAAATATTGATTTTTATCCTCTCCTGGAAATTGAGGATATCTTTGTGGCCACTAAGGATTATCTCCACAACCTTCGAATCCGCGGTGTAGAAAAACAATATATTCTGCAAAACTCCACCCTTATGCTTTTGGATAAAGAAAACATGACCCGCCAATATATTGACGATTATTTTCAAAAAAATCATATTCTGGTTCAAGACGCCATCGAAGTCTCAAACATGGACCTTTTGATCGAGATGTCTAAGATCAGTCTGGGAGTAGGATGTGTCATTCGAAATTTCGTACAGCATGAACTAAAAACTGGTGTTCTGATGGAAATTCCTCTTACGGACCCCATCCACAAACGAAGTATTGGATTTGCTTACAAAAAAGAATCCAAAATCTCCAAGTCTCTCCAGCATTTTATTGATTTTTATGAAACATATGAAATTTAATCTGAAACATTCTCCATCCAGAAAACCCCTCCCGCAGCCATACACTGCAGAAGGGGTACTTTTATTCATGGCAATAGAAACCTTAAACATTCTGTCTTCTACTGTTTAATTGTTGATCAGCTTGTCTTCTTCGTTGTTCCAGCTGTAAAGTTTACGAACCTCTTTTCCAACTTTTTCAGCAGGATGTTCTGCCGCCAGCTTTCTCATGGCTCTAAAATGAACCTGACGTCCTGCCGGAGACATGTCAAGCAAGAACTCTTTTGCAAAAGTTCCATCCTGAATATCAGAAAGAATCTTCTTCATTGCCTTCTTCGTATCTTCTGTAATCACCTTCGGCCCTGTAATATAATCGCCATACTCTGCAGTATTAGAGATAGAATATCTCATTCCTTCAAAACCTGACTGATAAATTAAATCTACAATTAATTTCATCTCATGGATACATTCAAAGTATGCGTTTCTCTCATCGTAGCCTGCTTCCACCAATGTCTCAAATCCAGCCTGCATCAGCGCGCACACACCGCCGCAGAGAACTGCCTGCTCGCCAAATAAGTCTGTCTCTGTCTCGGTGCGGAAAGTAGTCTCCAAAACACCTGCTCTTGCTCCGCCGATTCCCAGTGCATAAGCCAGCGCAATATCCTGTGCCTTTCCAGTAGCATCCTGTTCTACTGCAACCAGACACGGAACGCCTTTTCCTTCCTGATACTCGCTTCTTACGGTATGTCCCGGTCCCTTTGGCGCAACCATGGTAACATCAACATCCTTCGGCGGAACGATAGCTCCAAAATGAATATTGAAACCATGAGCAAACATCAGCATATTGCCTGCTTCCAAATTCGGCTCAATATCTTTTTTGTACATGTCAGCCTGAAGCTCGTCATTGATCAGGATCATAATAATATCTGCTTTTTTGGCAGCCTCATCTGCTGTAAATACTTCAAATCCCTGTGTCTCTGCCTTTGCCCAGGATTTACTTCCTTTATACAGACCAATCACTACATGACAGCCGGATTCCTTTAAATTCAATGCGTGAGCATGTCCCTGGCTTCCATAACCAATAATTGCGATTGTTTTTCCCTCTAATAATGAAAGATTACAGTCTTCCTGATAAAATATTTTTGCCATTTTCTTATCCTCCTAAAATTTGTATTTATTGATTAATCCGATTCAGGTATCAAAGGGTGCTTTTGACCCTCGCATCTTAATCTTCAATCAAACATCTTTACATCGGATGATCCCCTTGTCAGTCCGGTAATTCCGGTTCTGGCAAGTTCCAGTATCTCATAACCTTCCAGCAGTTCCAAAAAAGCATCCAGTTTATTCTGAGTTCCAATCAGCTCGATCATCATGGAATCATTCGTAACGTCTACAATCTTGGTCTTGAAAATCTCTGCCAAAGAGATCACTGCCTGACGCTCTGTACTTCTTACCCGGATCTTAATCAAGATCAACTCCCGGCATACGGAACTTCCATTTTCCAACTTCTTAATATCTACCACGTCTTCTAATTTTGCAAGCTGCTTCTCAATCTGTTCTAAAATCAGCTCATCACCGCTTGAGACAATGGTAATCCTTGTAAATCTCGGATCTGCTGTCACACCGGCGGATATACTGTCAATATTGTATCCTCTCCGGCTGAACAGACCAGACACATGGCTGAGCACATTTGGAGTATTCTCAACCAAAATTGATAACGCCTGTCTTTCCATGTATGAACCTGCCTTTTCTCTGTGCTTTCCAGCGTTTTCAGCTCTTTTTCTGCCTCTTTGCTGCCTCCCGCCCACTTACCTGCGCGATTACTAATAAGTTTAGCACATTCAATCGGTTTGTCAATAGATTTTCCCTTCTTGTTTTCCCCTGTCTATATGAATTATTTTTGTTATCCATTCTTTGAAGTTATACCTTGGGAACGGCCCAATGGCCATTTCTCAGGGACGATTCCAATGTTCTTCAATCCCATCTGATCTCCACCGGTCTTCTTCCTGCTCATAGCCGCTGACAGACAAATATTGAAATCTGCTGGCTGTCTTCAAAGCATCATAAATATAGCGCAGCGGTATTCTGGAACGGTTGTTTTCCGGACTTCCTGGTTCTGCCAAAAATACCGTGTCGTCTTCTTCCTGATACAGCCAGATATTGACATAATGCCCTGGCGTATCCTGCCAGTAGGTGTCGTCATTTCCGCTGCAGATCAAAACAATCGCTGACTCAGCCAATCGAATCTGCTCCTGAAATTCTTCATAAGTTTCCGGCTTTCTGTGAATCTGGCTCCCAACTCCGCATACTTTTAAGGCACACCTCATTTCCTCCCAGTCAATGGCTCCATACTTTCCATCCGGCGTATAATCAGAAGCCATTTTGGCATGTTCAAACATATCCAAAGGTGAAACCTCATAAGGAGACAAGGTATTGTAAATATTTGCCATACAGCAGAGACCGCAGCCAAAACCGCCAAAGGGATTCCCTTCCACATAAAATTGGCACCATTCTCCTGACCAGGGAATCCCTTCACTCCAGGACCTTGGCCCCTGCAGAAACGTATAGATGTCTTTTTCTTTTCGTTCAAAAGCCCTGATCAGCCCTTCCCTTTCTTCCTTGGACAGATTTTCTCTCAACCATTGGGAAGCTCCCACATACATACTTTTCCGACCTGTCTCATCTACCTGCACCTTAGCCTGATCTTCCATCCGTCTTTCCTTTTCTATCGTGATTCCAACTCCCAACAGAAGGAAAAGAAAAATCAAAACCAGTCCCAGCAGAGATAATTTTTTCTTCATGGTCCATCCCTTTCCCATACTCTCTCATAAAAACAGCTTTCACACAAATACTAACAACAATCCCAATTATACAGCACCTTACTGAAATCTCTGTTCTTCAAATCTTCCTGATTGATAAAAAAGTTGGCTACTCCGCAGTCTCCCCATAAAATCCAGTCGGAATTCTCTCCAGCATCATCGGAATCCATCTGAAATAACAATGTGTCATAATATTGGTACCTTTCTTCATACTCTCTGGGATCTGATTGTGTAAAATAAGGATATCCCAACAGCCAATGATTCTCATTAGATAGTTCCTCCATCACCTTGTCATAGGCATCGTCATCCAAAAGCTGATATAAGGACTGATTCCTCTGATCCTCCCCCAGCATTTCGCCGGCAATTTTTCCAAATAAATCGTCAAAGTGATAATCTCCTTCTCCCATATAAACTTCTTGAGGCTTCACCTCGATGGCCGCCTCCACCCAGATGGGCGTATATTCTTCCAAAGATTTATCTGTGCTGACAGGGATTTCCATACCTTTTATCTGTTCCGGCGTCACCTGTTCCCTAATGTTCTCATGATAAATTACCCGGAAATTCTTCTGCCTATCCTGTTCATCAAAGTCCATTCCAAATACGTCATCCATTCCAATAAAAAATTGAAGCATGCCCTTTTCTGGAAGTAACTCGTCTCTCTCAACTTTCTGAAACATCCGCTCAAAATTGATCTGAGCCAAAAGCATCATCTTCTTTCCATTGCTGTCTACAGGATAAGGCTGGTTGATATCCCAATAAGGCAGCCCGCCAAATTTGCTGTCTAACAGGTCTGGATGCCTGTCCTTTTCTATCGCCAAAGAATATGCTCTTTTCTTCGTTCTGCGTTTTATCTCATCCAAAATCCTTTCGGCTTCTTTCCAATTCATACCATTTCCTCCCTTTCCAAAAAGGAGCTGCCATCTGCGGCGGCTCCTTTCCCAATTTCTAGCTTATGTATTTCCCATTAAAAATATTGATCCAAATCTCCAGTAGTGGTCTCGATCATCTCAATGGCTTCTTTCGTGGTCTGTGCAAGCTCCAAGTTCTGCTCGCTCAATGCATTTGCCTGTTCCGCACTTGCAGTTACCTGCTGGGTGGTGGCAGACAGATGAGAAATATTCTCCACAATATGATTATTAGAATCTGCCAGGCGGTCTATTCTGGCGCTGATCTCCTGGATATCCTCAATCAATCCTCCAATATTGGTATCCATTTTCTCAAAACTTTGAGCTGCATCTAAAATCATTGCGCTCTGGCTGTCGGCGGCTTTTACTGATTCTCCAATAATGGTCACAACCTCCGCTGCATTTTCATTCAGTTCCTGAATAATGTGAGTGATTTCTTCTGTAGAGGTCCGGGTTTGTTCCGACAACTCCCGAATCTGATCTGCAACAACAGCAAATCCTTTTCCAGCTTCTCCAGCTCTGGCACTCTCAATAGAGGCGTTCAAAGCAAGCAGATTGGTCTGACTGGAAATACTAAATATAATCTCTGTGATCTCTTCCACTGCTTTCGTTCTGTTTTGGAGACTAGTCATGGAATTCGTCACCTTTTCATTCGTTTCTGTGATCAATTCTGCCTGATTTTGAAGTTCTTTTACGATCTGAATGCTGCTCTTTAAGTCACGTTCTGAATCCATTGCAACATCCACAGCATTTTTGGAATGTTCTGCCGTCTCGTCAATGGCTTCTTGTATATTCTGGGTCATACTATTCTGCTGGCATATATTTTCTGCTGTGAGGTTGGTGGCGTCTGCAATCTCTCTCATACTGTGAGAAACTGTTTTTGTAGATTCCACAAGCCCGTCCACCATCTCATTGCTCTTCTCTGTCTCGCTTCGCACCGTCTTAGAAATTCCAAGAATATGGTCTAACATAGATTCCTGTTTTTCTTTCTGCACTCTGATAGATCCAAAAGCATGATCATTAAAGATTCTGGCAATCATGCCTACCCGCACAATGGTATAGACAGACATAAAAAACATGATGATCATACACAGCAGTCCGATATCTGCCTCTATCAAATGCATCTTGTAACGAATCATAACGCCAATCCCATAATCACAGCAGAATATTCCCGCTGCTGTCAACAAAAGTTTTGTGTCAAAATATGCAATAAAAGTTGCAAGAATCCCCAGAAGGGTTACGGTCATAAATTCACTGTTGGTATTGAACATCAGCATTAGGTAGATTGCGCTATACTCCCATACCAGTATCATCTTAAACTGTTTCCAGGAAGGTTTTTTCATATAAAAAACAAGATTCAAAATGATTGCCCCTGCGATCACACCTATCTTTAGAAATGCATTTGGCTTATCAATCTGATCCTTTGCAATCAGAAGGACCAAATATGCAATCATTTCAAGATACAAAACAAAATAACCTGCCAAGCTGAAGGTGTTCATTTTTATGGTTCTCTGTTCCTGGTTACTGTACTGAAATTGTTTTTCTTCCGCTTCAAATGACATTTCCCTTCTCCTCCTATTAATAATTCGACTTTTATAGTACTATATTATCAATTTTTGTGGTATTATGCAAGATACTATTGTCCCAAAATGAAAAGGCGCTGACTAGAACACCCAAGCCAGCGCCTTTTCATTTATAAATTTTAATTCTTTTTTCCATAGCAGGAGCCTATTTCTCCCATCCAATTGCTGAAACAGGACAGGAATCAATTGCCTCCTGCACTGCATCTTTTTTCTCAGCTGCAGCCTCTTGATATGCCTCTGCTTTTCCTTCATCATTCATGCGAAATACCTCATCTACCATACCAGCGCACATTCCGCATCCAATGCAGACATCTGGATCTACATATGCTTTCATTTTACATTCTCCTTCCATATGCACATGATAGATATTAGTATAAGTATCTCTATTTATTTTATACCATCAATGAAACCCTGTTTAAAAATGAAGAGCTTCCGCTGACTAGTTACGTCAACGAAAGCCCTTGAAAATACGCTGTTTCTTAGAATTTACCAGCCTTAGCTGCTTCCTCGATGGAAACTGCCACTGCAACGGTAGCTCCTACCATTGGGTTGTTGCCCATTCCGATCAGACCCATCATCTCTACGTGAGCCGGTACAGAAGAGGAACCTGCAAACTGTGCGTCAGAG
>JAAWBG010000033.1 GCA_022792535.1 Lachnospiraceae bacterium
ATAAGGACTGTCTGCTTTGTGTCTGCATCCTTCTTGACCACACGCAGCTTTGCGGTAAATTCACGGTCAATGAATACACGCCATACCTGCGGCTCTGTCGGGTGGTTCTCCACAATCCTCACTTCAAAAGGTCTTACTGGCTGCATGTTGTGTGGTGTGACTGTCTCAACCACCACGTAAGTCCCGTAAGGGATTGGCTGTGTAACAAGATACCCCTTTGTGTCTGTAAAAAGGGTAGTTTCTCCATTACTGCCAATTTCCACAGGTTCTGCACTGTCAAAATCATAACTTCCATCTTCCAGCACGGATAAAGAAGATTTCAAATAAGCGGTAAAGCCTGCCCTGGCCAGCACAGGCGCTTCCGTGTCATCCCCGTTGTCTGATACTTTGATAAGCTGAAATGGCTGCCTGATGACCTGTTCTGGTGATGTAACATTTCTGGACACCTCTGCTGTCAGGTCTCCCGCATAATCAAATACAACATCATGTTCTGCTTCGTCAGGGAGATATCCTTCCGGTGGTGTGATTTCCTTTACATAATAACTGCCAAGATAGAGATTTCCCACTTCTGCGTTTCCACCCTCATCTGTGGTCAATGTCTCAACCAAATCTCCCGCATGGAAAATAGTGCCTGTTGCGCCATCCGGATGTACGATATCATTACGGGCATACAAACCATATACAGCGCCCTCCAACTTTGCGTCTCCCTGTGGAACTGCTTTTCCTGTTTCCTTATCCACCTTATAGATATGGATTTTTGCGGTTGTCCTGTCATTTACAAATGTGTGTGTAAATGCTGCCTTTGCGGTTGTTTCCGGCAGATGGTCGAATATAAAACGGTATACATCAGAACTGTTCCTGCAATACGCGTAAGGGGCCTGTGTCTCTGAAATATAATAGCTGTTTGCAACCGGAAGGTCTAACGTGTAAGCAGCATTTCCATTTTCCCCTGTCGTAACAGTCTGTAAGGAAGTCCCCTTTGTCACAATGACCTGTCCTGTATAATTCCTGATATCATTTCCCGCATAAAGCGTATATTGTCCACCATCTAATGGATTTGCAGTTTCAGAATCTTTCTTTGTCACGGAAACTTCCGCTTTCTGCCTGTCATTCAGAATGGTTGCTGTCTCATACTGCACAGTTACCATCTGGTCTTTATACTCAATCCTTACAGTATGCGGTTCTGTATTAATGGTATATCCGTCGATACTCTTTGTTTCTGTCACGATATATGTCCCAAGATGAAGGTCCGTAAGAACTGCCTGCCCGTCACTTCCAGTCTTTAAGTTTTCGGCAACCACATCTCCTTTGTTGTAAACTTTTGTACCGTCTGCTTTGTAAATTTTTGCACCCGCTGTCACTTTAAAAACAGCACCTGGCAGTTTCTTTTTCTCATAAATGAAGCTGCTGCCATCCCATCCGGTCAGAACTTCACCCTCTTTATAAATGGTAATTGCCCCAAACTGCTCTTTATCTGTCACGTTGATTTTCGTTGTCTGGCCTGCTTTGACAGTCACTGTATGAACTTTATTACTTAACACATACCCCTTCGGTGCTTTTATCTCTTTTACATAATACGTCCCCGGCACAAGTGCCTTTGATTTTGCACACCCATCTTCATCCGTAGTTAAAGTGCCTACTTTATTTCCACATTCGCTGTCCGAATAGATTCCATATACAGCTCCCGGCAGCTTTGCACCACTGAATCTATCCGTCTTAATAATTTTTCCATAGCCAATATTTTCCGTTTTCACCTTAAAATAAGCATGAACCGGGTCAGCCCCTGGCTTTTCTGAAATAAACTCCTGATAACCGGCTTTTTCTGTAAGCCAAAACACGCAGCCCGAAGTGGTCTCCACTGCACCTGCTGTAGAATTTAAAGTTGCCATTGTTGCTGTCGTATTTACTTCTTTACTGGAAATGGTAATGCTATTCCCGTCTTTTTCAACTTTATATCCGCTCAGCGATATGTCAAAATTTCCAAGTACGCCATTATTGTCCGTTAATGTCTTTTCAAAGCGTTTGTTTTCTTCCTTCCATTTCAGCTCATAAGTTTCTGCGCCACTCTGAGTCTTACTTGAAAAACTCGGTCTGGTAGCGTAATAGGATGTGCTGATATTGTTTTTCAGCCCTGTATAATAATCATAAGATGCCGATGGGTTTGGTGCTGTGTCACACAGTTTTTTTGCTGCAGAATCACCGCTTTCCGTACCAAACAGATTTCCTACAATCACCCACACCATTGCCTGCGTTGCTATGAACTGGTCACACTGGTCATTAGAAGGCTCTGTTGCACTGTTGCTGTTAAATCCAAAATACAGACAGTAGCTTAACAGCTTCTCCTGCTCTGCTGTCATGGAAGTGCTTGAATTTGGATAGCTGTTCATAAGCTGCCCGCCATCTGCCGACAGCCCGAAATTCATGCAATAGGCTGCATTGCCATCCAGTATGGCATACAGGATTTTCCCATGATTATACCCTGCCTTTAACTCACTGACTTCACCGGAGGCCTTTGTTGAGGCATACCAGAACGCAAGATTTGCATTAGGGCTTGCTGCAAGTGCAGTTATCCCGCTGTCAGACAATGTCGTAAAAACTGTAAGTATGGCCAAAAATCCGGCCAAAAATCTTTTCATTTTCTGTTTCATTCAATTTCCTCCTAAAAAATAACAGACCATATAAAATGGCCTGCTATTTTCCGTTTCCTGTTATTTTGTTTCATTTTTTATATCATACAATCTCCTTACCTGTAACAGCGGAACTCATAAAATTCTGTTCCACTCTGGTTATACGCTCCTGCATATTCAATATAAAACACCGGTTCCGTTTCCAACAGCATCATCCCCGCAATATAATCCGCTATTTCCCCCTCGCTTCCAAGTTTCCTGCCGGAGGTGGTAGACGCTCTATTCAGGTCTGTTTCCACAAAAACGCTGTAATAGCCCAGTCCGTCATACGGATAATAAGAATCGTATTCTTCCTGCGTTATCTTTCCCTCTGACAACAGGTTTGCAAGATTGTCCGTTGTGGTTATCATCCCCCCTGCCTGACACTTCGCAATCGCCATACTACAGACAGAAACCGGATTATATGCAGCAACTGCCTGTTCCTGGGGTTCATCTGTCTGAGAATCTTCCGGCGTTATTTCCTTCGGCTCCTCTGCCTGGGGTTCTTCCGGTTTTGTTTCTTCGGATTCCTCTGCCTGGGGTTCTTCCGGTTTTGTTTCTTTCGGTTCTGACATATCTGCACTGTTCTGTTCGGCTTCCGTTTCTTCTTTCTGCTCCGGCTGGCCTGCGGACTGGGACTCAGGTGCTTTTTCTTCCTCCTCATGCCCTTTTTCCGGTTCTGTTTCTTTCGGTGTTTCCTCTTTGATTTGCTCCCTTTTTTCCTTTTCACTTTCTGTACCGTCCACAGCAGAATTTTCTTTCTTCTCTACCCTATCTGGTTCCCTTGTGCCTGTTTCTGTCGCTTCCGCCTTCCTGTCAGTTACAATATTGTCCTGATTGCCGCATCCTGCAGCAAACATGAAAGCCACGAATAAAATCAGAAATAATCTCTTTTTCATATGAATCACCTTTCCTTCCCCATAAGGGAAAGTCAGGCTGTGTCCGTGCGCCTCTGTTCTCTCCCTTATGGACAGACTCTGTATTATCTGCACGGGACACATTTCAGTTCAGGACTGTCCCGTATTCTGTACATTGTTCCTCCTATAACACTGCTTTACCGTCTCCTGACGGAAATTCCCATCATCGTCAACACGATGCCTGCAGCTAAAGTAAACAGCAGCAGAAACAGTTTTGCCACTCCAAATACCAGCTTCCATGCCACAAGTGTCACCTGCAATATCCATTTCAAGACGATAAGCAGTATTCTTCCTGCCTTTTTTACAACGATTCCTGCCATAATCCGTTCCTCCTTATCCCCAGTTGTCAACCAGTTCCATCATCGTCGGGTCATCTTTTTCCTTTACCCCGGCATCCGATTCCCCAACCACAGCGTTTATACTGTTTCTACTTATATTTTCCTCTGACACCCTCATGTTTCCGGCTCCAAGAGCAGCTCCCAGCAGCATGATAATATCGCTCCTGACTTCATTTTTCAGTTCTTCCCGTATCCCGTCCAAATCATCCCTTGTAATATACCCTGTGTCTTTCTGCCTTTCTGTTTCTCTCACAAAACTTTCATCATTCAGACTGCGGATATAAAAATCCACCGCATCAACAATAAACTGATTCACGGACTTGTGTATTTCTTTATTCAACTCTGTCAAAATTTTGTGTACCCTGCAATGTTGTTCATTGTCAATATTGAGCCTGACATTGTGATAACAGATATTTGACTTTGCCATATTATCACCTTTATCTTATCTGATTCTGGTGTTTCGCAAGAAAAATCCTGCCAAGCTGCTCATACCCTTTTGCATTTGCTTTGATATCTTCAATATACCGGATATTTCCCCCGTCATGCGAACCGAACAGTCTCATAACTGCCGCACCGCCTCCCACGAACACAATCGGTATCACATCGAGATTGTAACCGTGTTCCTTCAGGGTATTGTAGACTTTCTGCGCAAAGTCACACAGGCATTCCCTTACAATGCTCATATACTTGTCCGGCAGCGCTGCCTCTCCGGTTGTCATAACCTGCTGTATCACATTTTCCTCAAGCTCCTGCCCAATCTGTCTGTTACATTCCTCATTGATTGTCCTCATGCAGCGGATAAGCCCCTGCTGGCTTGTGATACATTCCGCTTCATTCGGCTTTCCCTTCTGTATCGGCATGATGTCAATGGTCCAGCTGCCTATATCCACTACCACCACGCGCTCCGGCAATGCTCTCAACTGCTCTGCGACTGCCGCATAGCACTGAGGAAATACAGATACCCTTGCTATCCTTACCGTATATCTCTTTTTTTCAAAAAGGAAGTCGACTTCTTTCTTTTTTGACAGATAATCAATGAAATCCTGTTTCTCTGCACCAAACCTTGTCAGAGGAAGTCCTACTGATAAAAGAAAATCTGTATTACTCATTCCCCGCCTGTTCAGTTCTTTTGCGACTGCCGCAAGGGTAAGCACATAAAAGTTATCGTTTTCAACTTTTGTGTCTCTGACTTCAAGACGTTTCCCGCCTACCTTGTAATACTTTCCATCCAGTTCTACCACATCATCATAAAATGCAGGTTCCGTTGTAATTTCTTTTACTCCTGTTGTAAAAATCTGTGTGGCTGTTTTCATGTTCGACCAGCCATGGTCAATTCCAATTACCTCAATATGTTTTTCCATCCTGCTTTTCCTCCATATTTTCTTCATGTCATTTATCCCTCTGCTCTTTCCAAGCACTTTCATCATACAGGGAAAACAATATCTTTCTGACTGTCTGTAGGGACAATCGAGACACTGGATTTCCCCGGTTTCTTCTGTTGTCTGCTGATTTTCTTCTGATGTTACACATACATTGGCGATACACTGTCTTCTGTTATAGAAGAACCTGCAATGCATACAGTTTCGTAAATCTTTTTCCAAGTCTGCCGCTCCCCTGATAACATCTTTTAACTGGGGATATTTCCTGACTTTTACATTAATTCCCATCCAGGCCACCTGCCTTTCTTACTGCAGCAGATTCCTGTCTGGCTAAAGACTTAATCAGCTCTCTCTTTGTCATTGCTGCTTTTCCCTCCCTTTCAAAACAAAAAGGCAGAACCAGATTAGCTATGACAATGTGGAACCTGTCCACAAAAGAGCTAATTTAGTCCTGCCTGAATATTAAATATTTAATTATCACCTCTTTCAAGGTACACTTCAAATACCGTCAAAATGCTTGATGGTAATTTAGTGTCAAGTTACTTATTTTTCAGTTTCGAGATTAAAAATGGGCCCATCCTAATCATTTTTGCTGTTCTCACAGCAGTTTTTTCTTAGGACTAAATCAGCGGAAACCTTTGATTTTACTGGCTCCTTACTAACTTGACACTATTATACCATCACCTCCTAAAAATCTATTTGGAAATTCCGGCAGAATCGGCAGGTGCTTTGCGCCTCTTATCAGATAAGCTTTCACTTTCTCTCCATACAGATAAGGATCATTTCCTTCCACGATTCCCCACTGCATCAAAAGCGCCGCGCTTCCTGTCACAAAGGGTGTTGCCATGGAAGTCCCGCTGCGCACTGTATAACCGCCGCCTGGCGCCGCGGAACGAATCCCTACTCCCGGCGCCGCAAGGTCTGGTTTGATCTGATTCGTCTGTCTGGTGTATCCTCGGCCGGAAAAGTCTGCAAGCTGATTATATCTGGCGTCATAGGCTCCCACAGAGATCACTTTTTCTGCTGTAGAAGGGATCGTCAAAGTGGTCTCTTCCACTGGATATAAAAATCCTGTGCCCTGATTTAACACTGACTGCCCTGGCAGCCACAGGTCATAATTTCCCTGTACAATCCGTTCTGGAACAAGGATCACTTTCCAGACGCCTCCGTCAATATACGACTCTTCCGGCAGGAAGTCCATATAGATTTCCTGATATAGGTTGTAAGGACTTGGCTCCCCATAATAGATCAGCAGTTCTGTCTGCCCCACCTTAAAACGCTGAGGTCCCTGGATCTGCCGAATGGGACCTATTCTGGTCCCGGAAGGATGTTCTATCACCACGTCATACTGATCCACATAGGATTTCCAGAGCTGCAGATTCAATGAGGTCTCATATTCTGCTACCCCCAATTCAATTTCCAACTCCTTATCTTGTTCTAAAATCCCAGAAGTATGTCCCCTGGCTGCTCCTTCATTGCCAGAGCCGATGGAAATACTGGTTTTCCAATAATTGGAGATATCATTGATATAGCTTTCCAAAAGAGCTGTTCCGCTGTGAGAGCCATAAGTATTGCCGAAACTGATGTTCACTGCCATAGGCATCTGATATTCCAGAGATTTCCGTACTACGTAATCAAGGCCCCGCATCAATTGAGTGGTTTTGGGAAATCCGTTGGGTTCCTGAGTGCCCAGTTTTACAATCAGCAGCGGGCTCTCATAGGCTACCCCACGGTTGATTCCATTAGAGGCCCTTCCATTTCCAGCGGCAATTCCTGCCACATGGGTCCCATGACCAGAGGTATCTCTGCTGGGAACCATGCGAAACCGCTCCTGTTCATCAGAAAGTTTCAATGCCCCATTAATCTCTTCTGCGGTAAACTCTCGATCCAGCGTCTCATCATACAGGGCCAGAATCCTGGTGCTTCCGTCCTCATTGCGGAAATCGGGATGACTATAGTCTATGCCCTCTCCTGTTGCATAACTGCCAAACTGCAGCATTCTCATTTTAGCTCCTCACATTCTTTTGGGTGAATTCCCCTATGCCGGCACTGCAGATTCCTGGTTTTTCTTCTGGTTTCTTGTATCTTATCAAACAATTCTTTTTCAATAATAGGCTCGTGATGTCCATAGGTGATCAGCCAGTTTTCAGGGGGAGTTACATGATTCCTGCCGCCCACAAAATCTTTCCTATATTTTTTCTGCACTGCATTGCCAATGTATACTTCATTTTTCAAGATTTGACATATGGTGCTGCTGCTCCAGAAAAATTTTTCTCCTTTTGGAACTCTGCTGGTCTTTCCTTTTTCGATCTTAAATTCAATGGGGGTTTTTACCTCTGTTTCATTTAACAATTTTGCTATTTCTGACGATGTATGTCCCTCTGCAGTCAATGAGAAAATTCTTCTGACCACTTCTGCCTCGTCCTCTGCAATCTGCAATGCATGCCTGTCTTCTGGGTCCTTTTCATAGCCAAAAGGGCTGTTTGCACTTACATACTGCCCCTTTTCCTTCCTGATGGAAAGAGCGGAACGCACCTTTCCCGACAAGTCTTTGCTGTACAGATCATAGAGCAGATTTTTAAAATTTATGGTAATGTCTGCAATGCCCCCTTGATAATTGCTGCTGTCGTAATTATCATTTATGGAAATAAAACGAAGGCCCAGAAAGGGAAAGATCTGTTCTAAGTAAGACCCCAACTCTATGTAATCTCTTGCGAATCTTGAAAAGTCTTTTACAATCACACAATCTATCTCGCCTTTTTTAATTTTTTCAAGCATTTTCCGGATACCCGGCCGCTCAAAATTTGTCCCTGTATAACCGTCATCGCAGAACTCTAGCAGTTCATAATTAGTAAAATGATCTGCCGCATAGTTTTTCAGAAGAATTCTCTGCATCGTAATGCTGCCGCTTTCTTCCTTCACCCTCTCATCCTCTTTCGATAACCGCATATAAATTGCAATCTGATATTTTCTTCTTTTCTCTTCTCTATTGTCCAGAAAAATCCCTCTTTTCTTTCATATCTCTCACACTTATCTTCCCTTCCTTAGTCTCTTCTCTGAAATGCAAAAATGATCTTCACCCGATAGTCTGGATAGACTTCTATTCTATGAATCAAAGCCTGCACCGTCTCTTTTGTCAATCCGCTCTCTTCTCTTCCTTTTATCAGACTGTACAGAACATGATTTTTTTGCATTGTTTCCTCATCCGTTTTTCTAAGTTTCTCTTCTATCACCTCTTTTTGTCTCCGAAGCACAGCAGCTTTCTTCTCGTTTTTTTCTTTTAAATATTTAAAGTATTCTTCCTCCATTTCCCCCATTCGATATCTCCGATATTGTTCGCTTCCAAGTGTTATTATTCCAGCCAGATTTCTTTCAATGGCGGCAGTTTCCTTTCTCCATTCCCTTTTCGCCCATTCTCCTTTCTGGCTGTTATTCTCCTGAAGTTTTTTTAAGCGCAAACCAGACAGAGCAGTCTCCTGACAAACTGCCTTTGCCACAATATTTTTAAGAGCTGTCAGCGTGATATTTTTTCTCTCACATTTGAATCCATCTATTCTTCCAGAATTTGGACAGTGATAAGAATATATTCTGATTTTTCCTTTTGTGCTGGATTCTCTCACTCTTGAAATCCGTTTCATTTTTGACCCGCATTCTCCGCAAAACAGAATATCTTCAAAAGGATTTTCTTCCATAGGAATTGTCTCAAAGTCCCTTTTCTTATTATGGGAAGCCGAAGACTTCTGAAACCTCTCTGCTGCCTGAAAAAATAAATCTTCTGGAATAATCGCCTCATGAGTACCTTCTTTGATTTTCCATTCCCCCAAATCCATCTCCTGTCTGCTGCATATCACATCGTTTTTTCCATTGACAGGTTTTTGAACAAGGCAGCCCATATAGACTGGATTTGTCAATATCATCTTGACGGTTCCCTGTGTCCATTGCTGGAATTTTTCTTTCTCTGTGCCATAGATTTGTCCTGTTTTATGATATTGGGCAGGCCGCTCGATTCTGTTTTCATAAAGCCAGCAGATGATCTCTCTCATGGTGCTTCCGGAAAGAAATAATTCAAATATTTTCTTTACAATCTCTGAAGTAGTCTCTTCTATTAAGAGACGCTTTTTATCTCCGATCCATTCTGCCCGATATCCATAGGGTGGTATGCCCCCTATGTAACTTCCCTGTTCCCACTTTGTCTGCCTGCTGGATCTCACCTTTCTAGAAATATCCCTGGCATACATCTCATTTACTAAATTTTTCAGGTTCACGTTCAAAGTCTCATTTGGAACCATGACCTTACTGTCAAAGTTGTCTGCAACAGCGATAAAGCGCACTCCCATAAAAGGAAATATCTTCTCAATATAATTCCCTGTCTCAATATGATTCCTTCCAAATCTGGACAGATCCTTTACAACAATACAGTTTATCTCACGCTGTCTCACATCCCTCATCATACGTGAAAAACCTTCTCTTGCAAAATTAGTTCCCGTTCTGCCTATATCTATATAGATATCGTAGATTCTCATATCCTTCTGCCCGTTGATAAATTCTTTTGCAATTTCTATCTGCGTCCTGATAGATTCATTTTTTCTTTCATCGGAATCCACGGAAAGCCTTGCATAAATGCCTGCAGAGTACACTTTGATAGGGCCTTCCTTTTCTGCCAAATCAAAAATTTCCTGATTCTTTTTTGAGGTTCTCGCCATTTAGACTGCCTCCTCCCTGGAAGACTTTTGTGCCAAAAAATATCTCTCTCCTGATGGAGGCTCTTCTATTGTTCCCAATGATTCAGAAAAAGGTTCTCTGTATCTGAATTTCAGATACACCCGTTTATCCTCATATACAAAAATCCCTTTCACAAAAGAAACAAGGGTCCTTCGGTCCAGATCTGCAATCTGCATCTCCTGTTTCATCTGTTCCAGGCTAACCTTTTCAGCAGCCTCAGATTCAAGAAAATTCTCTATGATTTCTTTTTGATTTTTCACTGCCTGCTGAAGTTTCCGATAACGTTTCTCATATACCTCTCTGAAATTCTTGTAATCTTCTTCTGTGATAAGCTGTCTTTTCAGATCCTCGTAGAGATCCGCCTGAAGCTCCTGGTATTTTTCCTGTTCTCTGGAAAGTTCTTCCCTCCCTTCCTCAAAAACTGCCGCTTCCTCAAATGGAATCCTTATTTGTTCTAATTTTTTCAACGCTCTGTCTGAATCTAAAGATAAAGCGATCTGCTGTCTCAGTCCTGCCAATACAAGACGGTTCAAATCTTCTTCCGCAATCTTATGCCTGCTGCATCCTTCTCCTTTGTTTTTCCTAGAACAGACAAAGGAGACCTTCTCTCTTCCTCTATATTTGTTTATCCTGCGCACCATTGGCGCCATACAATCTCCGCAAAACAACAGCCCCGCATACATGTGGGCTTTTTTCCCTCCCCTCTCTGCACGAGTATCTGTCTTTAAAAGCTCCTGTACAAGGGCAAAATCTTCTTTAGAGATAATCCCTTTGTGCGCCCCTTCTGCTTTTGTCCATTCTGCTTCTGGCTTCCTGACTGATTTTTTCATTTTATAATTTATCTTTTCTTCCTTTCCCTGTACCAGGGTTCCAATATAATTCTCATTTGTCAGTATCCTTTTTACAGCAACTGCCGACCACTTTGCCTGAATCCCCGCCGGAAAACCTGTCTGAAAATTTTCCCCTCGCATCTTCTTGTATTCTAAGGGAGAGAGCAGACCAAAATCATTCAGTAATTCGGCAATGGCCAGGTTACTGTAGCCTTCTATTTTCCAGGCAAAAATCTTTTTCACCACATGAGCGGCGTACTCATCCGGTACCAGCTGATTTCTGTTTTCCCGGCTTTTTTGATATCCAAAAACTGCAAAGGCACCGATAAAATCTCCTTTTTCTCTTCTGATCTGCTGATGGCTTCTCACCTTATTGGAGATATCTCTGGCGTAGGAATCATTGATAAAATTTTTGATCGGTACAACCAAATCTGTCTCGTTATCGTCTGCTTTTAAGGAATCAAAATGATCTGTCAATGCAATAAAACGCACAGAAAAAGCCGGGAAGATCTTTTGAATCAACCGCCCGGCCTCTATATAATCTCGTCCTAATCTGGATAAATCTTTTACAAGCACACAGTTTACATTTCCAACTTCTATATCCTTCATCATCCGCTTCAATTCTGGTCTGTTAAAATCAGTGCCTGAATAGCCATCGTCCACATAGGTATCGTAAATCTCCATGTTGTCCTGTTTTCTAATGTAAGAACAGATCATATCTCTTTGAGCACCGATACTGTTGCTTTCCATTTTACCGCCATCTATATGTTCATCCTCACGGCTCAGCCTTAAATAAACAGCCGCATGATAAAACTTTTCTTCCCTCATCTAACCTCCTCCTTAGCACATATTAGTGTCTGAGTCTTTCTCTCCGCCAGCAAAGCCATCTTATCTTCAATCAGATCATTCGTCCCTTCTTCAAATCCCACCTGCAGAATATACTCCCCTACATTTTGAGCAAAAGGATTCTTGGTCTGTTCCAGAAAGGAACGGATACGTCTCTCTACAGATTTTTCAGTATCAATTACAATATCTTCTATATTGGAAAGTTCTTCTCTCTTTAACTCCATAATATCCATAGGATCCATACAGTTTCTTTCTTCCATTGACAGCTTTCTATTCAACTCTTTTCACCATCTCTTACCTCTATTCCCTACGCTTTTATATCTATTCCTCCATGGGATTGTCCTATGACATTTTCCTATACAAAGAAGAATCCTGCTTGGCAGGATTCTCTGCCTGCGGCGGACCGCTCCCGCGGTTCATTTCCTTTCCGCCGCAGTGCAATAATTCTTTTTTATCTTATAGGAAATCCGAAGGAATTTCCTATAAGATAAAAAATCAGCAGGCCCTTGCTCTCACCAAGTTCCTGCTGATTTGACATTATAATAACACGTGCCCCGGAATCTAAGACAGCGACAATCACATTTTTTCCAGTCAAGTGATAACGTGCTCCCTGTACAGGCGTGATACAAGACGCTTCCTTTCCTTCACGCACCGCAAAATACATCCGTTTGGGTTTTTCCACATATTCTACTTCCGGCGCCGACGCAACCTGCTCCATTTCCCTTTCCGGTACATACAGGATTGCGTATTCATTCATCAGCTCTATCACTTCTATCTGAGGGTTCACCTCGTTCAATCTCATGATATTCCCGGAATATTTTACAATAATCTCCCATTTCTGCCCCTCAGGTTCATATCCCACTCCAAGCTGCAGAGACTTCTCTCGTTCTCGTTCTGTGGCGTCTAAGGCAAGATTTAAAAGATTCTCAAATTTCTCACTGTTTACTGCCATGGGTTTCTAACCGTCCTGTTGTCTCTTCTTATATCTTACTCCCACAGCAGATCCTTCATGACCCCTTTTCTCTTCTCACACTAAGATTTTATCTAAAGTTTCAAAAAGGGCTTTTACATTGATTGGTTTTGCCAGATGACCGTTCATTCCTGCCTGGAGAGCTTCCTGTTTGTCTTCCTCGAAAGCATTGGCTGTCATAGCCAGAATCGGAATGGACGCAAGCTTCCTGTTTTCTAATTTCCGAATTGCCTTAGCTGTCTCATAGCCATTCATCACCGGCATCCGAATATCCATAAGGATCAACTGGTAATAACCTGGATCTGATTTTTTCAACATTTCCACTGCAATCTTCCCATTGCTGGCAATCTCCACAGCGAATCCAGCGTCTTCTAGAATCACTTTGGCAATTTCCTGATTCAATTCATTATCTTCCGTCAGCAGAATACGCCCCGTATAGCGCTTCTCTGTATCCTCAGCCGTAGCTTTTGCCTCACTCTGATTATTCTTCTTCTCTTTGGTCTCCTCCACATTTACAATAGTGTGGAGGCAGCTCCGCAATTCTGATAAAAACAAAGGCTTACTGCAAAAAGCTGTGATCCCTGCCTCTTTTGCCTCTTCCTCAATATCAACCCAATCATATGCTGTCAAAAGAATGATTGGCACATCCTCGCCCATTTCCTTGCGGATTCTTCGGGTTACCTCAATTCCATTCATATCAGGCAGCATCCAGTCAATCACATATACTGTGTAGATATCATTTCTGGTTACAGCCTGATGGGTACGCAAAAGCGCTTCTTTTCCTGATAAAGTCCACTCTGCCCGAAGCCCGATCTGGGACAGCATATAGGTAACACTGTCGCAGGTATTAAAATCATCATCTACCACCAAAGCCCGGCAATTCTTCAGTTCCGGTATATCCTGGGGTTCCTTTACCTCAGCATGGAGACGGAAGGTAAAGCTGACCGTCACTTCTGTACCTACGTCCTGTTCACTCTTCACCTCAATGGTACCGTTCATCATATCCACAATATTTTTGGTAATGGCCATTCCCAGCCCAGTGCCCTGAATTCCGCTGATTGTAC
This sequence comes from Lachnospiraceae bacterium, assembly GCA_022792535.1. Lineage (GTDB taxonomy): Bacteria > Bacillota > Clostridia > Lachnospirales > Lachnospiraceae > Petralouisia. The sequence goes on from JAAWBG010000033.1 coordinate 13,733, forward strand.
TGCTCTTCTCCCGCTCAAAAGGCTCAAAAATATGAGAGACAAATTCCTCACTCATGCCGATTCCGGTATCTTTGATATGAAATTCATAATGTCCATGTCCAGCAGGAGCGCCAGGCTTTTCTGTCACCCGCATACTGATAATACCGCCAGAGCTTGTATATTTCACCGCGTTGCTCAACAGGTTTAAAAGCACCTGGTTCAGCCGCAGTTTATCACAATAAATTTCTTCATCCAAAACATCCACTGCATCAATATACAATTCCAATTGTTTTGCATGAATATCTGCCTGCAGAATATTGCGCAGTCCATGAAGGATATCCGGCAGACGGCAGGGATTCTCATCCAAATGCATCTTACCGCTTTCAATCCGGCTCATATCCAGCACATCATTGATAAGACTCAGCAGATGATTTCCTGAAGTCATAATCTTCTTCAAATACTCTTCTACCTGATCTTTGTAGTCAATATGAGTGATCGCCAGCGTGGTAAATCCTACAATCGCGTTCATAGGCGTGCGGATATCATGAGACATGTTGGACAGGAAAATACTTTTTGCCTTGCTGGCCCGGTTTGCCTGCATCAATGCATTTTCCAGCAGAGTGTTTTTCTCCATCTCATTGCGTGTCTCTTCATCCACACTGCGAAAGCCTAAAACCACTCCGTGCTGTGTCTCCCACTCTCCAATCCGCACCGCTTTTAACTGAAAATATTTCATTTCCCCATTTAAGAAAACACGGTAATTGGCATGGCATACTTTTCCATCCGCCAGCTCTTTTTTCAGATTCTCCAGAGAGGCAAACTGACGCAGCATCTCTTTGTCTTCTTCATGAACAAATTCCTGTATGTAATGCTTCATATTTGCTGTAAAAGAAATCTTTTTCCCAAAAGCAGAAGCAAACATCTTCCCCTCTTCTTCATTGTTTCGAAGAAGACTGCCTTCGTCTGTATCTAAATCCAAATAGCCTACAATGCTGTAATCAATACTCAAAGCCTGAATCAGCTCTGTCTGTCGTCTCTCGTTCTCTTTTTCTTCCATCTTTTGAGCGGTACAATCCAAAAGAAAACGCTGGTAGAAACGCTTGCCATTCTCCTCTAAGAGTTTAACGTTCCCCATCACGTGCAGGATCTTTCCATCTTTATGCTTCACTCGGTACTCAATATTGACCGTATCCCCCTCTTCTTCCAATTTCCTGATACAGTCCTGAAGCTTTCCTTTATCCTCATCCATCACAGAATCGGCAATCATATGAAATCCCTCTGACATCATCTCTTCCTGAGACTCATACCCCAGAATCTCCAATGCAGCCCGGTTGATACTCAATACCTGAGAGCCATCCAGAGTATGACGTATTACCCCGCAGTCAATGGTAGTAAAGATCTTTTCTAAGGACTGGTTCTTCCGAATAATTTCCTGCTCGTATGCCCGCTCCCGTGTCACATCAATACCAATACCGGTGGTTCCCATCACGCTGCCGTCTAAATCATATAAGGGGGATTTATATGTCATAAGAGTCCTCATACCTGCTCCGGTCTGAATGGTCTCTTCTGCCACACAAGTCCGCTTTGTCTCCATAACCTCCCGCTCTGACTCGATACAGGCAGGATCGTCATATTCCACGTCCCAGATATAGGCATGCCCCCGTCCCTCTACCTGCTCTCTAGTCTTATTTACAGTTCGGCAAAAACTATCATTGACCTTTTTATGAATTCCATTTTTATCTTTATACCAGACCAGATTCGGCACGCTGTTCAAAGCTGCCTCCAGATATTGATTGATCTGCCAAAAATCTTTTCCTTCTTTATATTCCTGCTGCCACCTCAGAAAACGGAATCGTATCTCTTCCTCTGTCATAGGACAGATCCAGATATCCTTAATCTCTGAAAATTTCTCCTCTAAAACATCCATCTGGCTCCTATCTGCAAGCAGGATCAAGCCTGCCTCTTTTTTCTTTGCCAGAATCAGAGCTTCTGTCACCGCCCTGGTATCCGCCCCCTGCAGATCTGCAAAGATCATGTCTGCTTTCTCCGCCAGCATTTTTTCCGGTTTCTCACTTTCCAGATACTCATGTGTAAAATGATCCAGCGGAGACATCTCCTTTATTATTTCAAACATTCTGCATGGCCGGCCTAACAAATAAAACTGTACATGACAATGATACATATTGCCTCCTCCTTATTCCCTGCAATCGATGAAGAAATTATATCTGGTGCTTTTGACACACCTGAATCACTTGGTAAAATTATACTGCATCTTATCTTTGAAAACAAGTATTGTTCCCGTCATTTTTATATAGCTTTTAAAAGTCCGATAGATTTTAACAACAAGATCACCAAAAGAGTCGGCGCAATGTAGCGGATCATAACGATATACAGATGTTTTCTTCGAAATCTGCATCCTGTTTTTTCCACCTCTTCGATCACTGTTTTCGGCAGAATAATCCAGCCCACTAGAATACAAGTTCCGATTGCCACCAAAGGCATCAGACAATTATTGCTGATATAATCCATAATATCCAAAATCTGCGCATGAGCCCCATTGGGAAGAACAAGGTCAAAATACAGCTTATTGTATCCAAGACATACGAAAACTCCTCCTGCCAGCGCAATCGCTGTCTCTAACACAGTCGCTTTCACTCTGGACATATGAAATTGATCCATAAGGCTGGACACCACAGCCTCCATCACCGACACAGCGCTGGTCAACGCTGCAAATAAAACCATGGCAAAAAACAGACCGCCAATCAGATTCCCGATCCTTCCCATGGAATCAAAAACTTTCGGCAGAGAGACAAACATCAGACTTGGACCAGAAGCTTCCATTCCCTCTCTTCCCATAAATGTGTAAACTGCAGGAATGATCATCACGCCTGCCAAAAACGCCACCGCTGTATCAAAAATCTCAATCTGATTGATGGAACGCATCAGATTTGCATCATCCCGCACGTAAGAACCATAAGCGATCATAATCCCCATGGCCACGCTGAGGCTGAAAAATAACTGTCCCATAGCATCTAACAGAACTGTAAAAAATCCCTTTACTGTCAATCCCTTCAGATTGGGAATCACATAGATCCAAAGTCCTTCCAGTCCCGTCCTTGTCACACCGCTTTCATCTGTATACTGGATCGTAATTGAAAAAACTGCAATTCCCACCACCATCAGAAGCAACAATGGCATCAGCACTTTGGAAAAAGACTCAATCCCCCGGTTAACGCCTCGAAAAATAATAAAAGACACAACCAGCAGAAACAAGATCATAAAGATTAAAGGCTGTTCCACACTGGCGATATAATTTGTAAAATACCCGTCGGCCGCTGCACTTTTTCCTTCCCCTGTTAAATAGGCCGCAAAATATTTTACCACCCATCCTCCGATGACACAATAATAAGGCATGATAATCACCGGAACCAGACAGGCCAAAATCCCAAGAAATCCCCATTTTTCTTTTAATTTTCCATAAGCGGTCAAAGGACTCTGCTTGGTCTTTCTTCCAATGGCAATCTCTGTGGTAAGCAGTGCAAATCCAAAAGTCAAGGCCAGAATCAGATAGATCAAAAGATAAAGTCCTCCTCCATCTTTTGCCGCCAAATAGGGAAATCTCCAGATATTTCCCAATCCTACCGCGCTCCCTGCCGCCGCAAGCACAAAACCAAGCGAGCCTGAAAATGAATGTCTATTTTGTTCTTTTTTCATCTTTTCATCGGGTAACTCCCCGCTCCCTCCTTTTATTTCCTAATTTTCTGATACGAGTATATCATAATTTCAGACAAAATTCCTCTAAAAATTTACTTCTCCTGTACTATCCCATCCTCTCCTATCTGGATTCCATAAGAGATTTCTTCCACAAAACGATACCATTCCGCCCTCTGATCCTGGCTTATTTCCTGGGTTTTTGCCTCTGCGGCGTAAGCCGGAATCAGCTGCAGCACTGATTTATTTTCCTGAGTTACTGTCACTTTCAACAGCATAGTACTGGCAATCTCCTGGTTGAAAATATAATTCCCAAGACTGTAGACAATAGGCTTTCCATTGTAATACTCTATGCCCTGAAGCACATGGGGATGAGCGCCGATTACCAGATCCGCCCCAGCGTCTATATAGGCTTTTGCCAGTTCTCTCTGATACTCTTTGGGCAGATTTTCCCGCTCGATTCCCCAGTGCACATAAACCGTTAGAAAATCACACTGCTGTCTCGTCTGGCGGATACTTTCACAGAGGGCTCCACTGTCATAAGTGCAGAGCATCCCTGGCTGCCGATTCTCAATATTCCATTCCGGTACAGGAATCACTCTGGAAGCTGCCAAAAATCCAAAGGTCTCCGCTCCCTTCTGCACAAGAAAAGGCCTGGAAGCCCGCTCTTTGTCTCCTCCTGCTCCTATATAGGCAATTCCTCCCTGATCTAATGTGTCAAAGGTATCTGACAAGGCTTCTATTCCATAATCCAACGCATGGTTATTGGCAATTGTTACCACATCAATTCCCATATCCTTTATCACTTTTACATAAGAAGGATCAATTCGAAAGGTAAACTGTTTGTCTTCTGCCGGCTCTCCTCTCACAGAAAAAGGAAACTCTTGATTTGCCACAGCCACATCTGCATTTGTCATTTCCGCTAAAAGTTCCTCTGACAATACGCCCTGTATGCCTTCTCTGTCATATCTCTCTGTCACATAAGGGCTCAAATAAATATCTCCTGCAAATACCAGTACTTTTTCTTGAAAGGATTCTGGCGTCTCTTCCTTTGACTGTTCCGCCGCCTCAGTATTCTGCCCTGTCTCTGTCTGCTCTTCTGTTTTAGAATGATCCGCTTCTTTCTCCTGCTGCTGTTCTGTCTCAAAATCTGTCGTCTTCTTTTCTGATGAATGTGCTGTCTCTGCATTCCCGCTTCCAGTTTCCACCGCAAAAGAACTGCTCCTGTCTTTCTCTCCAGAATAAATGACCCAAAAACACAGGCTTATTCCCAGAATTGTCAACAGCAGCAGAGAGATCATAACCCGGTATCTCTTCCTTCTTTTCTTTTTCATAAAAATCCACCTTTTTATTTTCACAAATATTTTCTATTTTGACACTCTAATCCTATTTTTCATGAAAGATAACATCCACATCCCAATCCTGAACTGCCGCAGGCCGCTGCAACTCAGATCATTATACCATTGATTTTTATCCCAATCAATGGTACAATAAAATGCAAATCGTAAAAAGGGAGGGTTTTCTTGTGGCAACATGGCAATTTGTATTATTAGCAATTACTGTTTTTCTGCTTGGAGCAGTAATTACACTTTACATACTTGGAAAGAAAGCGCAAAAGAAAAAGGAAGCACAGGATGAGCAGATTGCGGCAACCGCTCAGACCATATCAATGCTTATTATCGACAAGAAAAAAATGAAATTAAAAGACGCCGGTCTTCCCGCCGCAGTTTTAGCGCAGGCTCCGAGGGTGCTCCGCAGTTCTAAACTGCCCATTGTAAAAGCGAAGGTAGGACCCAAGATCATGACTTTTATCTGTGAAGGAGAAATCTTTGACAAGATCCCCACAAAAAAAGAAGTAAAAGCTGTGGTCAGCGGTCTCTATATTACTTCTGTAAAAGGACTCCGTGTCTCCAATGAGCAGGCTCCTCAGAAAAAGAAATTTATGGACAAGTTTAAAAAAGCAAAAGCAGAATAAAAATTTCAGCTGAGCAGGAAGGATTTCTTCTTCTGCTCCCACTGGTCCTCCATCAGTTTACTGACATTCTATTTGGAGGTTCTCGTGTGTCAAAAAGGCTGTACAGGAAACAGAATCCCTGTACAGCCTTTTACTGAATACATTCACTTTGCCTCGGTGCAAAATAATTGTTCTCTAGTCATATTGAAGCATCTCTTCCATATTTTCATGAAGTTTTCCCAGATACTCTTTCATCTCTTCTCTCAGATCATCCCGCCGCAGTGCAAATTCAAGATTGGCCTGAATAAATCCTGTTTTAGTTCCTACATCATAACGGTGTCCCTTAAAATCATAAGCATACACAGCCTGTTCCTTTGCCAAACGTTTCAAAGCGTCCGTAAGCTGGATCTCACCGCCGCAGCCTGCATCCTGAGTCTCCAAAAGAGGAAAAATCTCTGGTGTGATAATATAGCGTCCCAGCACTGCTACATTAGAGGGAGCCTCCTCCAAAGCCGGCTTTTCTACCATATCATTTACCTTGTATACACGTTCCCCTACCTGTTCCCCTGCAATGATACCATATTTATTTACCACCTCATGGGCTACTGTCTGAACCCCTAGAATAGAATTCTGATACTCACAAAAGACATCCATCATTTGTCCCAGACAAGGCTGTTTTGATACCACCACGTCGTCTCCCAGCAACACCGCAAAAGGCTCCTCTCCGATGAAATGCTTGGCCGCCAATACAGCATGTCCCAGTCCTCTGGGTTCTTTCTGGCGAATATAATGGATATTGGCCATCTCGGAAATACTTTTCGCCGTCTCTAACATCTCTTGTTTGCCGCCCCGCTCCAATTCCAATTCCAGCTCAATGGAACGGTCAAAATGATCTTCAATGGAATGCTTATTTCTTCCTGTCACAATAATGATATCCTGGATTCCTGCCTCCACTGCTTCCTCAATAATATATTGAATGGTAGGTTTGTCCACAATCGGAAGCATTTCCTTGGGCTGTGCTTTTGTAGCCGGCAGAAATCTCGTTCCCAGTCCTGCCGCCGGAATAACCGCTTTTTTTACTTTCATTTTATGCTTTTCTCCTTACCTTTTCCATGTATTTTACGACAGGGTAAAATCCCCTGCCTCTTTGGACTTAATATTCATGGTAATAAAACAATCTGCCAGATGTTCATAATTTACCTCCAGATTGTATTTGATTTTCACGTCAATATTATCCTCCGTCTCTGCAATATCCACACTTTTTGCGTCAATCCCAATCAAAAGATTTCCAAAAGGCGTATTGTAGTAGGAAACATTTTTTCTGTTTTTTTCAAATATCATATGAACATTTGAGACCCCTTTTTTAGTTATATCCAAGGAATTCTCTGTAAGTTTGATGATATTTTTTGTATTCCCCTCAAATCCTTCCATCACTTCATCGTACATCACATAATGCTTTCCATTTTTCTTATAGTAATCTCCGGCTGTGATCACTTCCACCGGCTCTACCTCTTCTTCCTCTCTGGCTGCAAACTGCAGTCCGCTGATTGATAACAGTACATCTTTTGTCATAATTACTCCTCAATATGTATTAAACGCGCTTCTTTGATCTCGCAAGGCAAAATAGAACTGGCAAAATTCTTAAACTTCTCGGCCGCATCACTGACAAAAAAACGGTATGTTGCAAAGGTTTTCTGTTCCTTACTGTCATTGGCAAGCTGATTCTGTTCTAACAGACATTTTAAGCCCTGGGCTGTCTCATAAGCAGGATTGACCAGATTGACCTCGTCTCCCATAATCTCCCGAATGGTAGACCGCAGCAACGGATAATGGGTACATCCTAAGATCAACGTATCAATCTCTGATTCCTGAAAAGTTGCAAGATACCGTTTGGCCACCTCTATCGTAACAGGATCTTTCAGCCATCCTTCTTCCACCAAAGGAACAAACAGCGGACAGGCTTTTCCCAAAACCACTGCATTGGGATTGTGACGGTGAATCATCTCTGTATAGATCTGGCTGCCTACGGTTCCTTCTGTTCCAATCACGCCGATCCTGCCATTTACGGTAGATTCCGCCGCCACTTTTGCTCCCGGCTTCACCACTCCGATAATCGGCATTCTCATCTCCGGCCTGATCTCTTCTAATGCAAAAGCACTTGCTGTATTACAGGCAACTACAATAGCCTTCACGCCCTTAGATTCCAGAAAATGGATAATCTGTCTGGAATACCGGACAATGGTCTCCTTTGACTTGCTTCCATAGGGTACACGGGCGGTATCCCCAAAATAAATAATACTTTCCTGGGGAAGCTGGCGCATAATCTCCCTGGCTACAGTTAGTCCCCCCACCCCGGAATCAAAAACTCCGATAGGGGCATATTTCTTATCTTCAAAAGATTTGCTCATTTTATTATCTCCCTAAAACAGGTCATACACATGTATATTACCTGTTTTGCATAAAAAATGCAAGGGTCCCCGGACAATTTCAAACTTTTACCGTATCTAAGAGGCGGGGGCTGAACTGTTATCTTTTACGTAACCATCTAGTTTTTCTTTTATCCATTCCAGCATTCCAAATTTTATTTCATAATTTTTATGTTCCATCAAGCTTTTATATTCTTCCTGGGTCAGCACCTGTTCTAAAGATTTTTCTGCTTCCTCGTCTACCACTTCATAAGTACTGTTAAAAAAACAGAGATTGGGATACATGACGCACCACCAATTATGTCCTTCTCCATCTCCAATCACCACTTCCAATGCCTCGTAATCTCCTGCTGGAAATGTATAATCTCCATATGTTTTTTCTGGAAATTTTGTCACGCCTAATTCTGCTTTTACGGAATCTTTACACCCCTCTGCCAAAAGCACCTTTTCAGCCTCTGCTTCAATCTGGGACAGATGATTCTCGATTACGCCGCGCCCCTCCTGAATATCAGAGACGTCTGTTAACAATGGCTGCATATAAGCTCCTACTGCATCCCGTACTTTTAACTTTATTTCCTGATCCAGAGCGGCATCGCTGTTGGCCCGCACATGAAAGCGAATAATCTTTCCTGCGATATTTTCTCTTATGCCGGACTTTTCCGCCGATTCCTTTTTATATTCCTGATATCTATCAGTTCCCAGCAGCACCAGGCACAGTACTGCAAAGATCCATAGCATTCCTGTTGTCTTTCTTTTCTTCATCTTTCTATACCTTCCTTATTTTCTTCCGCCGGCTAAAGCACCTTTGAAAAATGCTCTAAGGAAAGTATTGCCAATGATTTCCTGCTTATACACACTTCTCGCTTATCTTGTCTGCATATGTTTTTCGCTTCTAAACTTATTCCCAGTTCATCAGAGAGATATCCACCTGAAATATCTGCTGTACTTCCTGATTGTAGGCATCTGGATCATTTTTATACTTTTGATATAATTCTCTGTTATGGCCGCCCAAGGCCACGTAACTGTTTGTAAGATCCATTCCATATTCCTGCTGAAATTTCTCTCCAGTCTCCATCAGATCTGCCTGCAGCTGTTTTTCAATCTTTTTTTCCAATTGATACTGCTCTGAGACAGAACTGATCTGCCCTGTTTTTTGTTTTCCCTTTCCAGAGACAGATACTATAACCACTGGAAGGTCCCCCTCTTTGGTAATGGTCTTGCTTACCCGAAGATCTGTAATCTCCACCACCTGATTTTTTACTGTTTCACAGGTAAATTTTTCCAAAAGGTTCTGGCATAAAAAGGATTCCATAGCTTCTTCCACCGTAATGATTCCCCGATGTTCAAAATTCACCATCGCCTCATATCCGGTGATCAGCGGCCTTCCCCCGCCTTCTGTCAGCACAGGAATCAACAGCAGTTCATTTTGATTGTGCCATTGATTCATCAGACTTCCCACTGTGGCGATCTTATTCTGTTTAAAATCTTTCTGGCTCTCTAACATTTCCTCCAGATAATTTCCCATGGACCCTTCTGTCTCTTCCGTAAGGCTTAAAATCTCTGCCGCCGACCCCGCTCCCACAAACAGACTGGTATTTCTGGCAGACTCCTCCCGCTGTTCCCAAGACAGCAGCAAGGTCCGCAATTGTTCCTTATCTTTCAGCAGTCCTTCCCCCAAAATCACCGCCTTCATATGATTGTAGTCTAAAAGACGGTTGGTATTATTCTCATAGGATTTCTCCACGTGATACATATCCATTCCTTCTAAAGACAACCCCATGGCAGTCTCTGTCGTCCTGCCCTTTTCAGAAATCTGCGCCAGATCCGGAAAGTCAAAACTCACCACCAGATTTTTCTGTTCTCCCTCTTCCCTGAGATCAATTCCTGCAGCCAGGGGAAAACTGCGCTGCTCTAATTCCGTAGACTGGCATCCGCCGGCAGCCATTGTCACTCCAAGACAAACACAAGTCATGAAATATTTTTTCCACATGAAGCATCCTCTCCTTTCCTATTTCTGCCTCTCGCCTTGATCTGATGAGCCAGCAGTAAGATCACCAGAATTCCTATCATCCCCGGCAAGACAATCCAAGTCTGATAGATCTCATAAACCTCTAATAGAAATGTATTGTGGAAAAAACCTATCCCTGCCATCCCTGCCAGAAACAGTGAAATACACATACTGTAACGATTTCCTGCTTCCTGAAACATTTCTTTTAAGATCAGCGTACTCTGAAAAATCCCTGTATGCAGAAGGGCAAACAGTGCAAAAAACCACACCCCTGTCATCACCACATCCTGCCTGGTAAAAAATCCTCCCGGCAGATTTACCATGCCCATCAGAGTGATTACCGGACGCCTCAACACCCCCAGGGTATTTTTTCCAAATACCCCTAGAAGGATCAGATAAATAATTAGATCCATAAATGTCACAAGAATCAATGCCCATTTTCCGCAGTCTGCCAGCTTTTCACTTTTCCGACAGAAAGGCTTTAAAAACAAGATGGCAGTCAGGGGCAGCAAAAATATTAAAAAGGAAATACTGCCCTGAATCAATTCTGTTTTTCCAGAAGACACAATGGGGGTCCAGTAATCGGTACGCACTTCCTGCAGAGCCAGAAACAACATGACCAGCAGAGGAATTCCCAAAAACCAGAAAAGGATCTCGTAGATCCTGGCCCTGCCTTCAATCCCGCGAAGGGTTCCATAAGCCGCCAGAGCCAGCAGTAAAAAACTCACCCAAACATAGGATCCTTCCGGCAGTAACCAGGTCAACACCAAAACTGTCGTCTGGTACAATACAAATCCGCACAATGTCACAAAATACAAAAAATAAAATACCATAAACAAATCCCCTGGGATCTGTCCTACCATATCTTTCATATAGTCATAATAATTCTTCTGTGTATATTGAAGATTTTTCTTCATCAGCCATAGTAAAATCATTCCTCCTGCCATTCCAAAAAGCAGGCAGAAAATACCGTCTGCACCTGTCATAGAAGACAACATTCCTGGAATCATCAAACTGCTCCATCCAAAAATATCCAGGATCAGAAGTCTTCTCACCTGCCGCAGGGATATTTTTCTGTTCTCTGCAAACATACAAACCCTCCTATTTTTTCCATTTTAATCTGGTGCGGGCGCCTTCTCTGGTGTACACAGGACGCTTTTTCAAAAAATCCAGAGGCAGCCGCAGAAAGGTGTCTCTCTCATCTCGATATCCATTGAGATCTGCTCCTACAAAGGGCGCCAAATAAGGAATCCCAAAACTTTCCAGATGGGACAAATGAATCAAAACAGCTAAAATTCCAACCAAAAATCCAAAAAATCCCAGACTGCCGCACAAAAGGATAAAGAAAAATTTCAGAATGCGGAACGCTGTGGCAAATTCTTCATTCGGCACTGCAAAAGAGCAGAGAGCCGTCAAGGCTACCACAATCACCACAATGGGACTAACAATATTGGCGTCTACCGCCGCCTGACCGATAATCAATCCTCCCACAATTCCAATGGTATTTCCATTTGCCCCCGGAAGCCTCACCCCTGCTTCCCGCAGCAGCTCAAAAGCAAGCTCCATGAGAATCACTTCCACCACTGCCGGAAAGGGAACTCCCTGTCTTGCCGCCGCCAGAGACAGCAGCAGGTCCGTAGGCAGTATCTGGGTATGAAAATTTGTCATGGCCAGATACAGTCCTGGAAAGGTCATGGCCAGGAAAGAAGCCAGATAACGAAGCATTCTCGTAAAAGAAGCGATCTCCCACCGGCTGTAATAATCATCGCTGGTCTGGATAAAGGTGTTATAAGTAGCCGGAAGAATCAGCGCCACCGGAGAGTTATCCGACAGCAGCACGATCCGGCCCTCTAAAATTGCCATGGCCGCCCGGTCCGGCCTCTGGGTGGTTTGAAACTGAGGAAAAGGAGAGTATTTTCTTTTTTCTGTCAACTGTTCTATAATCCCGCTGTCCAGCGCGCCATCAATCTCAAACTCACCCAGGCGTTTTTCTATTTCCTCTAACATTCCCGGATGAATCAGGTCCTTCATATAAACTAGATCCACATTGGTATGGGTTCTTCTTCCTGCAAAACTTTCCTTTACTTTTACATGAGGACTGCGCAGACGTTTTCGAATCAAGGCAGTATTTAATTTGACAGATTCTGAAAATCCTTCATTCGAACCCCGGATCACTTTCTCCGATTCCGTCTCATAAACGCCTCTTCCCGGATAGCCTTTATCTGGAATTTTCAGGGCCTTGTCATATCCATTCAGAAAAAACAACGCGTCTCCCGTCAGCATCCCCTGAGCGGCGTCTTCTATGGTCTCAAAAGGCTGAGAATCTGAGATATCTTCCACATTCTGCTCCACATAAGAGACAAGATCCTCCTCCGGCAGGTCCCGCAGAGTCTGTAAGAACTTTCCCACCGCAGAATCTTTCCAGTCTGTACTGCTTAAAGCCACCTCAATATAGGCAATATAACATTCCTGTTCTAATTTCTGTCCAACCTTTATTTTTCTCTTTTTAATATCTGCACAGTCGGAAAACAACGTCTCAAACTGCTGAATATTCTCTTTCAGATCTTTGGTAACCAAAACCGGCATCTTACATCTCCTCCTATCTGTTTCTTATTCTTTTTTATTGCTGAATTTCAGCAATAAAAAAGAATAAGCTATCCATCGCTTATCCTCTTTCCTGCATTACTATTATGTTTTACCAAATTTTCCTTTTTATTCCTGTTCCTGAATAATATTTTTTACCACGATCTCCTGATTCTCCACATGATAGCTTACAATCTCCATCACGGTCCTTTTATCTTTGCGCTGCAACCCTTCATAGATTTTTTTATGCTCCTCAATCAGTCTTGGGTAAACGGTCTCATTTTTCAAATATTCCACCCGGTAACGGTACATCTGCTCCCGCAGATTATTCAGCATAGTCACCAGCTTGGGATTATCTGCCGCCTGATAGATTGCATCATGAAATTCCACATCTGCCTGGGCAATTTTCTTTACATCTCCGGTTCTGGTACTTTCCTCAAAATTCTTAAGAGCAATGTACAATTGCTCTAACTCTTCTTTTGTCATATTATCGCAGGCAAGCCCCACTGCCAGTTCATCTAATGCCTTGCGGATCTGCAGAACATCTTCCATATCTTTTTCCGTCATCTTGGCAACCTCCGCTCCCTTCCTTGGCACCGTCACTGCCAAGCCCTCCAGTTCCAGCATACGGATGGCCTCCCGAATGGGCGTGCGGCTGACCCCTAATTTGGATGCAAGCTGCAATTCCATCAATCGTTCTCCTGGTTTTAATTCCCCTTTCAAAATTGCTTCCCGGAGGGTATGAAACACTACGTCCCTTAAGGGAAGGTATGCATTTACATTTAATTCCAGTTTATCTGTCATCCTCTACCTCACTTTTTTCCATGATTATGATATATATCTGTCAGATACACTTGCTTTGCCATTCCGCTTTCCCGCAGTCTGCCGCAAGCCTCTTCCGCCAGCTTTTCATCCTCAAACAGCCCAAAAACTGTGGGCCCGCTCCCACTCATCATGGCATTCAATGCTCCGCTTTTCATCATCTCTTCCTTGATCTGTGCAATCACCGGATAGTGGGGAATCGTCACAGTCTCCAGCAAATTCCCCATATGAGCCGCCATCTCCTGCAGATTTCCCTCCTGAATTCCCCTTAAAATCTGGTCAATATCTGGATGTTTGGTCTCCTCCCCTAAGATCAGATTGTCATAGACAAACTTCGTAGAAACACTGACCGGAGGTTTGGCAGCCACGATCTTACAGTCCGGCATGGGAGGCAGAGGAGACAACTTTTCTCCAATTCCCTCTGCCAGGGCCGTTCCACGCATAATACAATAAGGTACGTCCGCCCCAATCTTTACTCCCCGCTTCATCAATTCTTTTTTCGACAGATGAAGACCGAACATTCGGTTCATGCCATATAAGACAGCAGCAGCATCAGAACTCCCGCCGGCCATTCCCGCCGCCACTGGAATAAATTTCTGCAGATTGATCCCTACCCCTTCCTGAATCCCAAATTCATCTATCAAAAGTTTGGCCGCCTGATACACCAGATTATTTTCATTTTCCGGCAGATAAAACAGATTCGTCTTTACCTGAATCCCTGGTTTTTTCATTTTTCTCAAAATAATTTTGTCATAAATTCCAATGGTCTGCATAATCATCCGCACTTCATGATATCCATCTTCCCTGCGTCTTAACACATCCAGTCCCAAATTTATCTTTGCATACGCTTTCAGCCTTAATTCCATTTCCTATTTCTCCTGTATTTTGTATACAGATTCGGGTGCCAAAAGCGCCTTTGGCGCTCCACGCTATACCATATATTGATGTGCAAGCAAGCTTACAATAGCAATATATGGTATAGCGTGGGTGCAGTGCACCCTTTTGACACCCGAATCCCATACATTTTTTCCTAAGACAAGTTAAACATTTTCTAGTAAAAAAGTCAATCTTTTCTCCAATAAGAAAATTTTTTCGTGACATTTTGACAGATTTCTTTATATGATATCTTGCACATCTTTCTACTTCCTGTTATACTGATTTTGGTATACTATACTTTAACGAAGGGACTGAGTTATTTGTTTAAGAACTTTTTATCTAAGCCGCAAACACCTGCTGCTCCTACCAGTGAGCCATCCGGCAGCACCCTTTCTGTATCAGAACAGGATGAGATCATTGCGAAGATCAGTGACATGATGGAAACACTTGGTTTTGATACAGAACATCTTCTTTGGATTGCAAAACAGAATAAAGAAGCATTTTCTACTCTTGTAAATCACAATCAGAAAATTGCTGATTCCTCTGCCGAGAATTTAGAACAGGCAACTTTTGTAGAAGAGAAAATTCAACAGGTTAATCTGAACAGCGAAACCATGAACGAACATATTCAATTAGTGGAGGAGCAGGCAGATACCATATTAAAAAATATTGTAGAAAAAAACGACACCATCAAAGATACTTACCGTATGCTTCATGATCTGAATGAGACGCTGCGCATCACTCAGGAAACAAACATGAAGTTATTGGAGTCTTCCCAAAATATTCATAAAATCGTAGAGTACATCAAAAATATCTCTGAGGAAACCACACTGCTGGCACTCAACGCCTCCATCACCGCCGCCCATGCCGGAGAAGCGGGAAAGAGCTTTGCTATCGTTGCCGGAGAGGTCGGAAAACTTTCTGATGAAACTGATTCCTTTATTAATGAAATTGAAGAAATTGTCAAAAAGCTGGAAGAAAATATTCAGAGCAGCCATGAATCCACAAAACATTCCGAAGATTCTATCCAGAAGCTCAATGGGTTTGTGGAGAGCACTGTAGATATCCTGACAGGCACACATGAGTCCCTGACCGATATCAAGAAAAACATGGGAAATCTGACTGCTGTCTCCCAGACTAACGTGGAAGTGTCTACCGATATGACCGAGGCTTTAGGTAAATTAACAGATACCATCTCTGTTTCTGCCAACCAGAGCCATGATTCTCTGGAATTAATTGAACAGCAGCAGAAAAAGACAGACACCCTTCTTTCCTGCTGCGACAATATCAGTTCTATGTGTGAAAATCTGCAATACCGCATGTGTTCTATTAAGAGCGAGAATGAAATCGTGGTTGGCATCAATCCTTTCACTTCACCAAACGATATCAAGAATATGTACCAGCCTGTACTGGCACGTGTCTTTGAAAGTTTAGGATTAAAAGTAAAGATTATTATTGTAAAAGATTATCTTGCTTTAGGAGAGCAAATCAAAAAAGGTACCATTGACGGTGGATGGTTCTCACCATTTGCCTATATTACTGCAGCAGATATGACCCCGCTGATTCCAGTTGCCACTCCTTTAATCAACGGTAAAGATTACTATAATGGATTTATTATCACAAGAAATGATTCTGGCATTGAGACCTTAGATGATTTGCCAGGCAGATCTTTTGCATATGTAGATAAAAACAGCGCTTCCGGTTATCTGTACGCAAGACACAGCATTAAGGAAGCCGGCTTAGATCCAGAGAACATCTTTTCCCGCGTTTCTTTCGCCGGAAGTCACGACCAAGTAATTTTAGGCGTCTTAAACGGCGAATTTGACGCAGGCGCAACTTATAACGAAGCTTACGAAAAAATGCAGAAAGCAGGAACAGATATGTCAGGCGTCAACATTATCTCCACCACTGGAAATATCCAGAAAGACGCTATTGCCTTCAGCGAATCCATGGATCCAGAAAGACTTCAGGCCCTGCGGGAAGCATTTGCCAATTTCAAAAACTTCGAGGGTATTACCACTCCTGTTACCGGTTTTGTGGAAGCAAAAGACAGTAATTACGACTTAATCCGTCAAGTACAAAATTCAAAATA
Organism: Lachnospiraceae bacterium; assembly: GCA_022792535.1. GTDB lineage: Bacteria > Bacillota > Clostridia > Lachnospirales > Lachnospiraceae > Petralouisia. The sequence goes on from JAAWBG010000033.1 coordinate 30,184, forward strand.
ATAGGAGTAAGTGTTAATTTTTTCCTGGCTGCTCCGATATAAATAATAGGAGTAACAGTAAAAATGTAACAATAAAGGTTACGGACAACCAATTTTTCTGCCAAGGAGGGGCAAATACTATGAGCGTAAACAGTGTGAATCAGGTAAACAATACGTCTGCAGCTTATACTGTCCAACAGAATACACAGGCTGCTGAAAAAACTACCGATACTTCCAAACAGACTACCGATACTTCTAAAAAAACAACCAATAATAATGGTGTTGTATATGAGAAAGGCACATCCTCTGCTTCTTCTTCCAAGAGTATTTATTCTAAAGATGAAATCGTAGCGCGTTTAAAGAAAGATGCAGAAGCCAGAACCTCCCAGCTCAGAAGTCTGGTAGAGAAGATGATGACCAGCCAGGGAACCAAGATCGGCCAGGCAGACGACATGTGGAAATTCCTTGCCAGCGGTAAATTTACCGTAAGCGCTGATGTAAAAGCACAGGCGCAGGCTGATATTGCAGAAGACGGATACTGGGGCGTAGAACAGACCTCTGACCGTATCGTTGAATTTGCAAAGGCTTTGACCGGCGGCGATTCTAAAAAAGCAGAAGAGATGAGAGCTGCTTTTGAAAAAGGTTTCAAGGCTGCCACCAAATCCTGGGGTTCCAGCTTACCAAGCATTTCCCAGAGAACATACGATGCTGTTATGGATAAGTTCGATGACTGGGCAGGCGTAAGTAAAAAAGATACCGAAGAAGAATAAAATTCATATTTCATATTAACGGAAAACAGCCATTTTACACTGATGTAAAATGGCTGTTTTCTCATATAGGAAGCTCTTTTGAACTTCCTATATAAGAGAAATCTATTCCCGCCTCTTTTCTATTTCTAAATTGCCCTATTTCTGAATTGCCTTAAATGCTGCCGCCTGTGCTGTCATACCTCTTTCAGAAGCCAGACGCTCGATGGAGGAAGCTCCGAAGAAACCGTCGATTTCTGGTACTTTCTTAATTACATATGCTGCGTCTTCTGGATCTGCAATAGGACCGCCATGACAGATTACCAGAATATCTGGATTCACTTCCCGGCCTGCTGCAATAATTTCACGAATCTTCACACAGCAGTCATCCAAAGTCAAAGCTGTCTCTGCACCGATGGAGCCTTTTGTAGTAAGTCCCATATGAGCCACTAAAATATCAGCTCCTGCTTCTGCCATTGCTTTTGCCTGGTCTGGATCAAATACGTAAGGACAGGTCAGCATATCCAGTTTATGAGCTTCCCGGATCATTTCTACTTCCAATCCATATCCCATACCGGTTTCTTCCAAATTAGCACGGAATTTGCCATCAATCAAACCAACGGTTGGGAAGTTCTGTACTCCATTAAATCCCTGCTCTTTCAGCTGTTTCAAAAATACATCCATCATACGGAAAGGATCTGTTCCGCACACGCCGGCAAGTACAGGCGTCTTCTTTACGATAGGAAGCACTTCCTGGCCCATCTCCTGTACGATCTTGTTGGCATCCCCATAAGACAAAAGTCCTGACAGAGAACCGCGTCCAGCCATACGGAAACGTCCTGAGTTATAGATAATCAGCATATCTACATCCGCCGCCTCGCTACATTTTGCAGTGATACCAGTTCCAGCGCCTACGCCTACCAGAATTTTTCCTTCTGCAATCTGTTTTCTAAAGTTATCTGTGATCTCTTTTCTTGTACTTCTTAACATATGATTACCCTCCTGATTTTTATTTTCCTTAAATCTATTTTTCCATTAAATCAATTAATTTCTGAGCTGCTGTCTCGGCAAATTCTTTATCATTGATATGGTGATCCAACTCTAACACTGACACATTCTTGTTGGTGATTCCCTGTTTTAAGGCATAGAAAAGGCTTTCCCGCTCTGACGGCCCGTCAAAAGGCTGACCTGCTGCATCAATCATAGACACACCTTTTTCTGGAAGAAGCAATACCATGTCAGTTTCTGCCTGATTCCATTTTTCCGCCAGTTTCTTTCCAATCTCTTCATTCTCATCTACAGTAGTACGCATCAAAGTCACCGTAGGATTGTGTTTGTAGAGATTGCGCTCTGTAAATTCTTCCGGCACTGTATCGATCGGCCCAAAATTAACCATATCGCAGGCGCCTACAGATACCACCTGAGGTACTTTATTCTTTACTGCTGCTTCGCAGCGGGAAGGGCCTGCTGCCAATACGCCGCCTACAATCTCATCACACCATTCTGTTGTGGTCAGATCAAGCACACCGGTAAAAAATCCTTCATTAATCAACGCTTCCATTGTCTTTCCGCCGGTTCCCGTTGCATGGAATACCAGCACTTCATATCCCCGCTCTTCCAGATAAGCTTTCGCCTGCTCTACACAGGGGGTAGTCACGCCAAACATAGTGGCGGCAACCAATGGTTTTGTCTCTGTTTTGTCTTCTTTTAGCTGATCAGTCATTCCCACCATCCCTGCAATGGCCAGCACTGCATTTTTAAAGATAGTCTTGGAAATCTTATTCAATCCTGCCACGTCTACAATAGATGGCATCATCACAATATCGCTGGTTCCCACATACTGTGATACATTGCCAGAGGCCATGGTGGATACCATAACTTTCGGCACTCCAATAGGAAGAGCTCTCATTGCCGGCGTTACCAGGGAAGTTCCTCCCGAACCGCCGAAGGAAATAATTCCATCAAATTTACCCTGTTCATACAACTGCGGAACTAAAATTTCCATCCCTTTTGAGAGGGCTTCTGTTGCCATAGCCCTGTCTTTTTTTGCTACAATCTGATCAATATCATATCCTGCTGCAGCCGCAATTTCCTTGTTGCTGACATCTGCTGCAAAGACTGGTTCAAACACTCCTGTATTGATCATATACGCCTGTAGCCCCAGTTCTTCCACCAGCCCTTTTACATACAGGAATTCGTTGCCTTTTGTATCAAAAGTTCCGGCTATTGCTACTGTCTTCATACACTTCTCCCTTCTGATATCATGATTCCGTTGCTGCGCTGTGACGATTGGCCAATCTCACGAAAAAAAGAAGCAGGACCCGTTCTTTTATAGTTAGATTCTACTTCTTTTTTCTCTGTTTTGAAATGTGTCTATCTTATCTATTATTGTATTTATCTTAATTTATTTTGTTTTTCATTTATTTTAGTTGTGTTTATCTTAGATTTTTCAGTCTATAGGAAATAATTTCACGCATTTCTGGAAATTTCCCGATATTCTGTAGGCGATACCCCTTCATACTTTTTAAAGATTTTGGAAAACTGCACATAGTCCATATAGCCTACATTTTCCGCCACCTGTCTGCAGCTGTCCGTACTGGTACGCAGCTGTTCCTTGGCCTTGTCCAGCCGATAGCGGATCAAGTATTCTGTAAAACTCATCCCTACTTCCTTTTTAAATCTGGAGCTGAGATAAGATGGAGAGATATGGGCCACCAGCGCAAGATTTTCCAACTGAATCTCATTCATATAATGCTCTTCAATATACTGTTTGACAAACTCCGAATAATCTCTTGGATTCCAGCCGCCGCTTAAGATCTTGCTCATCAGATTGTCCTTCTCAAAGCTGCCGCCGGTTTTAAAGGCTTTTGTGGTATTCAGAATGGCCCGCTCCGTGGGAATCCGGTCAAAGGTGGAACCTCCAATATACCCCTGGCACTCTGTGTTCTTATACATGTACTGCATATCAATGGGAGTATTCACCGGCCCGGCATAAATCATGCGGATGGCGTCTGGATTGACTTCCCTGCAGAGCTGAAACATACGGACAATCATCCTTCTGGCCGCTTCAATGGAGATATATTTTTTGGCTCCTAAGAACCCTCCTTTGGTCAGTCCCAAATGTACGCAGATCACATCTGCCCCAGCCTCTAACATTTGTCTTGTCTCTTCCATATTAGTGACAAAAGCTAAGGTAAACAAATCCAGATAATGAGCCAGCTTTACCGCCTCCACTTCCCGGTCAAAAGAATTCCCTTCTTCCTCTAAAGCCTCCCGAAATTGTCCGTCAATCAATCCCATGGTGGGAAAATTTACAATTCCGGAAAACCCATTGCTTTTGATCTCTTTCAAATACTCATAAAGAGAAATCCCAGGATCATTGGCCAGCAGCCCAAACAGAACAGGAACATCTTTTATAATTGGGAGAAGTTCATGAATCCCCATGTCCATCACAATCTCGTTATTATTCCCATAACAAAAATAGCAGGCATGAGAGCTCCTGCCCATAATACGATATTTTCCTGCACTCAGAGCCAGCAGAAAATCAGCGCCGCCCATCACCGCGCACTTTGCAGTCATTCCAGATCCCACTGCCGCTCCAATGATATGGCCATTGATATTTATCTGTGCATGTAACAGCTTTAATAGATATGATCTTTCCATGGTCATTTTTTAATTTCCTTACATTCCTTTCAATGTCCAGCCGCCTGTCTTCTTGTTCTATCACTATGTTTCTATCATATACTGATTTCATGCAGAATGCAAACCTTATTGTCCAGAACCGATTTTTCTGTTTTTTTGCCGCCTCCAGGTTTTCAGCTTGGTCCAGATTTAACACTTCATTCACATAATCGCAGCTTGGATATGATATAATGGGCTGTAGGAAAATTATGTATTGCAGACAGAAATTGTATTTCTACGTATTCTTATGTATTTCTGATAGAAAGGATGTATCTCTATGACCATTATGCTGCTTTTATGCTGCACCGTGATCCTCTTATGTATCATCGCCAACCGTTTTTCCAACAAGTTCGGAATGCCTGCTCTGCTGTGCTTTATGGCTCTGGGCATGATCTTTGGTTCTGACGGCGTCTTTAAAATATCTTTTGACAACTATGCCATGACAGAACAATTGTGTACCGTAGCTCTGATCTTTATTATGTTTTATGGCGGCTTCGGCACGAAATGGAAAACCGCAAAGCCAGTTGCAGTAAAGGCTGCTTTACTGTCCACCTTGGGGGTTGTGATCACTGCACTTCTCACCTGTGTTTTCTGCCATTTTATTCTTCGCTTTTCCTACACAGAAAGTTTTTTGATCGGAGCTGTTTTAAGTTCCACTGACGCTGCTTCTGTATTTTCTATTCTGCGTTCCAAGAACTTGAACCTGAAACATTCCACCGCCCCTCTTTTGGAGATTGAAAGCGGAAGTAACGACCCCATGGCCTATATGCTTACCATGATCGCTCTGGCGATGATTTCCGGCGACACCGGCACCTCCATTCCTCTTATGATGTTTATGCAGATCGCTTTCGGCGTCTCCATTGGAGTTGCAAGCGCCTGGATCGGCATTTTTATTCTTCAAAAAGGAGATGTTGTATCAGAAGGCATGGATACGATTTTTGTCATCGCCCTGGCTCTTTTGTCCTATGCCCTTCCCACTTTAATCGGCGGAAACGGATATCTGAGCGTCTATCTCACTGGAATTATTTTAGGAAACAGCGCCATCAACAATAAGATCACACTGGTACATTTCTTTGATGGGATCACCGGTCTTGCCCAGATTCTGATTTTCTTTCTTCTGGGACTGCTGGCCTTTCCCCACCGCTTTTCGGATATTTTTCTGCCCTCCCTTGCCATTGCTGTCTTCCTGACTGTGATCGCCAGGCCCGCTGCTGTATTTTTACTGATGCTCCCTTTCCGAGCTTCTATAAAACAATGTCTGCTGATCTCCTGGTCCGGCCTGCGAGGGGCCGCCTCTATTGTGTTTGCCATTATGGTCATTGCAAAAGGCGCCAACTTAGATCACGATCTGTTCCACATTGTATTTTTTATCTCTCTGCTTTCTGTGGCTATTCAGGGCTCTCTGCTTCCTCTGGCAGCCAAAAAACTGGATATGGTGGACAACAGCTCTGATATTCGTAAAACCTTTAATGACTATCAGGATGATTCTGATCTGACGCTGATGCGTATGTTCATACCGGAAGGCCACAATTGGGAAAACCGTCTGATCCAGGAGGTCAACTTTCCCACTGGTTCCCTTGCTCTGATGATAAAACGAGAGAAGGAAACTTTGATTCCCCGCGGCAATACACGCATCCACGCCAACGATACCCTAATCTTAAGCGTACCTGCTTACCGCAGCAAAAACGACGGCAAATTAAAAGAAATCCAGATCACTCTCACCCATCCCTGGTGCGGTAAATGTATCGCAGACCTAGATCTTGCAGAAAATCTTCTGATCGCCTTGATTCAGAGAAGAGATGAAAATCTCATTCCTCAGGGAAGCACTATGATACATACGGGAGACCGGGTGGTGATTTATAAACAGAACAAGCCCCCATCCGCTCCCCCTCTCCCTCCTTCATAAGAAAAGAGATTGCTGCAGCTTATTCTGAAAAAACCCTCAGGAACCATTATCTGGAATCCTGAGGGTTTTGTTAACTTCTAACAGCAGAGCTTATTTTTATTTCTTTGCAAATCTCACCTTGAATACGTACCACAAAGCTCCTGTGATACATACGGAGGAATATCCGCCGCAGATGATACCTGCCATCAATGGAAGTGCAAATTCTTTGATTGAGGTTACTCCCAGCAGGAACAGCACAAACACCATGATAAAAGTGGTTAGTGAAGTGTTGATACTCCTGGACAAGGTCTGTGTGATACTTTTGTTTGCAATCTCCAAAAGAGCCTCCGGGTCTTTCTTTTTGGACCCGCCGAGATTCTCTCGGATACGGTCGAAAATAACAATGGTGGCATTGATGGAATAACCTACGATAGTCAGCATACATGCAATAAAGGTATTTCCCACGGAGATTCTCACCAGGGCATAGAAAGCAAGTACTACCAATACATCGTGGAGCAGGGCGATGACTGCGCTTCCTGCAAAACGGATATCTTTAAACCGGAACCAGATGTAAATCAGCATACAGATCGTTGCGATAGCAACTGCCCAGATTGCGTCGGATTTCATCTCATTACTTACGGTAGAGCTGATATTCTCCGCAAGAATTCCGCTTTCTTCTACGCCAAATTCTGTCATCAGCTTCTGATTCAATGCCTCTCGTTCTGCCAATTCCAAAGACCTGGTCTTAATTACCACTTGATTGGTTCCTTCTACTTTCTGAGTCTGAACGTTTCCGTCCTTTGTGATCTCTTCGATCAGAGGAACAATTTTCTCATCAATCTCTGCAATGGTATAATCTTCATTGAAGGTCACTGTTGTGGAGGTACCTCCCACAAAGTCCAGACTGTAGTTCAAAATTTTACCGTCTTTGGAATGATTGATTCCCATTCCCACAAAACCTGCCACAATCAGCAGTGCGGAAATGGCAAAGAATACCACTCGTTTTCCAAGGAAATTGATGGTTTTCCTCTCCTTCGCTGCTCCATAGAACTTTTCATCCTGAAGCCCTAAAGCGTAAAAACATTTCATCAACCAACGGGTTACAACTAAAGCAGTAAACATGGATAATACAATACCGATTCCCAAGGTATAGGCAAATCCTTTTACTGTACCAGAACCCCGCATTCCCAGCACAATCGCTGCGATTAATGTGGTGATATTACCGTCTAAAATAGCAGACAAGGCTTTCTCATACCCCATCTTCATCGCTGTATTAACCGTCTTTCCTGCTCCAATTTCCTCACGGATACGGGCAAAGATAATGACATTTGCATCCACCGCCATACCAATGGACAGGATAATACCTGCAATACCAGGCAGAGTAAGGGTGATATCAAAGATCCACAAAGCCCATACTGTCAAAGCAGAATAGAGTACAAGGGCAAGGCTGGCAGCAAATCCCGGCAGCCGGTACATCATCATCATAAACAGCATTACCAGAATCAGACCGATCAAAGCCGCTTTCAAACTGGTGTCAATGGCCTCTTCTCCTAACTGAGCCCCCACTACTTTGGAATGCAGTTCTTCCAGCTCCAGAGACAGAGAACCGATACGGATGGTGGAAGCCAATTCTTCCGCTGCCTCAAAGCTTTCCATATGGGTAATCTGAGCGGTTCCCCCTGTGATAGGCTCGTCCACTCCCGGTTCGCTGATTTTCACTCCATCATAGACAATAGGCATGGTCTTTCCCACATTGTCTGTGGTTGCTTTGGCAAACTTTTCCGCCCCCTCGTCTGTCAAAGTCAGGTCTACCGTATACTGGCGGTTTCCCATATTGTCCTGATAAGTATTTGCCTGGGCATTTTTAATATCCGTTCCTGTCAGAAGGGTCTCCCCTGCTTCGTTTTGAAATTCCAGGGAACCTGGTTTTCCAAGTTCTTCCAAAATCTCATTTGCATCGGAAACACCTGGAATCTCAATGTTGATCCGGTTATTTCCTTCCTGATACACGGTGGATTCTGTACTGTAAGTCTCCACACGTTTCTGTAATTTGTAAACAGTGTCTTTCATATCCTCTGCAGAAGGATCTTTGTCCACTGCCTGGTAGGTGATGCTGACGCCGCCTGCAAGGTCAAGTCCCAGCTTAATGTTTCGGCTCTCTCCTACCCCTACCGTTGAAATAATGGTTCCTGCATACCAGGTCATGCCTGCCATAACTGCCAGGATCAAAACCAAAATTCCCATTGCTTTACTTTTCTTCATGATCTTTCCCTTCCTTACTATTCTGTTCTTTCTATGTTTTCTGCCATAACTTACTCCATTTCATTTTTCTCACAGCTTACTTACGCTTCTGCAAGAGCAGCTTTCATCATAATAGCGCACTCCACTCTCTTTTTCTGCAGTTCACATCCAATAGGATAAGCTCTATTGATGCTTCCCTGAAAATGATAAGCATTTGCAGCACATCCCCCGCTGCAGTAAAATTTTGCAAAACAATCCCGGCAGGCTTCCTTGGCGTATACGTTGCACTGCTTAAATTCCTGTTGAAGGTTCCAGTTCTTAAGGCCCTCCCTTACATTTCCCATGAGAAATTCTTCATTTCCCACAAACTGATGGCAGGGATACAGATCTCCCCAAGGAGTAACCGCCAAATATTCTGTACCGGAACCGCAGCCGGAAAGACGCTTTGCCACACAAGGCCCGCCTTCTAAATCTATCATAAAATGAAAGAAATTAAAATCCTTTCCTTCTCTATGCCTTCTGATCATCTCTGCCGCCAGCTTATCATACTCTTCTAACAGCTGAGGAAGGTCTGCCTCCTGCAGCGCATAATCTTCTGCCGGATCTGCCACCACCGGTTCCACAGAGATCTGCTGAAATCCCAGATCTGCCAGATGCAGCACATCTTCTGAAAAGTCCAGATTGTGGTGGGTGAAGGTTCCCCGCACATAGTATTTTTCCTGATTCCGGCTCTCTGCAAATTTTTGGAACTTAGGCACAATCAGATCATAACTGCCTGCTCCCTTTCGAAAAGGCCGCATGTTGTCATTGACCTCTTTTCTTCCATCAATGCTCAACACTACATTGGCCATCTCTCTATTGGCAAATTCCATAATCTCCTCATCCAGAAGAACCCCATTGGTAGTCAGGGTAAAACGAAAATTCTTGTTGTGAATCTTCTCCTGTTCCCTTCCATAGGCAACTAATTGTTTTACCACCTCAAAATTCATCAAAGGCTCTCCTCCAAAGAAATCCACTTCCAGATTCCTTCGGTTCCCAGAGTTGGCAATCAGAAAATCCAAAGCCGCCTTTCCCACTTCAAAGGTCATCAGCGCCCTTCTTCCATGGTATTCTCCCTCTTCTGCAAAACAATAGCGGCAGGCCAGATTACAGTCATGGGCAATATGAAGACACAAGGCTTTCACCACCGTAGGGCGTTCCTTAAACTGTTCCATATAATCCTCATACTCGTCCTCTGTAAAAAGCTGCTGATCTCTGACCAGAGCTTCGATCTCTTCATAACTCTCTTCAATCTCTTCTGCCGGATATTTCTGCCCCAGATCAGACAGAATCTCCTCTTTGGTATGTTCTTTAAACAGAGCAATCACATCATAGGCGGTATCGTCTACCACATGCACCGCTCCGCTGTTCACATCCAGAACAATATTATAACCATTATTTCGATACTGGTGAACCATTGCTGGTTTCCTCACTTTCCTTCTTCCATCCAAAGCGTTAACAGCAGAGCTTTTGTCATTTATGATAAATATAAACGCACAAATGACCGCTCGTTTGATGCGAACGGTCCATGCTTACATTTCTATGCCCTGCTTCACGCTCTTCGGGCTTTCTTCTGTTTTTATCAAGCTCCAAAAAAACACTCTGCTTGTCTGGAAATTATTTGTTCTCACAGCTCTGATTTCCTACGGTGCAGCTTGTCTTGCATGCAGACTGACAAGAAGTCTGACATTCTCCGCATCCGCCTTTTTTCACTGTTTTCTGAAGTTTCTTTGTATTTAATGTCTTTACATGTTTCATGATCTTTACTTCCTTTCTATCTTCTTTTCCAACAGATCATTTTTCTTCTTCTGTTTCCATGGCCGATTATACCACATTTTTCTCCATATGAAAAGCATTATATTTCAAAAATTCTACGGAGGCTTTAAACTGATCGCAGTCAATAGACACATCGAAAGTTCCTCCCAGAGCTGAGGTGTAGGTATTGACAATGGCAAGTCCCAGACCGTTGCCTTCTGTGGTTCTGGATTTATCTCCCCGTCCAAACCGCTCCACAATCTGCTCTTTCGTAAAATCCATGGGATACCCTGCTGTATTTGTAATCTCAAACCGCACTCTTTTCCCTTCTTCCACCAGAGAAGATTTCAGAAAAATCCTGGTATGTTCCTGGGAATATTTCAGTGCATTTTCCAAAAGATTCTGAAAAATTCGATACATATATACATTATCTGACACAAATTCTGTGGATTCTTTTGTCAGAACCACCACGAATTCTCTGCCGCTTTCTGCAATCTTATCTGCCATATCTGCCTGGACCTGCTGGATCAGGCAGTTTAATTCTAATGTCTCCATTTTCAGCTCTACATTGCCGCTGCTGGTTTTAGCCAGGTCAAACAGACTGTCGATCATCTCTTTTAACTTTTGTGCTTTTCCAAAGATCACCTCCACATAATCGGACAATATGTCTGTCAGTTCCTCTTTCTTCATCAATTCCAGATAGCCTACCATAGAAGTCAGGGGGGTTTTCAGGTCATGGGACACATTAGATATCAAATCCACCTTCATCTGCTCGCTGCGCAGGGCCAATTCCAGATTTTTCTGATTGATCTGCTCCAAACTTTCCATATAAGCCTGCAGTTTTTTCTTCATATATAAATTTATCACAAAATTACAGATCATCCACTGAATCAATACTGTTCCCACAGAAACATAAGCCCCGCTTAAGTTCCCATACATCCAAGACTTTCGCAGCCTGTAATTGAAATAGAAAACTGCTGCAATCAAAAATCCCCCTGCAAGAATCCCCAGAAAAATTTTCCATTTTTTCTGCTTCCGTTCCCACTCCTGAAAAAAATCTTTTGACTGCAGATTCCAGTTTCTGTCTTCATAATACAGGGCAAATCTTAAAAGTCCGATGAATCCTGCTGCAAAGCACAGATTCATAAATCCTCCTTCTTGTATATTGACTTCTGTCGGCATATAACGGGAAGATACCACATCCGTTAACAGCAAGTATCCCAAAATGCATCCTGCAATCCCTAAAATCAGCCAGATCTCATTTCTTTTCAGAGACTTTTTCAAAAATTCTTTCACTTTTTTTACTATTTTTTCCATTTTAATATTTTTCCATTTTATAGCCAATTCCCCACACCACCTTTACATATTTTGGATTTTTCGTATCAATTTCCAGCTTTTCCCGAATGTGGCGAATATGAACCATCACCGTGTTTTCCACTGTGTAGGAAGCAGCCTCTTTCCAAACTTTTTCGTAAATCTTTTCTGCGGAAAAGACCTGGCCTGGATGTTCCATCAAAAGTTCTAAAATCTTGTATTCCGTGGCTGTCAGTTTTACCTCTGCTCCATCTACAATAGCTTCTTTCGTCTTCCGGTCTAAAACCAGACTGCCATTTACAATCTGATCCTCCTGCACCTTGGGCCCGCCGCCGCCCCAGGTATGATAACGCCGAAGCTGTGCCGCCACCCTGGCTGTCAGTTCTGCCGGATTATATGGTTTTTCAATGTAGTCATCCGCCCCCATTATCAGCCCGGATACCTTATCGCTTTCTTCCGTCTTGGCAGATAAAATAATCACCGGAATCTTATTGTTCTCTCTGATTTTCATCAGCGCAGACAATCCATTCAGCCTCGGCATCATCACATCCAAAAGAATCAGATCCACCTGATTGTCTTTCAGCACATCTAAAGCCTCTATTCCATCATAAGCCTTTAAAATACGGTATCCTTCATACTCTAACAGCTTCCCCAGAGAAAATACAATTTCTTTGTTGTCGTCCACTACCAGAATCGTCTGTTGTTCCATCTCTCTTATCTCCTTCCTTGTCCGTCATTATAATAGCTATTTCAGAAATAAAACTCAATGAATTTCTTAAAAAAATATTAATCTGGCGTAACAGTTGATTGGTACCAGATAAGAATAATTTTTTTATAAAAAACGTATCTTGCAATTAAAGTTTGCATATGCTATAATGCCATTAGGCAAAAAGTAATGATGAGTCCGTTTGGACGAAAGAACGAATCCCCCGACTGTAATGGCGTACAGTCGGGGGATTCTTCTTTTCTTTTATAGCGGCAAAGCACCCGCCAGGCTATCTGCTGTCCTTCTCATGCCTGTCTAGCCATTTGCTGATGAGGTGGCAAACCACACCTGCTGCGACAGTCACCAAAAAAGTAATGATGATTTCCATTTGAACACCTCCCCCCGTTGTCGGGTGTAGGTTGGACAACACAGGAATTATAACATATCAATTGACATTCTTCTATCTTTTTCTGTCGTTACAATCCCCAAAAACATATATTTATATTTATATTTAAATTTTATTTGATTTCATATTTCAGCCAATTTTACATATTTTTCCAAAGTACAAACTTCCAGGTTAATATTTTTAAAAATTTCTCCACATAATAAAATTGGTATCATTCACATGAAACATGGAAATGACACCAAAGCAAAAAGCTGGAACTTCAATGGTTCCAGTAATATCAGCTACACCAGAAAACAAAAAGGAGACGACAGTATGAATATGGAACATGAAAAAGACAGATCCGGCAGTCAAAAGGATTCTGAACAAAATGCTTCCGATCATAACACTCACCAAGATTGGACAGGCCGCACCACCACTGGACCTCTTCCCTCTGCCTCTTCTGTTCGGCAAAGTAGAAAAAACTGGAAAGGCGCCCCTATTATCGGGCCTCTTCCAGGTACCAATCCTGCCCGCAGCAAAGACAGAAGATGGATCGGGCGGACCACTACTGGGCCTCTTCCCAAAACGGTTGCTTACCAGACCAAAAATTCTGACCATTAAAATTACTTTGTTTGCCTTCAACCTCAGATTCAGGTGCCAAACATGTCCTTGGCACCTGAATCTTCTTACAAACTCCCCTCAGCTTGCCATCCCGCCGATCATTCCTGACGCAGTACATAAAATCAATGTGGTAAAAAATCTTGACAGTTCCATATTGATTCCCTTCTGGAACACAATGGAACCAACCATCAGGATCAGAAAATAACAGGCCCCCATAATCATGCCCCACAAAAATTTCTTTTTTTTCATCACCTTCCCGCTTAAGAAGCCCCCTAAAAATCCCGACGCTACATAAATAACTACAATTCCTATGGAGACCACACTTTCACTGAGCTGCATTTTATAAAGCATGGCAGACAGGATCAGGAGCAAAATCCCCGTCACAAAATACATCGCCAGCAAAATTTTTAAAACAGATAACAGAGAAATACTCCATCTGCTCTCCCCCTGTCCCTTTACCGGCATCCTCTGAAGTTTCTTTTCCATTCCGTTTTCCTCCCTCCTAAGGGAATGTCTAAACTACTACCTGATTCTATGACATTCTATTCCTCTTCTGGCCAAACTATTCCTCTGGTTGTCATAATTAATGCTATTTCTAAAATTTCCCTAAATTTCCTGGATTTCCTTGCAAATTCCCTGAATTTCCGTTATATTTATTGTTGTATGGAAAGGAGAGATGTACTTGGACTCAAGTGACGTCATACAATTGATTATTATCGTTATTTTACTATTGTTATCCGCCTTTTTTTCTTCTGCAGAGACTGCCCTTACTACTTCAAATAAGATTCGTCTCAGAAGCATGGCAGAAGAAGGCGATAAACGGGCAAAAAAGGTCTTGGAGATCACAGATGACTCCGGCAAGATGCTGAGCGCTATCTTAATTGGAAATAACATTGTAAATCTGTCCTCTGCCTCACTTGCCACCACCCTTGCCACGAAACTATTTGGAAATGCTGGGGCTGGAATTGCGACGGGAATCTTAACCATATTGGTGCTTATTTTCGGCGAGATCTCGCCAAAGACTTTCGCCACCATTCATGCTGATAAGATTTCTCTTGCCTATGCCGGTACAATCAGCCTATTAATGAAAGTACTCACTCCCGTGATCTTTCTTATCAACAAACTGGCTCTTGGATTTTTAATTCTGTTACGTGTCGACGCTTCCGGCGCCCAGAATACCATGACAGAAGATGAACTGCGCACCATCGTGGACGTCAGCCATGAAGAGGGAGTCATTGAGACAGAAGAACGGGAAATGATCAATAATGTGTTTGATTTCGGCGACGCCCAGGCAAAAGAGATCATGGTTCCCCGCATTGATATGACCTTTGCTGATATCAACAGCACTTATAACGAACTGCTGGAAATCTTTCGGGAAGACAAATTCACCCGTCTTCCAGTTTATGAAGATTCCACAGACAATGTGGTAGGTATCATCAATATGAAAGATCTTCTGCTCTATGAAGATCGGGAACAGTTTTCTGTCCGCAGTATTCTGCGGAAGCCTTATTACACTTATGAACACAAGAATACTTCGGAATTACTTCTGGAAATGAGAAAATCTTCCATTAACATTGCCATTGTCCTGGATGAGTACGGCGCCACTGCCGGCCTGATCACTTTAGAAGATCTTTTAGAAGAGATCGTGGGAGAGATTCGGGACGAATACGACATGGACGAAGAAGACCCCATCCAGAAGATCAACGATCAAGAATATATGGTTCAGGGTTCCATGAGTCTGAACGACCTGCGGGATATGTTAAATCTAGAATTAATTTCAGAAGACTACGACTCCATCGGCGGCTATGTAATCGGTCTTTTAGACCATCTCCCTGTAGTGGGTGAATCTATCACAACGCCGGAAGAAGTATACTTCCGGGTAGAGGATATGGAAAAGAACCGTATTCACAAAATTTTTGTACGTCTTCCAGAAAAGCCGGAGGAAGAATAAGAGATTAGAATAACAGCCATTTTGCATCAGAGCAAAATGGCTGTATTTTTAAGCATTCCTTCTCTTCACAGTTTTACCTCTATCGGCAGATCCAGGCAGACTTTTTCCGGGGTTACCTGGCAGTCGCAGGCCAAAACTCTTACGCCCGACTTCTGTACCTGCCGCAAAGTTTCCCCAAACTGAGGATGGGTGCGGTCATTAGGTTCAAACCATCGGATTCCCTTCATCTGAATCACAAAAAGAATCCAGGCTTCATACCCTTCCCGAAGAGCCTTTTCCAATTCCAGCATATGTTTCACCCCTCGCTCTGTAGGAGCATCTGGGAATCTTGCGATCCCCTCTTCCTCCAAAGTCACACCCTTCACCTCCAAAAAAATTTTCCGCAGGTCTCTCTCTTTCCCTTCTGTCTCTGCTTCCACATAAAAATCAATTCTGGAACCTCCATATTTACACTCTGGTTTGATATAGGTCACCTTAGGTTCCCATGCCTCCCCTTTTAGACCCTTAAATCCCCTCTCTTCTCTAACATTCTGTCGGCATTCTAACCATTCCTTCACCATTTTGTTGGGGGCCTGAGAATCCATATTGATGATATTTCCCCCTTTGTTAACCGCCGTCAGATCATATTTCGTCTTGCGGGCAGGATTATGGCTTTTTTCCAGCCAGACTTCCGTCCCCGGAATCAAAAGCTCTCTGCACCTTCCTGTATTTTTTACATGGCATTTTTCTATCTGCCCCTGGATTTCCGCCAGTGCGATAAAACGATTGGGACGCTCTAAAAAGCGTCCCTGAACAATCTGTGTGTATTCCATATCATACCTCGTCTGGTTCTTTGGGCATTTCCTGCTTTTCAGCCGGAATCCATTTTCGCAGCACTCTGTAAATATCTTTCATATCAATGGGTTTTGCAATATGGGCTGTCATTCCAGCCTGCCTTGCCTTAATTACATCGCTGGAAAATGCATTGGCTGTCATGGCCACAATGGGAATCTCCCTGGCGTCTTCCCGATTCATTTCCCGAATGGCCCGCGTCATCTCATGTCCATTCATTTCCGGCATCTGCACGTCGCTTAAGATAATATCATAGTAATTCTCTGGTTTTTCCGCAAACTTTTCGATTCCCTCTTTTCCGTCCCAAGCCATCTCCATCTCTGCGCCTGTCATTCCAATCAATTCCTTTGCGATCTCCATATTCAATTCATTATCCTCTACCAGTAAAATCCGCACTTTTCCCGGAAGAAAAGTAACCGGCTCTGCAGATTCTTCCACCTCTGTGGATTCCACAGATAGATTCTCTTTTTCATCTTCTCCGTTCTGCATTGGAATCCTTATGATAAATGTACTTCCATCTCCAAGACTGCTGATGATCTCAATGGTTCCTCCCATCATATTGACAATATTCTTTGTGATGGCCATTCCCAGTCCGCTGCCTTCAATTTGATTTACATTTCCATCTTCTCCCCGTTCAAAAGGCAGAAAAATCTTTTCCTGAGTCTCCCTGGACATTCCAATGCCATTATCCATACAATAGAACTCATAAAATCTCCGATTTCCCCTCTGGTTCTCTGTCTCTTCCACAGACAGGCGGACCATTCCTTCTTCCTGGGTAAATTTAATGGCATTGCCCAGAACATTTGTCAGCACCTGCTGAATGCGGAGCCGGTCTGCAATAACCATCTCATGACGGATCGCCGACACCTCCATAATCAATTCCTGTTTCTTTGCCGCCGCCTGCACCTGCATCACCGCCCCTACTTCCTGAAGCATTGCAGAGAGATTGAACACCTCTTCATTTAAGACAACTTTTCCGCTCTCGATCTTGGACATGTCCAATACGTCATTGATCAGGCTTTTTAAGTGCATAGAGGACAATTCAATTTTCTGAATACAGTCTTGTAATTTTTCCGGATGATCCAGATTCATTTTTGCAATGGTGGTCATCCCCACAATGGCGTTCATAGGCGTTCGAATATCATGGCTCATATTAGACAGAAATCTGCTCTTTGCCTTGCTTGCATTTTTCACCTGCAAAAGTGAAGTCTCCAGAGCCTCTTTCTGGCGTATCTCCCTGGTTCGGTCTGTGATCACCACAATACGGTAATTGCCTTCTCTGCCATTTCTAACATAAATATGTATGCTGAACTCCTTCTGTTCTCCTGTATGAGGGTTGATAATCCTTCGCTGGAATTGGCAGTCCTGGCTTTGGGTGATCTCCTGGATATTCACGCCATTCTCCACAAGCCACTGGGCGATCAACCCCTGCTGCTGCCGGATCTCTTTCGGCGAATATCCCATAATCCGCTCCGCATTGTTACTGATATATTCCAATTCCCCTGTATCGGCATTCTGCATAATAAAGATCTCATCCACCATATCAGTCATCCAGCTAAAGGTAGACTGACGCTTACTGCTCTCACGGCTTCCCTTCCACCAGAACAAAATAATCACCACAATGTACAGTAATACTTTACTGAGTAATGCCAAAAGAGAGATTCTGTAACATTCCGCCACGTTGGTACGGATCGACAGATTCCAATCTGTATTTCGAATGGGAATATATTTACAGTACTGGAGTTTTCCCTCATACACTTTCCAATAAGATACTCTCTCTCGTCTTTCCAAACAGCCCTTGATCTCTTCCGCCTCTTTGCTGACCCAGTGATTCAATTCAAAATTTTCATCAAAACTCTGTCCCCTTGCTCTTATGTTGGCATGGGCCGACGCCTGAAACTGACTGTCATACATACAAAAATAGTACTTGCCATCAATGGAATCCCCTTCAATAATATTCTGCATATAATCAAAATAAACGGAAATCTCCACAGCGCCTGCCCATTCTCCGCTTTTTTGATCAAAAAAAGGTCTCCAGACAGTAAAAATCTGCGTATTCTCTCCCCGGTCTGCCAGATAGATATCTGTCAATATATTTTCCTGCTTCTCTCTGACATTCTGATACTGTGGATTATCGCTGATATTTATAATACCGTCATAATCAGTGGAAGAGAAATTCCCCTCCCCATCTGCAAGTCCAATGGAATACAATCCATAAGTTTCTGCAAAAGAATTCAGCACTTTTGCCTTCTCCTCTAAAGAGATACTGGTATCCTGTATTTTTTCATTTTCTGCAATCGCCTCTGCAAGATTCCAGACATTACTCATATATTCTGCGATCTTGCTCTCAGTCAGTCCAATCTGATTGCTCACACTCTCTTCCATAATATCATAGGTGGAAAATGCAGTTACCGTTATATCAAATAATGCCAGCAATACACATAAAATCTGCACCAGATGATATGCGGAATATGACATCTTTCGCTTTTTCACAATGTCCTCCTCTGTCTTCCTCTTATTCCTGTTGGAAATAAAATCCCATCTCCCAGGTATTTGATTCGCTTTACCAAATGATACCATATCCGCTGGTCAGTCTCAAGTATTTCAGTATTTAAAAAATAAAAGGGAGTGTAGGATTACAATACATGTGTTACAACTCAATATTTAAAAAGCAGAGACACTGCCTTTGTGTTATAATTTAAGTCACCACAACCAAAACAAACCGAAAGGAGTTCTCTGCTATGACTACTATAACACAAGATATGCGCTA
>JAAWBG010000034.1 GCA_022792535.1 Lachnospiraceae bacterium
GGTGTCGAAAGACCGCAGGTGAGGAAAGTCCGGGCTTCACAGGGCAGGATGCCGGTTAATGGCCGGTGGAGGCGACTCCAAGGAAAGTGCAACAGAAATGTACCGCTGTCTGAAGGACAGTAAGGGTGGAAGGGCAGTGTAAGAGACTACCGCCTGGCTGGTAACAGCCGGGGCACATGTAAACCCCATTCGAAGCAAGACCGAACAAAAGCGTTGACGTGGCCCGCCAGCTTTAGGTAGGTCGCAGGATCTGACTGGCAACAGTCAGGCTAGATAGATGATCATCCAAGACATAACCCGGCTTATCGCCCTGCTTGCCCCGCAGTTTTCTGCGGGGTTTTTCTCGTCTTATAGGAAATTCCTTCGGATTTCCTATAAGAGAACAATAATATGCGCACTCGTGCAAAAGGAGTGTGCAGCTTCACAGGCGGAAGATCAGGAATAAACAAAGTATAAAATAATTCTTAAAAGAAAATAACTCCATTGACTTTGAAAGTATTCTGCGCTACCATTGGGTTCAAAAGTAAATGAAAGTGAAATAACGCCAAGAGAAGAATAAGATATAGACATAAATTATAAAAAGAGCAGGAGTGGATGTTATGAGACAAAAGATGCAGCGTTTTATGATGGGAAGATATGGAGCAGATCCTTTGGGCCAGGTATACATGGGAATTTCATTGGTGCTGCTGTTTCTTTCTCTTTTTTCTAAGTGGGATATTTTCTATATTTTGGCATTGGCATTGATGGGATATGAATACTACCGAATGATGTCAAAACAGATTGAAAAGCGATATCAGGAAAATCAGAAGTTTATGAACTGGCGTTATCAGCTGGCAGTAAAGAAGAACCGCAGAAGGGAACATGCTAAACAGAGAAAGATCTATCATTTTTACAAATGTCCGTCCTGCAGTCAGAAGGTAAGAGTACCTAGAGGAAAAGGCAGGATCTGTATTACCTGTCCAAAATGCAGAACAGAATTTGTAAAAAAGAGCTGAGAAATTGAATTATTTGGCCCGTTTCGGTCCCTCGTATTTTTCTTCGCAGTATTTGCAGCGATAGGTTTCTGTTTCAGGATCTGTCAGCAGAAAGATCTGATCTAGTTCCTGTTCGATGGAGGTAATACAGCGGGGATTCCGACAGCGGACAATATTTTTGATCTCTTTGGGAAGGTGAAGCTCCCGCTTTTCCACAATTTTTTCTCCTTTGATAATATTGACTGTAATATTGTGGTCAATAAATCCAAGGACGTCCAGATCTAAGTTGTCAATATCGCATTCTACTTTCAGAATATCTTTTTTACCCATTTTATTGCTGCGGGCATTTTTGATAATGGCAACGCAGCAGTCTAGCTGGTCTAATTTCAGGTCATAGTAGATAGACAAGCTGTTGCCGGCTTGAATATGGTCTAACACAAAACCTTCTGTAATCGCGCCTACATTTAACATACAGTCACCTCCAGTAAAGTAAGAATCAGAGCCATTCGCACATAGACGCCGTATTGTGCCTGTTTGAAATAAGCGGCTCTGGGATCATCGTCCACATCCACAGAAATTTCATTTACTCTGGGAAGGGGATGCATTACAATCATGTCTTCTCTGGCAAGAGCCATTTTCTTTTTGTTCAGAATATAGAAATCCTTCATTCGTACATAATCATCTTCGTTGAAGAAACGCTCTCTTTGGACTCTGGTCATATACAAAATGTCAAGGTCAGCCATGGCGTCTTCTAAGCGTTCAACTTCCTGGAAGGGGACGTGATTTTTTTCTAGTACGTCTTCCCGGATATAACTTGGAACGCGGAGTTCTTCCGGTGAGATCAGAATGAATTTGATATGGGGATAACGGATTAATGCGTGAATGAGAGAGTGAACGGTGCGTCCAAATTTCAGATCGCCGCAAAGACCAATGGTAAGATGATCAAGACGTCCTTTGAGAGAACGGATCGTAAGCAGATCTGTGAGAGTCTGGGTGGGATGCTGGTGGCCGCCGTCTCCTGCATTGATCACGGGAATGCCGGAACGCTGGGAAGCTACCAGGGGAGCGCCTTCCTTGGGGTGACGCATAGCGCATATATCTGCATAACAGGAGATCACGCGGATCGTATCAGAAACACTTTCTCCCTTGGAGGCAGAACTGCTGTCTGCGCTGGAAAAACCAAGAACATTGCCGCCGAGATTTAACATGGCTGCTTCAAAGCTAAGTCTGGTCCGGGTACTGGGTTCATAGAAGCAAGTGGCAAGTTTTTTGCCTTCACATGCATGGGCATATTTCTGAGGATGCTTCTCGATATCATTTGCAAGCGTAAGGAGTTTGTCCAGTTCTTCCACAGACAAATCCAGAGGGCTCATTAAATGCTGCATAATTTTCCTCCTAAATCATTAAGTTGAAAGTATGAATGTTCTTTTTGTATTGGAAAGTTCACAGGCGAACCTTTTATCTATCATATAATAAGAGATTTTAAATTTCAAGGAAAACTTAAACAGAATTCTGGTTGACATTATAACAGGAAATAGCTATGATGAAGAAAAGAAACGGGCAATTGCAGAATGCTGTATTAGAAGAGAGAATTGCCGAGAGGAAAGGAGAGGAATCCTAAGAAGAAGGAGAAGGGATTCTACAAAATTTATGGGAAATGAAAATAGAGAATACCAGGAACGAAGACGAATTCTGTTTTTTGGCCTGCCCTGGACTTTTACAAAATATACGATAGGACAGGAGATGCTTACCATCAATACAGGACTTCTGAAAACAGAAGAAAATGATTGTTATATGTACAAGATTCAGGATGTAAAGCTGACGACGACGCTTTTGGAACGGATCTTTGGATTGTCTACCGTCATCTGCTATACCGGGGACGTGACTCATCCCCAGCTTTCCCTGACGCATATCAAGCATGGCAAAGAGATCAAGAGTTTTATTTTAGAGGCGTCAGAGGAGGCCCGCCAGAAAAAGAGAACCTTGAATACATTAGATATCGGAATTGCAGATGCAGACGAGTTGTGAAATGTTCGGACAGGAGAAGGATAGTCTTATAAAGTGAAAAACAACTTTCACGCTGGGGTGGAAAGGAGATAAGCCGCAAAAGCGGCCCGCTCCAGGCGGGGAATCCTGCCTGTTTTCTGCCCGGTTTAAAAATGTTTTGTGTGAGGATCAGAAGAATGAGACAGGAGTTTTTCAAAGATCAAGCCTGTAACCATCCAATAGGGAGCGTAGTCTAAACGGATAACGCCGTTGATGTTCGTCCGGGCGTGGCTGTAATCCCAGGGACACATTCGATGTTTTTTCAAAATACTTCCGCTGATATATTCTCCTAGAAAAATGAAACAGGAATAAAAAAAGGCTCGAATAAAGGCAGGAAAGTGTTTTAGCAGACGGTAGACAGGTTTGAAAAAAGCAGCCATGCCATAGATAGGAAACATCCATAAGGACGTTTTTCCCATAAGCTGCAGTTCTCGTTTTCGGAAAGAATCAAAAGAGGTAAAAAGGATTTCTAAGCACCATCCGGTAAAGCCGCAGAGAAGAAAATTTTTTTTCATACATAACCCTCCCATTGTAGGTCATTTACTGTCTAGTATGCCCTGTTTTTGTTGGATCATGCATATTTTGTAATAGAATTCTGTCTCTAAGATCTTAAGACAAAGGTTTGAAAATGTCAAAAAAATTCACAAATTTTTCATGTTTTCTTCACAATATATTGACATTTCCAAAACTTATATGGTAGATTATATAAAGTAGGTTATCTTAAGATAACTTACTTCAAAATCATATTACGAAAGGAATGTAGATTATGAATGTAAAGAAACATGGTAAAATGGTAGGACTCCTGCTGACAGCAATTATGGCTGCTATGTTATTAGTGGGATGTGGAAACTCTTTTGACGCCAGCGAATATATCCAGGCATTGTTGGATAATTCTTACAAAGGCGAATCAGAAAGTCTGGTAAAACAGAAAGTCGGAACAAAAGAGGAATGTGAGAAATTATATAACGACGGACTTGACAGCCAGGTTACAGTTATTTTAGGATCCACCGCTTCTGAAGAACAGAAAGCAGAGTTCAGAGAAGTTATGACAGACATTTATGAAGGTGTAAAATATACGGTTGGAGATTCTACCAAGAAAGACAATTCTTATGAAGTAGAAGTAAAATGCCAGAGAATGAAGATTTTTGAGCCGGCCCTTGAAACCTTTGCAAACAACATTACAGGCGAGGAATCAGAGGAAGAATTGATCAATGCATTGATCGAGTCATTTAAGACTGAGCTTGGCAATGTAACTTATGATGAAGAAGAAAGTGTTACAGTTCGTGTAGAGCTGGTAGATAAGACATGGACTCCAAATTCAGAAGATGTATTAGCATTACAGTATGCATTGTTTGATTCAGAATCATTGGCAACTATGTTGAATCAGTAAGAAATATCTATGAAACATTTAGCTTCCAGTTAAGAAGTGAGTGTGGAGGGTTGATGTTTCGATGAGATAAGTTAAGAAGAGCACGAATTACATAAAAGACCGGAAGTATTTATGTAAAGTAAATACTTCCGGTCTGTTTTTTCTTCTTATAGGAAATTCCTTCGGATTTCCTATAAGAGAAAATAGAATGATCGCACTGCGGCGGAAAGGAAATGAACCGCGGGAGCGGTCCGCCGCAGGCGGAGAACCCTGCGGAGCAGAATTCTTTCTTGTCTATAGGAAATACTTTGCAACATTGAAGTGTGAAAGCGTCTTTCCTATAGAAGAAAGAGATAAGCCGCCTATGAAAGGGTACAGGCTTCCATGGCTGCGTCATATACTTTGGAGAAAGGAACCTTCCAATGTTTGGCTGCGGCAGCTACATCTTCGTATTCTGGCTTGTATTTGCTGATACCGTAACCTGTGCTGATCTTTACTGTGACTTCACCGTAAGGAGTATGGACTTTACGGAACTGAGCGTCTAAAGTTCTGCGGTAGCAGGGTTGAATACGGATCCCGCGGGTGGAAGTGTGGGTTAGAATCAGCCGGCTGAAACGTATTTCTTCTTCTAAATTGCACAGACAGGTTAGTAAAATACCAGGACGGTTTTTCTTCATATAGACAGGGGTAGTAAACACATCCAAAGCGCCTGCCTCTAACAGGAGATTCACTGCGTAGGAAATGGACTCTGGAGTCATATCGTCTAAATTGCAGGAAAGTTCCAGAATCTGATCCAGGCTGTGGAATTGTTCGGTATAGAAGTCAGGATGTGTTTCCTCTGTGGATGTCTGAGAGAGAGGACTCTTTTCATAAGAACCAGGAAGCTGTCTGGGAGCGGGAACCGGAAGAATATTCATATTGCCCCAGAAAGCGCGCAGACAGTTGGCAGAGGGAAAGTCTTTGGTTCCCATACCATAACCGGTTTTTTCAATGGCCATGGGAGGCATGGCAGTAAATTGTCCGACAAAATGTTTCAGCAATGCGGCGCCGGTGGGCGTGCATAATTCTCCATTGATTGAGCCGCAGTAAATAGGCACATCCCGCAGAATCTCTGCAGTGGCAGGAGCAGGGACTGGAAGAATGCCGTGGGCGCATCGAACACTGCCGCTGCCTACATGGATGGGAGAGGCAATGATCTGTTCTGGTTTCAGAGTTTCCAGTAAGATACAGCAGCCAACCACATCCATCAATGCGTCTAAAGTACCTACTTCGTGGAAGTGGATCTGTGAGATATGGGTGTGATGAGCATTGCTCTCTGCGTTGCCAATTAAAGTGTAGACAGCCTTTGCATGTTCCTTGACCGAGGAAGAAACAGGAAGATGATCAATTCGCTCCAACATTTCTGGATAAGAGGTGTGGAGACTGTGGGAATGTTCCTGCTTTTGAGAGGAGTCAGACCCTGAAACTGGAGGATCATTTTCTGTCCGCCCCAGAATGACAACATTTATTTTGGTGCCCCAGATACCGCATTTTTCAGAGGGAAGGGCATGTATCATGATCTGTTCCGGAAAAAGACTGTTCATGGTTTCTAAGAATTGTTCCTGCTCAGAGTCGGATAAAAGTTCATAAAGGGCGCCCATCAGCATATCGCCGGCAGCGCCCATGTTACATTCAAGAAAGAGTGTTTTCATGGTTCATTACCTCCTATGTGATTGATCATGCTGGCAAGGTAGCCAGCCCCAAATCCATTGTCAATATTTACTACGCTGACACCGCTTGCGCAGGAATTCAGCATGGACAGCAAAGCGGAAAGTCCCTGAAAGTTAGCGCCATAGCCGATACTGGTGGGAACTGCGATTACCGGACAGTCGCTTAAGCCCCCGATTACGCTGGCCAAAGCTCCCTCCATCCCAGCCACGGCAATGATTACAGTGGCTTTGGAAATACTGTCTGCATGAGATAGCAGGCGGTGGATTCCGGCAACTCCCACATCATAGAGCCGCTCTGTTCGGTTGCCCAGTACTTCTGCGGTAAGGGCAGCTTCCTCTGCTACAGGAATATCGCTGGTGCCTCCTGTGGCCACGAGAATTGTGCCGGAAGCAGTGAGATGTTCCGTCCGGTTGATAATTCCAATGCGGGACAGTTTATCATAAGTGAGGGAAAAACGGTGAGACAGATAGGAAGCAGATTCCTCAGACAGCCGGGTGATCAGAATATTTTCCGGGCAGTGGGATAAAAGAGATTGGATGATACCTTCCATCTGTTCAGCAGTCTTTCCCGCTCCATAGATTACTTCTGGAGCGCCCTGGCGGATTTTCCGGTGGTGGTCGATTTTGGCGTATCCAAGATCTTCAAAAGGACTGATTTTTAATTTGTCATAGGCAGTATGGATGTCAAGCGCTCCATCCTGTACCTGTTGTAAAACAGATAAAATATGTTGTGATTCCATAGTAGCCTCCAGAGAAAAGCCGGATCTACCGTCCGAATTTCAATGGTAAAAATACGGAAGTTCTGGTAAAAATACGAGAGAATTGATCCTCTTTTCCTTTTTATCATATAATGATTTAAGATAGAATAATTATAAAATTTTATCAAAGAATAGTCAAGAAAGAATCTCCTGCAGGATATATGCAGAGAAAAATATAGTGATGCAAAAGAAAATGCCATGTTATGTGATTTACAATACTTTTTTCAAAAAATGGAGAAATCTACAATTTTTTGAAAAAAAATAGTAAAAATGGGGAAAAATATACAAATAGTAAAAGTAAGCATGAGAAAAAAGTACCAGTGAATTGTGATTTTTATGCAGAAAGAGGAATGGTTTTAAGAAAAACCCGTTAGTTTTTCAGGTTTTTTGAAAAACAGAGGAGTTAGAACAGAGTTGACAAAATATAAGAAAGATGGCATAATTTGCCACAAGTTCCGGTGAGAACGATTGTAATTCAAAGTGATAGAAAGGATGAGAACAATGAATGCAATGATGAATGAGAAAGTTATTAGATTATCAGATGCAGATGAGGTGTGTGATTTTGTACGTGCTGCTGGTATGTGTGACTTTGATATAGATATTTCAGACCAGCGCATGGTAATTGACGCTAAGTCAATTCTGGGAGTTATGGGACTGGGAATACAAAAAGAATTGACAGTGAAATACGGTGGAGAAGATATTTCCTTTGAAAACGTATTAAATAAGTACGCCATCGCGTAAAACAGAATAGACAAAGCATTCAAAAAGATGCATAATCATAGTATGGTTATGCATCTTTTTTGGTGTGCCCAGTGGGCATACGTTCTAACGGGTGAAAGTCCCCAATCCGCCCGGCAGTGGGAAGGATACAGCCGAAGCCAAGGGTGTCCATCGTGAGGTGGAATCTGAAGAAAGGATTAGGCAAAACTCTGGCTTGCTACATTTGAGGCTAA
>JAAWBG010000035.1 GCA_022792535.1 Lachnospiraceae bacterium
AGGCTTCAAGGAGGGCAATCAATTCCAGACTTTACTAGGGGTTACGGGTTCCGGCAAGACATTTACGATGGCGAATGTCATTCAGGAATTGCAGAAGCCGACGCTGGTTATCGCCCACAACAAGACGCTTGCGGCGCAGCTATACGGAGAATTCAAGGAGATGTTCCCGGAGAATGCAGTGGAGTATTTTGTGTCCTATTACGACTATTACCAGCCGGAAGCTTATGTTCCTTCTTCGGACACTTATATTGCCAAAGACTCTTCGATCAATGAGGAGATAGACAAGCTCAGGCTGTCTGCCACAGCGTCTTTGATTGAGCGGAAAGATGTAATTATCATATCCAGCGTATCTTGCATCTATGGCCTTGGGGAGCCGGAGAATTTTGAGAAAATGATGGTGTCCCTGCGTCCAGGTATGAATAAGGACAGGGATGAGGTGATCAGGAGATTGATTGACACCCAGTACACTCGAAACGATATGGATTTCCACAGAGGAACTTTCCGGGTGCGGGGGGATGTGGTAGAGATTTTTCCGGCCAACTGCGGAGATACAGCTGTTCGGGTAGAATTTTTTGGAGATGAGATTGACCGGATTACAGAGATTGACGTGCTGACGGGAGAGATTAAAAATCGTTTGGAACATATCAGTATCTTTCCAGCCTCTCATTATGTGGTGCCTCAAGAGCAGATAAACCGGGCTGTTGCTGAGGTAGAGAAAGAATTGGAAGAACGGGTGAATTATTTTAAGGGAGAGGACAAGCTGCTGGAGGCCCAGCGGATTGCAGAACGCACCAATTTTGATATTGAGATGCTGCGGGAAACGGGATTCTGCAGCGGTATTGAGAATTATTCCAGGCATTTGGCAGGGATGCCGGCAGGAGTGCCGCCTCAAACTTTGATGGATTATTTTCCAGAGGAATTTTTGATTATTGTGGACGAGTCCCATATTACGATTCCTCAGGTGCGGGGAATGTATGCCGGGGACCAGTCCAGGAAAACCACATTGGTGGATTATGGATTTCGTCTGCCTTCTGCAAAAGATAACCGTCCTTTGAATTTTGAAGAATTTGAGAGCAAGATAGATCAGATGCTTTTTGTATCTGCAACGCCCAACGTCTATGAAAAGGAACATGAATTGCTTCGGGCAGAGCAGATTATCCGTCCCACTGGTCTATTGGACCCGAAAGTAGATGTGCGGCCGGTGGAAGGACAGATTGACGACTTGATTGGTGAAGTGAATAGAGAAATCGCAAAGAAAAATAAAGTGTTGATTACCACGCTGACCAAGAAAATGGCGGAAGATCTGACTGATTATATGCGGGAAGTGGGAATCCGGGTGAAATATCTTCACTCTGATATTGACACCTTAGAGCGGGCGGAGATCATCCGGGATCTGCGTCTGGATGTGTTCGACGTGCTGGTGGGAATCAACTTGCTGCGGGAAGGACTGGATATTCCAGAGATTACTTTGGTGGCCATTCTGGATGCAGATAAAGAAGGGTTTCTGCGTTCTGAGACTTCTTTGATTCAGACCATAGGAAGGGCGGCCCGGAATTCGGAAGGCCATGTGATCATGTATGCAGACAGCATTACGGATTCTATGAGGGCGGCGATTGATGAGACAGAGCGGAGAAGGAAGAAACAGGAAGCCTATAATCAGGAACATGGAATTACCCCGACTACGATTCAGAAGTCAGTGCGGGAGCTGATCAGTATTTCCAAAAAAGTGGCAAAAGAAGAATATCAGTTCCAGAAAGATCCAGAGTCCATGAGCAAGAAAGAATTGGAAAAATTGATTGGAGAGATTCAGAAAAAGATGCAGGCAGCGGCGGCAGAATTGAATTTCGAGGCGGCGGCAGAGCTGCGTGATAAGATGATAGAGTTAAAGAAGAATCTGCGTGATATGTAAAGGAGTTTATTCAAATGGCGAAACAAGAAAAACAGTACATTAAAATCAGAGGAGCCAATGAGCATAATTTGAAAAATCTGGATGTGGATATTCCCAGAAATGAATTTATCGTTTTGACGGGGCTAAGTGGATCAGGAAAATCTTCTCTTGCCTTTGACACTATTTATGCAGAAGGACAGCGCAGGTATATGGAATCTTTGTCTTCCTATGCCAGACAGTTTTTGGGACAAATGGAGAAGCCTGATGTAGAGCGGATTGAAGGCCTTTCCCCTGCTATTTCTATTGATCAGAAATCTACCAACCGCAATCCCAGATCTACGGTGGGAACGGTTACTGAGATATACGATTATTTTCGTCTTTTATATGCCAGAATTGGAATTCCCCATTGTCCTGTCTGCGGAAAAGAGATCAAGAAACAGTCGGTAGATCAGATGGTAGACCAGATTTTATCACTGGAAGAAGGAACGAAGATTCAGCTTTTGGCTCCAGTGGTACGGGGACGTAAGGGAACCCATCAGAAATTATTTGAACAGGCGAAACGCAGCGGCTATGTCCGGGTCCAGGTGGATGGAAATATTTATGATCTGACGGAAGAGATACCAATGGACAAAAATATCAAACATAATATAGAGATCGTGGTGGACCGTCTGGTGGTGAAGCCGGGGATTGAAAAACGTCTGTCAGATTCCGTGGAAAATGTGTTGGAGTTGGCAGAGGGATTGATGACGGTAGATGTGATTGGCAAAGAGCCTATTAATTTTTCTCAGAGCTTTTCCTGTCCAGACTGCGGAATCAGTATTGATGAGATAGAGCCCAGAAGCTTTTCCTTTAACAATCCTTTCGGAGCCTGTCAGGACTGTTTCGGGTTAGGGTACAAAATGGAATTTGATGTGGATCTTATGATTCCAGATAGGTCCCTAAGTCTTGCAGGAGGAGCCATTCAGGTAATGGGATGGCAGTCCAGCACAGATAAGGGCAGTTTTACCAATGCCATTTTACAGGCTTTGTCAGAAGAATACGGTTTTGATCTGGACACGCCTTTTGAGGAACTTTCCAAAAAGGTGCAGAATGTGATTCTCAACGGAACAGGCGGAAAGGAATTGAAAGTGCATTACAAAGGCCAGCGGGGAGAGGGTGTTTATGACGTTGCTTTTGAAGGATTGATAAAAAATGTGCAGCGCCGCTATCGGGAAACAAGTTCTGATACCATGAAACAGGAGTATGAAGCATTTATGCGGGTGACGCCCTGTAAAACCTGCGGAGGCCAGCGACTGAAAAAAGAGGCTCTTGCGGTAACCATTGCGGAAAAGAATATTTATGAAGTGACTTCCATGTCCATTCGAAAATTACAAGAATTTTTGGAGGGAATGGAATTGACAAAGCAGCAGAAGATGATCGGCGCCCAGGTGTTGAAGGAGATAAAAGCCAGAGTTGGATTTTTAGTAGATGTTGGACTGGACTACCTGACTTTATCACGGGCCACCGGAACTCTTTCCGGAGGAGAAGCCCAGCGTATTCGTCTGGCAACTCAGATCGGTTCTGGATTGGTAGGGGTAGCTTATATTTTAGATGAGCCCAGTATCGGACTTCATCAGAGAGATAATGATAAACTTCTGAATACTTTAAAGAATCTGAAAAACCTGGGAAATACCCTGATTGTAGTGGAACATGATGAGGATACCATGTTTGCTGCGGATCACATAGTAGATATCGGGCCGGGAGCCGGAGAGCATGGAGGTCTTCTGGTGGCTCAAGGAACTGCAAAAGAAATTATGAAAAACAAGGATTCCATTACGGGAGCCTATCTCAGCGGCAGGATCAAGATTCCTGTGCCGGAGACCAGAAGAAAACCAACTGGATTTTTAAAGATTAAAGGAGCACAGGAAAATAATTTACAAGGAATAGACGTGGAGATTCCTTTGGGAGTGATGACTTGTGTGACAGGGGTATCTGGCTCTGGAAAATCTTCCCTGACCAACGAGATCCTTTACAAACATCTGGCCAGGGATCTGAACCGCGCCAGAGTGATTCCGGGAAAGCACAAAATGATAGAAGGAATTCAGCAATTAGATAAGGTGATCGACATTGACCAGTCTCCCATTGGAAGAACCCCCAGATCCAATCCTGCCACCTATACAGGGGTGTTTGACCAGATCCGGGATCTGTTTGCGGCGACGCCGGATGCGAAAGCCAAAGGATATGCCAAGGGCCGGTTTAGTTTTAATGTAAAAGGCGGCCGCTGTGAAGCATGTTCTGGAGATGGAATTTTAAAGATAGAGATGCATTTTCTGCCAGACGTCTATGTGCCCTGCGAGGTGTGCGGCGGGAAACGTTATAATAGAGAGACCCTGGAAGTAAAATACAAAGGTAAGAACATTTATGATGTGCTGGATATGACGGTGGAGGAGGCTATGGCCTTCTTTGAAAATGTGCCTACGATCCGGCGGAAAATAGAGACGCTCTATGACGTAGGACTCTCCTATATTAAGTTGGGGCAGCCTTCCACCACACTTTCCGGCGGGGAGGCTCAGCGTATCAAGCTGGCCACAGAGCTTAGTAAACGCAGTACGGGCAAGACCATTTATATTCTGGATGAACCAACTACCGGGCTGCATTTTGCCGACGTACACAAATTGACAGAGATTCTCCAGCGTTTGGCAGAAGGGGGCAATACGGTGGTGGTCATTGAGCACAATCTGGATGTAATAAAAACAGCAGATCATATTATTGATATGGGGCCGGAAGGCGGCGATGGAGGCGGCAGAGTGATTGCCTGCGGAACGCCGGAAGAAGTGGCAGAGATCGAGGCTTCCTACACTGGAAAATATATCAAAAAGTACCTGGAACGGTAGAATTTGAGTGGGTTCTCATTTTCTTTCCCATAACACAATACCATTCCACATGTTCAAATTCCGGCATTTCAAAATAAGAGGGAAAACATTGAATTTTAATTTCGGCATACCCCATGGCATTCAATTTTTTTAAGAGCATATCCCTGGCGATAGGATAGTAATGTTCTTCAAACTTCTCCTTTTGAAAAATTTTATTATCTTTTTCAAAGGTATATAAAAGATTGAATGTCATGGAATTGTCAGAGTGATAGTCCCATACCTGAACTAGATTTACCCGCTGTTCTTCTAAAAGAATCGGATCATATAGGTAGAATCTAGGACGTTCTTTCAAAATTTTATCCCAATTTCTTGTGTCAAAATACAGGTAACCACCGGGCTTTATCAAAGCATCCATTTGTTCCAGTGCAGTCAAAACATGGTGGTTTTCCACGTGGGGCAGGGAGTTTCCAGTGCTTGCCACACAGTCAAATTCCTGTCCTTTCCAGCAGGACAGATCTCGAAAGTCACTGCATTTTAATTCTATTTCATGTTTCATATTCTGGGATTTGCAGCGGCATTTTTTTAACATTTCTTTATTTAGGTCCGAGCCTGATAATTGTATTCCCAAATTGAGGATAGGTAATGTAACGCTGCCGGAGCCAATGCTTACATCCAGGAATGTGTGAATATTTTTTCCTTGCAGCAGGGATTCCCAATGCTTTTGATAGGCGTCAAATTGGGATTTGTTCTCCAGCAAATCATAGATATCTGTTCGATCATAAAGGTTTGTCATTATGTGGACCTCCTGTTTTTCGTATATCTTTCTTATCTTATAATTATAGGAGGAAGAGAAAAGGGAATCAAGTATTTTTGACAATTGATGAAAAGCGACGAAAAGGGAAGAAACAGTTTGTTCCTTTTTAAAAAACTTGATATAATAAAAGACAATAGTGAGAAAGGATAACAAAAGATTATGGAAAAGAAAAAAACGATCAAACAAATCATTGTCTTCTATGTTATGTCTGTGTCCATTATACTTGGGGCTCTGCTTACCCTTGTTATGATTATCAGCAGTTTTGTATCTACAGATTCTATTTTGATGGAAAATCTGCAGATGATGGCAAAAACTTCCTCACAGAATGTAAGTTCAAATCTGCATTTACTGACAGATCGTATGGCGAACCTGGCCTTAGAGGATATTTTGACAGATCAGGAGGCTCCAAAAGAAGAGAAACAGAAAGTTTTGGATGAGAGGGAGAGCCGAATTGAATTTGTCTGGCTGGGGGGCTATGATCTGTCTGGGCAGAAATTGTATGGAGATGAGACAGCTCCAGAAAATATTGCGGAGGAAAAGTATTATACATATCTGACAAAAACCAATAATATTGTAATTGACGAACCTTATTATGCCGACGATATCTGGCAGCTTTGCGTAGCGCTTCCCATGACCAGAGACGGAGAGGTAGTGTCGTATCTGGTGGGAAGTTATAAATATGATCTGCTGAACGATGTGCTGAGCAATATCAATATCGGCGCAACAGGATCTTCCTATATGATCAATGAGGAGGGAGTGATCATAGCAGATAAAGATCTGGAAAATATGCAGAAACATGAAAATATTTATGAACTTTATAATTCGGGGAGAAATAAAGAGATTTTTGACGATATGATCAATTCTCAGACTGGCTCTGAATCTATGAGCCTTCATGGAATCCGCCATTATGTGGCTTATGCGCCGGTGCCGGGAACCAACTGGACCTTAATCATTGACGCGCCCCGCCGGGAATTTCAGAAGATTCTATTTACCTCTGTTTTTCTCTGCGTTTTGATTGCGGTGATTTTGCTGGTGGTTTCCAGATATGTGATCATAAAAATGGCAGATAGTATTTCAGATTCTCTTTCCCTGGCAACCGGAAGATTAACCGCATTGTCGGAAGGAAACCTGAAAGATGAAGTAGTTCTGGCAGAGACCAATGATGAAGCAGAGGTTTTGACTAATGCCTTGGCTAAAACCATATCCAGTATGGATGGCTATATCAATGATATAAAATCTTCCCTTGGATTTTTGTCAGAGGGGGATTATTCCAAAGAGGTTCCAGATACCTTTCATGGGGATTTTGCGGCTATCCGGGAGGCATTATCTGCCATTACAGTTTCTTTGAACGAGACGATGCAGAGAATCAACCGCTCTTCTCAGGCGGTAAATGAGAATTCTTCTGAGGTGTCTGGTTATGCTAAACGGCTCTATGACGGTTCCATGGAACAGGCTGTGGCATTGGAGCGTTTGAGGGACAGCATTCAGAAAATTACAGATCAGATTGATCATATTGCAGAAAGTGCGTCTCAGGTGAAAAAATGTGCCAACGGCGCAGAAGATAAAGTAAGCCAGGGCCGGGAACATATGGGATCTATGCTGGAGACTATGCATGATATTTATGAAAATATGCAGGACATTACTCAGATCAGCCAGCTCATTGAAGAGATTTCTTCTCAGACAAGCCTGCTGGCCTTAAATGCCTCTATAGAGGCTGCTCGTGCCGGAGAGTCAGGCAGAGGATTTGCGGTGGTTGCGCAGCAGATTGGCGTATTGGCAGATCAGACTGCAGATGCATTGAAGCAGACAGGAGATATTATCGGACAGGCAAATATTTCCATTGAAAAAGGCTTGAAGACAGCAGATTTAACAGCAGATTCTTTTAAAGAGATTTACACTGCAACAGAGAAATTTACAGAGATCTCTCAGGGTATGGCCCGCGTGGTGTCAGAACAGGAAGAGGCTGTCTCTATGGTGACTAGGGAAGTGGATAAAGTTCTTGAAATTGCAAATACCAATCAGCAGCTTGCAAAAGAGACAGATGAGACAGCGGCTTTGTCTCTGACCCAGGCAGAGGAATTGGGCGAGGTAGTGGCAGCTGTGAAATTAAAGGAAGGTGAATTGGAATGAAAAAGAAGATGATAAGTTTGTCTGTTCTGATATTTGTAATCCTGCTGTCAGGATGTGGAAATAAACTAAAAGACGGTTATTATACTGCAGAGATGTCGGAATTTTCCCATGGATGGAAAGAATATGTGTGTATTCAGGTAAAGGACGATATTATCGTATCAGCGGAATTTAACGCAAAAGATGAGAGTGGATTTATCAAAGCCTGGGACAATGAGTATATGCGGAATATGGGTTCTGTAGAGGGAACTTATCCTAACAAGTATACCAGGGAATATGTACAACAGCTGATTGACGGTCAGAAAGATACCAAAGTGGATATTTTAACAGGCGCCACGAATTCCGGTGGTAATTTTACGAAGCTGGTCGAAGCGGCTATGGAACAGGCACGGAAAGGAGATTCCACCACTGTGTCGGTGGAGGGAGAAGAAAGTGAATAAAAAAGAATTTCGCTCTGGGGAATTCTGCGCCGCAAATGCGTTGCTTCAGCAACCTATTTCCCTGCATTTGCATGCGCATTTCTATATTTTATCTTATGAGAAGGGCGCTTTCACGTGACAAAGCGCCCTTCCTATAAGACAAGAAAGAATCCTGCTCCGTAGGATTCTCCGCCTGCGGCGGACCGCTTTTGACACCCTAATCCTATAAGATAAAAAAAGGCTGTCCGTTTGGACAGCCTTAAATTTCGGGGAGTACCTCCTGGATGCTAGGAATCCAGGAAGCATGAGTTATGAAAAATTATATTAGCTTGTTAGCTAGTACAGGTACTAGTATAACCAGAGAATGTGAAGGATATGTGAAAAAAAGAGGAAAACTTTAGAAAAATTATAAAAATTCCATAAACTTTTCTAAGGAATTCCATGGAAAAGGTTAATAATAGACGTTTTTTTTGATTTTGGAAAAAAACACTTTGAAAATTCTCTGTGATTGTATATAATGTAAATATATATGGAAAAATAGAGTTATTATGTTTATTCTATGGAAAAAATTATGAGCACTTGTTTAGATTTATTTTCAGATAGAGAAATGAAAGGGGAACCACATCATGTCGACAGAAATTGGAATTGATCTGGGAACAGCAAGCATCCTTGTGTATATAAAGGGAAAGGGCGTCGTATTAAAAGAGCCTTCCGTTGTTGCCTTTGACAGAGACACCAACAAGATAAAAGCCATTGGAGAAGAGGCTCGTTTGATGCTTGGAAGAACACCGGGCAACATTGTGGCAGTAAGACCTTTGCGCCAAGGGGTTATTTCTGACTACACAGTGACCGAAAAAATGTTAAAGTACTTTATTCAAAAAGCCATGGGTAAAAAAAGTTTCCGCAAACCGAGAATCAGCGTATGTGTTCCCAGCGGAGTGACCGAAGTGGAGAAAAAGGCTGTGGAAGACGCCACCTATCAGGCAGGGGCAAGGGAGGTTTCTATTATTGAGGAACCCATTGCGGCAGCGATTGGAGCAGGGGTAGATATTGCCAAACCCTGCGGCAATATGATTGTAGATATCGGAGGAGGCACTGCAGATATTGCGGTGATTTCTTTGGGCGGTACTGTGGTAAGTACTTCCATTAAGATTGCAGGGGATGATTTTGACGAGGCAATTGTCCGATATATGAGAAAGAAGCATAATCTTTTGATTGGAGAGAGAACTGCAGAAGATATTAAGATTAAGATCGGCACTTGTTTTCCACTGGCACAGAATGACACTATGGATGTGAGGGGACGTAATCTGGTGACAGGTCTTCCCAAAACCGTATCAGTATCTTCTGAGGAGACGGAAGAAGCGTTACGGGAGGCAACCCTTCAGATTGTGGAGGCGGTACACAGTGTATTAGAGAAGACGCCGCCGGAGCTGGCGGCAGACGTGGCAGACCGGGGAATCATTTTGACAGGAGGGGGCGCGCTGCTCCGGGGACTGGAAGAATTGATTGAGGACAGAACCGGAATCAATACCATGACTGCGGAAGAGCCTATGACCTGCGTTGCCATCGGAACAGGAAAATACGTGGAATTTTTGGCAGGGAAAAGGGAAGATGATTGATCCGGTTGAGTTTCATATCATGGAATCTTCACATAGAATTTTCACATAGAATCTCCACAATGAAATGATCATAAAGAAAGATTTATGTATGATGCAACAGCCATAATGAAGTGGTCATAAATAAAAATTTATGTATAAATGTAATATGCAGCATTAGAGACACAAAGGAGCAGGTATTATGGTAAAAGGATTATATACTGCGTATACAGGGATGTTAAATCAGCAGAACCGGCTGGATGTGCTTACCAACAATCTGGCTAATTCTGCAACGAACGGATTCAAAAAAGAAGGGTCAACTTCGCAGTCCTTCGACGAAGAGTTAGCAATTAAGATCAAAGACACCTCGACCATGGGGCTTCCCAGAAGAATTGGGAATGTAAGCCTGGGAGTGAAGATCGGGGAATGTTATACGGATTATGGCCAGGGGTCTTTCCGCGTCACAGATAACGTCTATGATCTGGCGTTGGATGGGGATGGATTTTTTGCAATCTCCTTTACCAATAAGGCAGGAGAAACTTCCGTAAAATATACCAGAGATGGTGCCTTTACTGTCAACAGAGAAGGATATCTGATGACAAAGGATGGAGATTTTGTGTTAAATCAGGCGGCGGCCCAGGCAGGGAATCCAGGGCAGGCCGGATACATAAGAGTAGATCCCAATGTGGAGCTGAAAGTAGATGAAAACGGCAGTCTGTATCAGAACAATGCGCTGGTAGGACAGATAGGCGTAGTGGATTTTGCAGATTACAATTATTTGGCAAAATATGGCGAAAATATGTATGATTTGGTAGAAGGCGGCCAGGCGCAGGCTTCTGACGCCCAGGTGATCCAGGGTACGCTGGAGATGTCCAATGTGAATGTGGTATCTGAGATGGTGGAGATGATTACCATTTCCAGAGCGTACGAGACCAATCAGAAAATCATTCAGTCTATTGATGAAACACTTGAGAAAGCCGTGAATAATATAGGTAAAGTATAGAAAGGAGCGGTATAAGCTATGATGAGATCATTGTGGTCGGCAGCATCCGGCATGATTGCTCAGCAGACGGCAGTGGATACCATTGCCCATAATCTTTCAAATGTAAATACCACTGGTTATAAAACAGAAAAAGCAGAATTTAAGTCTTTGCTGTATCAAACACTGCAGACGAGAACCACCACCGCCAATGGAGAGAACAAACCGATTTCTGCTCAGGTCGGTTTGGGAACGAGAGTTGCATCTGTGACTTCTCAGTTTACTCAAGGTTCTATGCTGGCCAGCGAGAGCAATACTGCTTTTGCAATTTCAGGAGATGGATTTTTCGCGGTGCGCGGCGCAGATGGCAATACCTACTATACGCGAAACGGAGATTTTAAACTGAGCGTTGGAAACGATGGAAACATTACTCTGGTAACAGCAGATGGTTATCCAGTATTGGATACCAACGGCAATCCTATTACTATGCCGGGAGGAGTCAGCAGCAGTAAAGTGCGGGTGACAGCAGAAGGCGCATTTGGATACATGGATGGAAACGGGAATTTTGTAGATATGAATACCTCGATCGGACTGTTTCAGTTTAACAATCCGGCTGGTCTTGAGAAACTGTCAAACAGCCTTCTGGCAGTGACAGATGCGTCTGGCGCGGCTATGAATGAGGCGAATACGGCTAATCTAACACAGAGTGAAGTACGCCAGAAATATATCGAGGGTTCTAATGTACAGGTGGCAGATGAGATGGTAAACCTGATTGTGGCTCAGAGGGCTTATGAGATGAATTCAAAGGCAATTCAGGCTTCCGATGATATGCTGGGCCAGGCAAACCAGTTGAAACGTTAATTTGGTAATTTGAAGAAAGAAGGATACATATGAGTCTTAGCATGGATGGAATTAATTCTGTTTACAATAATTACAATACAGATACAGCTTCCACTTCTGCCAATCGTTTAGAGGAGACGCTGAACTCTGATCTGTCTACTGCGACAGAAGATGAGTTGATGGATGTCTGCAAAGATTTTGAGGCATACTTTGTGGAGCAGATGTTTAAGGCAATGCAGCGGATGGTTCCAGAATCAGACAATGATGTTTCGGCTTCCACCAGGCAATTGCAGGATTACTATAAAGAGCAGATGACTCAGACGATGGCAGAACAGGTGACGGAGGGAGAAGGACTTGGAATCGCTCAGATGCTCTATGAACAGATGAAACGCAATTACGGTTTGGAGTAGCGCTGTGGAGATATTGACAGGATATGTGGAGCATATCGTATATCAGAATCAAGAAAATGGCTATACGGTATTGAATCTGGTTCATGAGGAGGAAGAGATCACCTGCGTGGGAATTTTTCAGGGAATCAGCGAGGGAGAGAATCTGGAACTGACTGGAGAATACACCGTACATCCTTCTTACGGCAGGCAGTTTAAGATGATGTCTTTTCAGGTAAAGCCGCCGGAAGATTTGGATGCTGTGGAACGTTATCTGGCCTCCGGCGCTATCAAAGGAATCGGCGCCGCATTGGCGGCCCGGATGATAAAAAAGTTTCAGGAAGATACCCTTCGGATCATAGAAGAAGAGCCGGAACGTCTGGCAGAGATTAAGGGAATCAGTCAGCGGAAGGCGCTGGAGATTGCAGAACAGGTAGAAGGAAAACGGGAACAAAGACAGGCAATGATCTTCTTGCAGCAATATGGGATCTCTCAATCCCTGGCGGTAAAGATTTTTAAAGCATATGGTCAGGAACTGTATGGAATCTTGAAAGAGAATCCATACCGTCTGGCAGACGACATACAAGGTGTGGGTTTTCGAATTGCGGATGAGATCGCATCCAGAATCGGAATCCACACCGATTCTGATTTCCGTATTCGAAGCGGGATTTTGTATACCTTGCAGCAGGCAGCCCAGGAAGGGCACACCTGTCTTCCTCAGGAACTTTTGACTAGAAAGGCAGAAGAGCTTTTAGGTGTGGAAGGGACATATATTGAGAAACACTACATGGATCTTGCCATAGAGAAAAAGCTGATGATCAAAGAATCGGGAGAATCTCGTTATATTTATGGGGCCAATTATTATTATATGGAGGTCAACACAGCGGCCATGCTGGGGCAGCTTGATATCTCCTACGATGTGCCGGAAATCGAGATCAAGGAACGGATTCGAAAGATTGAGCAGGAAACAGGTATGGTGCTGGATGAGCTTCAGGCAGAAGCTGTCAAGGAAGCAGTGAGAAATGGCCTGATGGTGATCACAGGAGGGCCAGGAACTGGAAAGACCACTACCATCAACACCATCATTCATTATTTTGAGCTGGAAGGCATGGATATTTTTCTGGCGGCGCCTACTGGACGGGCGGCAAAACGAATGAGTGAGACGACAGGATTTGAGGCCAGAACCATTCACCGTATGCTGGAATTAAATGGCGGAATGGAAGGGAATGCCGGATTTGAACGTAACGAGCAGAATCCCCTGGAGACAGATGTGATTATTATTGATGAGATGTCCATGGTGGATCTTTCACTGATGCATGCGTTGCTCAAAGCTGTGGCGGCGGGGACCCGATTGATCCTGGTGGGCGATGTGAATCAGCTTCCCAGCGTAGGTCCGGGAAGCGTGTTAAAAGATGTGATTGATTCGAAACAATTTCATGTGGTGCGCCTGAATAAGATTTTTCGCCAGGCGGCTCAAAGCGATATTATTGTCAATGCCCATAAAATTAATCGAGGAGAAGAAGTGATCTTAGACAATAAAAGTATGGATTTCTTCTTTCTGAGACGATTTGATGCCAATGTGATTATCAGCGTTGTGATTCAATTGATCCAGCAGAAACTTCCAAAGTTTGTGGAGGCAGAACCTTTTGATATTCAAGTGCTGACCCCTATGCGCAAAGGACTTTTGGGAGTTGAGCGGCTGAATGGGATTTTACAGCAGTATCTGAATCCGCCGGAGAAAAATAAAACAGAGAGAGAGCATGGCGGCGTTATTTTCCGGGAGGGAGATAAGGTCATGCAGATCAAAAATAATTATCAGCTGGAATGGGAAATTCGAAGCAAATATGGGTTGGCCATTGATAGAGGAATGGGGATATTTAACGGCGATACTGGGATTATTCAGAGCATCAACAATTATCAGGAGACTTTGACGGTGGAATTTGACGAGGGCAGAATGGTGGATTATAGTTTCAAGCAGTTAGATGAGCTGGAGCTGGCCTATGCCATTACCATTCACAAATCTCAGGGAAGCGAATATCCTGCAGTGGTGATTCCTTTGCTGACGGGGCCTAAAATGCTGATGAATCGGAATCTTTTGTATACAGGAGTGACACGGGCCAAAAAGTGCGTCACTTTGGTGGGAAGCGATATTGCTTTTCAGGAGATGATCGCAAATGTCAGTGAGCAGAAACGTTATACTGGATTAAGGGATCAATGTATCAATCACATTTGAATCCGGCTTATGA
This sequence comes from Lachnospiraceae bacterium, assembly GCA_022792535.1. Classification (GTDB taxonomy): domain Bacteria; phylum Bacillota; class Clostridia; order Lachnospirales; family Lachnospiraceae; genus Petralouisia. Next base: position 14,147 of record JAAWBG010000035.1, read on the forward strand.
TATTCCATTTTTTAAAAGGTAAGAGAGAACAACTCTTGCCTTTTTTACTGTTCGATGTTATATTATAAAGGATCAACGCGTTTAAGCGTTAAAGTAAAAGGAGGAAAGATTCATGAAAAAGAAACTAGCGGCAATTGTATTGACAATGGCTATGGCAGCCTCTTTCGCTGCAGGCTGCGGTACTGTTGGCGGAGAGAAAGAAGATAAGAAGACAGAGCAGGGCTCAGATAAATTGGAAGAGTCCGAAGGAGAGACAAAAAAAGAAGAAACATCAGAAAATGATGGAGATAAAGTTTATAAAATAGGAATCTGCCAGCAGTTGGAACATCAGGCATTGGATGCGGCAACAGAAGGATTCAAGGCGGCTTTGGAAGAGAAGCTGGGTGATAAAGTAGAATTTGATTATCAGAATGGACAAGGAGAACAGACAAATTGCGCCACTATCGCTACAAAATTTGTAAATGATAATGTGGATCTGATTATGGCAAATGCTACCACTGCTTTACAGGCATGCAGCGCCGCCACCTCAGAGATTCCGGTGATTGGTACTTCTGTAACAGATTTTGTGGAGGCAGGAGTGGCAGAGAGCAATGACGCGCCAGGAAGAAACGTGACAGGTACTTCTGATTTAGCGCCTATTGACCAGCAGATCGAACTGCTGACCACTCTGGTTCCAGATGCAGGAACGGTAGGAATCCTCTATTGTTCTGCTGAGGCTAACTCCGTATTCCAGGCAGAGAAGGCAGAAGAAGCGCTGGATGCAAAGGAGATTTCTCATGAAAGATATATTGTGGCAGACTCCAATGATATTCAGTCTGTGGTAACCAATGCAGTAGGGGAGTGCGACGTGATCTATATTCCCACCGATAACACTATTGCAGACAATATGGAAGGCGTGAAAAACATCACAACTCCAGCTAAGATTCCAGTAATCTGCGGAGAAGAAAATATGTGCGCAGGAGGCGGACTGGCAACTTTAAGTATTTCTTACTACAATATCGGATATAATGCAGGGCTGATGGCATATGAGATTCTGACAGATGGAAAAAATCCGGCTGAGATGCCAATCCAGTATGCGGATGAAGTGACAGAAAAATATAATCCAGAAATAGCGGAAGCTCTTGGAATAGAAATGCCTTCTGATATGGTAGCCATCGGAAGCGAGGAATAAAAAATGGGAGCACTGATCAATGCACTTCCCGGTTCCATTGCACAGGGACTTATTTGGGGAATTTTGGCAATTGGCGTATATATTACTTTTAAGGTATTAGATTATGCAGATCTGACAGTAGACGGAAGTCTGGCTACAGGAGGAGCTGTGGCGGTTATCTGTATTACTGGAGGAATGAATCCCTACCTTGCCATGGTGATGGCCTTTGGGGCTGGAATGCTGGCAGGATTTGTGACAGGGCTGTTTCACACAGTATTTGGCATACCGGCAATTTTATCTGGCATTTTGACACAGCTTGGGCTTTATTCCATTAACATGAGAATTCTTGGGAAGTCTAACCAGGCAGTCAGTGTAGATCAATATGGGTTGATTGTAAGTCTTAGGTACATTCCGGAAGCATGTATTACCGCGGGAATCTGCTGTATTGTCATTACCATGGTTTTGTACTGGTTTTTTGGAACAGAACTTGGAGCGGCAGTTAGAGCCACCGGCTGTAATCAGAATATGGCGCGGGCTCAGGGAATCAACACAAATGCCCAGAAAGTCCTGGGATTGGTGCTTTCTAACGGGCTGGTGGGAATTGCCGGCGGATTGTACGCCCAGTATCAGGGCAGCGCCGACGTCAACATGGGCCGCGGCGCCATTGTCATTGGACTTGCTGCGGTTATTATTGGAGAAGTAATTTTTGGAAAAATATTCCGCAATTTTGCTCTGCGTATGCTGGCTTCTGTCATCGGCGCTATCATCTATTTTATTGTGATAGCAATTGTGCTGCAGTTAGGTCTGTCTACCAACGATTTGAAGCTGTTCTCAGCTTTGATTGTGGCAGTATTCCTTGCCATTCCTTATTTGAAGAGCAGATATTTTGCTCAGACAGGCAGAAAAGGAGGCGGGGCAGATGCTTAAAATTGAAAATGTGTACAAGACCTTTCATCCGGGAACCATCAATGAGAAAAAGGCTTTGTGCGGAATTGATCTTGTTCTGAATGAAGGGGATTTTGTTACAGTAATCGGTGGAAATGGCGCAGGGAAATCTACGATGCTGAATATGATAGCCGGGGTCTATCCCGTAGACCAAGGTTCCATTTTAATTGATGATGATAATGTGACAAAGCTTCCGGAACATAAAAGAGCCAAATATTTAGGCAGGGTATTTCAGGACCCTATGACAGGAACAGCGGCCGATATGAATATTGAAGAGAATCTGGCCATTGCAGCCCGAAGAGGAAAAAGCCGCTTTCTGGGGTGGGGAATCACTGGAAAAGAGAGAGAAGATTATCGGGAACGGTTAAAGGCTTTAGAATTGGGACTGGAAACGAGAATGACTGCAAAAGTGGGACTTTTGTCAGGAGGCCAGCGGCAGGCGCTGACTTTGCTGATGGCTTCTCTGGAAAAACCCAAGGTGCTTTTGCTGGATGAGCACACAGCGGCTCTCGATCCTAAGACAGCAAAAAAGGTTTTGGATCTGACAGAAGAGATTGTAAATAAAGACCATCTCACAACGCTGATGATCACCCATAACATGAAAGACGCCATTCGTTTGGGAAATCGTCTGATTATGATGCATGAGGGCAGGATCATCTACGATGTGGCAGGGGAAGAAAAGAAGAATCTAAAGGTATCCGATCTGCTGGCAAAATTTGAAGAAGCCAGCGGAGGAGAGTTTTCCAATGACCGCATGATGCTTTCTTAATGAGAGGCAGGTATGGTATGTGAAAGGGCTGCTGTTTGAAGCCGCGCTGTGAATAAGAATAACATACTTACTATTTAGAAACTCTTAATAAAATATTTATAGAATCAAAGTAGTGGATATGCTATAATATCAGTAGATATTTTGCATATCCATTTTACGATTAATCATGGTTTGTGAAATGGATACCGATTTTGCATTCTATCTTTTGCCAGAGAGAAGTTTTCAGAGATCGAGAATGAAAGAGAAAAAAGAATATTTGCTGCATTTACTGTTTCCGCCAAGATGCCCCTTTTGCGATCAGATTTTATTTCAGTCAATATTTTTGCCAAGAGAGCTGGTCTGCAAGCAGTGCAGAGAGAATCTGCAGCAGGTGAGAGAACCTGTGTGCAGCAAGTGCGGAAAACCTCTGGAAGAGGAACGAGAAGAATATTGTTATGACTGCAGGAAAAAGATCTGTGAATATACGCAGGGAAAGGCTTTGTGGATTTATCAAGGAAAAGTAAAGGATTCCCTGTATCGCTTTAAATATCATCGCCGTCAGGATTATGCTGAATATTATGGCTTAGAACTGGCCCGGGTCTACGGGGGCTGGATCAAGAGATGCCAGATCCAGGCAGTGGTTCCGATTCCTTTATCAAAGAAAAGATTGAGACAGCGAGGGTATAATCAGGCGGAGCTGATTGCCAGGCAGGTTGGAAAAAGGTTAAATCTTCCAGTTCATACGAATTTATTGCTCCGGGTTCGGGATACAAAGGCTCAGAAAGAATTAAATGATGAAGAACGAAAAAATAATCTGAAAAGGGCTTTTAAAACCAGAACAAATAAGGTACAATTAGACCATATCTTACTAATAGATGACATTTATACCACCGGAAGTACGATGAATGAAGCCGCAAAGGAACTAAAGCGTGCCGGGGTAAAGAAAATATACTGCCTGTGCATCAGTATCGGCAGAGGATATTAGGAGGAAAAGGATATGGAAGTAAGAAATTGCAGAGGCTGCGGAAGGCTTTTTAATTACCTGCAGGGACAGCCTTTATGTCCGGCCTGTATGGCAGAGTTGGAAGAAAAATTTCAACATGTAAAAGAATTCCTGAGAGAGAATCCAAAAGCGCCCTTAAATGTAATTTCGGAAGAAAATGATGTTTCCGTGAAGCAGATTAAACAGTGGGTAAGAGAGGAGCGTCTTGCGTTTACAGAGGAATCCCAGATTACTCTGGAATGTGAAGCCTGCGGTGGAAAGGTTCTGAGCGGAAGATTTTGTGATAAATGCAGAACAAGTCTTCAGAACGACCTTGCCGGCGCCATCAAACGTCCTGTTGGAAGCGTGGCAGCTCCCAAGAAGAATACAAACCAGAAAGATAAAATGAGATTTTTGGATAAATAAAAATTGCCGGCGGAACTGCCGCTCATGGAAAAGTGCTGGAATAGTACGGGACATGTGCGGCAGTTCTACGAGGGAATAATTTGGCAGAACAGGCGGTGGAAAAATGCTGAATGAAGAAAGAATCCGTCTTATGACAAAAATGGCTGTCTATGAAACTGGGGAAGGCAGAGAATACATGCCCATAAAGCAATATTACCGGAGAGATTATGTGAGTTATGAGATGATCAAAACTTTTATCACTTCAACCATAGCCTTTGGAATTCTGTTTTTCTTCTGGATGCTGTATAAGATGGAGGATATGACAGATTTTTTCAATGGGAAAGATTTACCAGAGCTGGGCATATTCATTCTGGTCAGGTATATAATATTTATTGTGATTTATCAGGTGATCGCTTATATTGTATATGTGCGGCGTTATAAAAAAGCAACTGCCAGTGTAAAGGAATATTATTCCAACCTGAAGAAAGTGCAGAGACTTCAGGAGAAAGAAGAGCACTTATAACTTTTGGAGGATTGGAAATGACAGGTTTGTTAGAGATACGGGAAAAATTGCGGATTTTTTATGGAAGATATGAACTGTATGTGATAACAGGTATGAAATTTGTTTTAGGGTTGGTAGTCTTTTTTCTGATCAATAGTCAGATTGGTTATATGGAGCGGCTGAAGCATCCTGCCGTTGTACTGATCTTATCTCTGGGGTGCGCGTTTCTACCGATCAATGCAATGATGGTAATTGCCGCCGGCATGATCTTAGTGCATTTGTTTGCTGTTTCTTTGGAGGCATGTGCAATTGGATTGTGTCTGTTTTTGCTGTTGCTGTTTATGTATGGAAAGTTTGCCCCCCAAAATGGATATGGCACCATATTGACTTCTGTATTATGCTGTTTCCGGGTGCCCCAGGTAATGCCGGTGGCCGAAGGGCTGCTGAAAGAACCTTCTGCATACTTATCTGTATTGTGCGGGACAGTTACTTATTATTTTGTGAAAGGCGTGCAGGATAATCTTGTGAATTTTACAGCCACCGAGGAGACAGAAGGACTTTCCAGATTTACAGCGGCATTAAAAATTCTGGTGGGCAACAAGGAAATGTATCTGGTTTTGGCGGCTTTTTTTATCACCGCCCTGGTGGTCTATGTGATTCGACGTCAGTCCATCAATTATGCCTGGAGAATTGCGATGTTTGCAGGAAATATGGTGGAACTGGTGATCCTTCTGGTGGGATATATTGTGTTGGATAAGACAGAGAATATTTTGTGGATTATTTTGGGTATTCTGTTATCTTTCGGAGTTTCGCTGATATTGGAATTCTTTTTCTATCATCTTGATTATTCCAGAATAGAGCGGGTACAATTTGAAGATGATGAATATTATTATTTTGTGAAAGCGGTGCCCAAAGTATTTGTGGCTCAAAAAGATAAAAAGGTGAAGCAGATCACACCCAAAAAACGGACTACAGTCAATCGGAGAAGATTGGCGGAAGAATTGGATATCGACCAGGATCTGCTGGATTAAAGAGAGAAAGGGGATGAAAAAATGATACAGGATTTGTTTGCAATATTGAATTCTTTTGCAGCAAAATACCTGTTTTGGATCGACAGACATACGATTACCAAAACCGATATTGCGGAGATTATTATTATTTCATTCCTGATCTATAATATATTAGTCTGGTTTAAACAGACCAGAGCGTGGAACTTGTTAAAGGGAATCATTGTGGTGCTGATATTTGTAATGGCTGCCGCAATGTTCCAGATGAACACCATTTTGTGGATTGCAGGAAAGACCATCAATGTGGCAGTGATCGCCATTATCATTGTCTTTCAGCCAGAACTGCGCAGAGCTTTGGAACAGCTTGGCCAGAAAAACTTTATTACCTCACTGTTTTCTTTTGACTCTCAAAAGAATCAAGAGAGGTTCAGCGAGCGGGTAACCAATGAATTGGTGAAGGCTACCTATGAGATGGCAAAGGTGAAGACAGGGGCGCTGATTGTTATAGAACAAGACGTGAAACTGAGGGAGTATGAGAGAACGGGAATTGCTTTGGATTCCCTGGTGTCCAGTCAATTATTAATCAATATATTTGAACACAATACACCCTTACATGACGGCGCCATTCTTGTACGGGGAGAGCGGATTGTGTCTGCCACTTGTTATCTGCCCTTGTCAGATAATATGGGATTGAGCAAAGAACTTGGAACCAGGCACCGGGCGGCAGTGGGAATCAGTGAAGTATGCGACGCCCTTACCATTGTGGTATCAGAAGAGACCGGTAACGTGTCCATTGCTATTGGAGGAGAACTATACCGCAACGTAGATGCAGAATATTTAAAAGGAAAATTGAATTTCATCCGAAAAGGCGCTATGGATGTAGCGAGATTTAAAATATGGAAAAGGAGGATGAAGCATGTTCAAGAAAATGATGAAGCATCTGGTGAATAATCCAGGGCTGAAAGTGCTGTCCCTTCTTTTATCTATCGTATTGTGGATGATTGTAGTAAAAATGGCCGATCCAGACGATACGAAATCTTTTTCTGTTCCAGTGGAAATTTTGAATAAAGATGTGATTATGGAAATGGGAAAAGTGGCGGATGTGGTGGATGATACGGATATTGCTGTATTCTATATTACCGGACCTAGAAGTTATGTGGAGAAAATGGACAGCAGTGACTTTAGTGTGACAGCAGATTTAAGTCAGGTGGATTTGAGCCAGGATGGGGACACCAAATTAGTGCCCATTGAGATCACTGCAAAGAAAAATGAAAAATGGATCAGTATTATAAAAAGAACGGTAAATATGCGGATTGCCTTGGAGGATTTGTCGGAACAGAAATTTGTAATTTCTCCGGAGACAACGGGAACCCCGGCAGAGGGCTGCGCCATCGGTACTGTGGAAGTGATACCGAATCTGCTTAAGGTATCGGGTCCGGAATCTATCGTCTCAAGGATCAACCGGGTGGCAGCAACTATAAATGTAGACGGAATTTCCGGCGATGTGTCAGACAGCGTGATTCCGGTTCTCTATGATGAGGATGGAAAGGTGATCAGTTCCGATCTGCTGGAATTGAATCAGAATACCGTCACGATCAGGGCAAATATACTGGGAACCAAAAGCGTGCCAGTGCGGTGCCAGGTCAGCGGAACCCCGGCAGAAGGTTATGAATACCGGGGGCTGGAATATGCGCCGGAGACAGTTTTAATTAAGGGAGAAGCCCTATTATTGAACGGTATTGATGCAATAGATATTCCAGAAGATGTGATCAATATTGAGGGCAAGAAGGAAGATGTAGAGGTTACCGTTGATATCAAGCCATATTTAGAGGAGGCGGGGATTTCTCTGGTAGATGAGACCTCCAGCCAGATTGCCATTAAAGCATTGATTGAACAGAAGGAAACAAAAACCTTCCATCTGCCGGTGGAAAAAATACAGGTCAATGGATTGAATCAGGATTATGAGATTGCCTATACTGGAAATACCGTATCCGTTTCGGTCCGTGCTCTGAAAGAGTATATGGAGACTTTACAGACAGAAAATATTCAGGCGGTGCTGGATGTGTCGGATCTTGCGCCGGGAACCCACACGCTGGAACTTGAGATTACCTTGCCGGATGAGCGGTTTGAATTGACTGGTTCAGTCAGCCTGCAAGTTACCATTGAGGATAAGAATGCAGAACCGGAGGAGCCTGAAGTGGAACAGGATGAGAACGAGGCAGAGGAAGCAAGCACAGGCGCCCAGCAGAATAATGGGTCCCAGGACAGGAATGATCAGAGTGATACCAATGATCAGAGGAATAACAGTGATCAGAACGATAATCAGAACAATAGAGAAGATGAAGAGGTAGATTGATTATGGCAAGAATGTTTGGAACAGATGGAGTAAGAGGAGTAGCAGGTACAGAGCTTACCATTGAACTGGCAATGAAATTAGGGCAGGCAGGAGCTTATGTGCTGACAAAGGAAAAAGCCCATCAGCCCACGATTATCGTAGGCTGTGACACTAGAATTTCAGGAGGAATGCTGGCCAATGCATTGATGGCAGGAATCTGTTCCGTTGGGGCAAATGCAGTGTATATGGGAGTGGTGCCAACACCGGCTATTGCATATTTGACCAGAAAACATAAAGTGGATGCAGGAGTAGTAATCTCTGCCTCTCATAATCCTATGGAATTTAACGGAATTAAATTTTTTAATGGGGAAGGATATAAACTTTCCGATGAGCTGGAAGATGAGATAGAGGCTCTGATTAACAACGGAATGAAAGATGTGGCTATGCCTCTTGGTTCTGGAATCGGTAAAATCAGTTACCGCTTTGATGCGAGAGAAGAATACGTATTTTTCATGAAACAGACCGTTCCAGTTAATTTAAGCGGATTAAAGATTGTAATCGACTGTGCCGAGGGAGCCTCCCATTACACAGCAGTGGAGACCTTAAAAGGGCTGGGAGCTAATTTGGTGGCCCTTCATACAAATCCAGATGGAACGAACATCAACGCTAACTGCGGTTCCACCCATATGGATGAACTGCGGGCCAGAGTTGTCTATGAAAAGGCAGACGTAGGGCTTGCCTTTGACGGAGATGCAGACCGAATGCTTGCTGTGGATGAACAGGGGAACGTGGTAGACGGAGATCAGATCATGGCTGTGATCGGAAATTATATGAAAGACAGAGGGAAACTGAAGAAAGATACCATTGTGGGAACGGTGATGAGTAATCTAGGGTTTACCTTGATGGGAAAAGAGAAGGGGATTCATATTGAACAGACAAAAGTGGGAGATCGTTACGTTTTGGAAAATATGAGAAAAAATGGGTATAATATAGGAGGAGAACAGTCGGGACATATTATTTTCCTGGATGAAAATACAACAGGAGACGGGCTGCTGAGCGCGCTGCATCTTCTGGAAGTTATGATGGAGACGAAGCAGACATTGTCTGAGTTGTCTCAAGTTATGGAAGTACTTCCTCAGGCTTTAGTCAATGCGAAAGTGCCGAATCATAAAAAAGAGCATTTTATGGAATATCCTGAGATTGCTCAGGCAATTCGGAAGCTGGAAGAAAAGTTTGCAGGAGAAGGGAGAGTGCTGATTCGTCCCTCTGGCACAGAACCGCTGGTCCGCGTGATGATTGAAGGCAAAGATCAGACAGAGATCAGTCAGGATGCAGAAGAATTAGCAGAACTGATTATGAAAAATATGTTGTAGAGAGACAAAAGAAAACGGAAAAATGTATTGGAGGAAAGAGAATGGTTAGTCAGAAAGTAACGATTAAGAATCCTACCGGTTTGCATTTGAGACCGGCGGGAATACTGTGTAAAGAGGCAGTGAAATATAAGGCTTTAATTACTTTTAATTTTAAAGGCGGAACAGCCAATGCAAAAAGTGTGTTAAGCGTTTTGGGAGCTTGTATCAAATCCGGAGATTCCATAGAATTTGTCTGTGAGGGAGAGGATGAAGAGGAAGCGCTGCAGGCAGTTGTGTCTGCTGTGGAAAGCGGCTTGGGAGAATAAGAGAAATGGAGAGACCGGTTTCATATGGGATAATATGAGACCGGTTTTAGTCGTGTGAGATAGATTGAAACGTGGGGGAAAAGAAAAAGAAGGAAAGGAAAATAGTCTTTTGAGGCTTGGTAAAGATTATGAAAAAAATACTGATAACTGGCTGTAATGGGCAGCTTGGAAGGGCGCTGAATAAAGTGTATAAGGAAGTGACGCTGATCAATACAGATGTGACAGAAAGCGAAGGGGTAAAGGCTTTGGATATCACAGATGTGGAAGCAGTTCTGAAGATGATAAGACAGGAAAAGCCGGATGTTATAATCAACTGTGCCGCCCATACAGCGGTGGAATTGTGCGAAAGCCAGTGGGATCTTGCCTATCGGATCAATGCTATCGGGGCGCGGAATTTGAGTATTGCCGCAGCGGAAGTTGGAGCAAAGATGATACAGGTGTCTACAGATTATGTGTTTGATGGGACAGGCAGCAGGCCTTATACAGAGTTTGATGAACCAGGGACATGCAGTGCCTATGGCAAGACAAAGTTGGAAGGGGAAAGATTTGTAAAAGAGTTTGCCCCGAAACATTTTATCTTAAGAACAGCATGGCTCTATGGAGAAGGAAAGAATTTCTTGAGAACCATGTTGAAACTTTCCGAGACAAAGGGAGAAGTGCGGGTAGTAAAAGATCAGTTTGGAACTCCCACCAGCGCTGCGGAGCTGGCAAGACTGATCCACTATTTAGAGCCTACCGAAAATTATGGAACTTTCCATGCCACCTGTGAAGGACAGTGCAGCTGGGCGGAATTTGCGGAGAAGATTTTTCAGATGGCAGGGAAATCCACAAAGGTGATTCCTATTACCACGGAAGAATATCATGCAAAAGTAGAGAGGCCGGCATACTCTGTGTTGGATAATTATATGCTGGGGCTGACGACAGATTATAGAATGGCAGATTGGGAAACAGCCCTGAGAGAATTTATGGATACCTGCCAGGAAATTTAAAAAATTTGCATTGTTATCCTAAAAATGCTATAATGTCGGCAGGATTGGCAGGGATACAGCCTTCCAGGGGAAGCAGATTGGCCAAAAGGCATACAAAGGATTGGGAAACAGAGAAAATGGAACGCATAGAAATATCAGTGATTATTCCAGTATATAATTCAGAAAAGTATATTATAAAATGTCTGGAGTCCCTGAACAGACAGAGTATGAAAGAGATTGAGGTAATCTTGATCAACGATGGGAGTACAGACCATACGGAAGAATTGGTGCTTCAGTATCAGAAGGAGCACGATCTTTTGATCCGCCTCTTTTCCAGAGAGAATCAGGGTCAGGCGGCGGCGCGGAATTTTGGAATTTGTCAGGCAGTGGGAACTTATATTGCTTTTATGGACAGTGATGATTATGTGAAAGAAGATTATCTGCAGCGATTGTATGAGACAGCTCAGAAATATCAGTCTGAAGTTGTTACCTGCGGGTATCAGAGCGTAAAACCAGACGGGACGGTTTTGCAGACCACGCTGGTTTCCCCCTTTGAAACTGTGACAGACTATGGGAAACCAGGTGTGTTTGTGGTATGGGCAAAATTGTTTGCAAGGGATTTCATTGTTAGAAATAAGTTTCAATTCCCGGAGGGAGGCAAGATCTATGAAGACGTGCCCTTTTCTCTGGAGACGAAATTTAAGGGAAAAAATGTCAAGGCAATTCAATATGCAGGATATTATTATGTGCAGCATGAGGCCAGTACGATGGCTTCTTCTAGGGTGACCAGCAGACGTTTTCCTTATAAAAAGATGGATGAGAGTATTCGCAGTATCCTAGAGGAGGAAGCGGCAGATAAGGATCAGTTTGAATTTGAGGTTCTGCACTTTTTTACAGGATTTTTGTTTTTTTACTGCAGAAAAGCAAAAAAAGAAGATATCATGAAGTTGACTGCTTTTGCAGAAAAAGAGATTAGAAAATATTTTCCAGAATACAAAAAGAATCCGTATCTGGGGGTGAGCCAGGTAAAAGAACTGCCCTTTCTGCACAGAGCGGCAATTTGGGTTTTTGTACAGGCCATGGGCATGCATATGCTGCGTCCTTTTGTCTATATAGCCACAAGGATATAGACAGTACTTAAGAGTGTAGGAAAGAATACGGATAAGGAGAAAGAAAATGACGCTGAAGGAAGCGGCAAGGGGCCGTAATAATAATCTAGATCTGATACGTTTTATTGCGGCGCTGCTCGTAATATTATGCCATGCATATCCTATCAGTATGGGAGGAGACAATACAGATATTTTAGGCAGAATCACTCATAACCAGATTCACTTAGGGAATCTGGCTGTTTGTGTATTTTTTTTATATGGAGGATTTCTGATTGCCAAAAGCACAGAACGTCTGCAGAAGGCAGGTCCCTATTTTAAGGCCAGGATTCTGCGGATTTTTCCATGTTTGATTGTTGTGACATTTATATTGACGTTTCTGGCAGGTCCCTGTTTGACCAGTCTTTCTGTGAAGGATTATTTCTGTCAGAAAGATACTTATAAATATCTTCTGAATTCTATTATGGTGCTGGTTCATGATCTGCCGGGAGTATTCGAAGGGAATATTTATGGACAGACAGTGAACGGGCCTTTGTGGACCCTTCCGATTGAATTTCTCTGCTATATTCTCTGTTTTTTTGTCTGGAAACTGGGATTTTTTGGAGAAAAGCGGATGAAATGGACAGTTCCGCTGTTTGCAGCAGGATATATTGGGGCGAAACTGCTTTTAGGCGGCAATGGTCTGCTGCTGTCTGCTTTACGCCCTGCTGGGCTATTTTATGCAGGAATTCTCTATTATGTATACCGGGATAAAATAAAACTGCGGTGGGAAATTGCGGTTATCTCTTTGGCAGGGATGATTTTGTGCACTTGGCTGGGAATATTAGACGAGACTATTTTTTTGTTTCTTCCCTATCTGCTTTTGTATATTGGATATGGAACAAAATATAAATTCAGCAATTTTGCAAAACATGGAGAGGCTTCCTATGGAATCTATCTCTGCGGATGGCCGATTCAACAGATCGTCTGCAGGCAGTTTGGAGGCAGCATGAATCCAATCCTGAATTTTTTGCTGGCGCTGCCCTTTGCAGTTTTGTGTGGATATCTGTTAAATAAACTGGTGGAAGAACCTATTGGGAAACGAATGAAAAATGAGAGGACGAAAAGATGAATGGCTCTGTGATCGCTTCGGTACTATATGTGACAGGATTTGCAGCATTGTTTGCGGCAATTTTCCTTTTGGAGAAAAGTGAAAAGAAATTGAATGGCATTATGTGGCTGATTTTCTCTTTGCTGGCAGAGATGTGCTGGGGAGGATTTGTGGCTGCCATCATCAATTTAGTACATATTCCTATCAATATTTACAGTATGGGAGTGGTATATCTTCTGTCGGCAGGATTCTTGAGTATTAAGATATGGAAAGAAAAAAAGATACAGCATTATCAATGGGATCTTTTGGATATTTTGTTTTCTGCAGGAGTAATTTTGATCGTTGGGGTTATGGTTTTTCAGCGGACAGGGCTGGAATTAGATCCTATGTTTTTAAACAGTGATGCGGCAGTACACTTGAAGAATGCAGTATCTTTGGTTCAGAGCCAGCATCTTCCTGTTATGTATTTTGCACCTTTCCAGACGGCTATGGTGCTGGAAATATTTATGCCGGCAGTACCTATTTATTATTTTTATAAAATTTTTATCCTTTTTGACGCATTTCTGTTTATTGTGGAATTGATCTTCTTCTATACATTCTGCCGGGAGTATTTTTCTAATTGGAAGATGAAAATAATCGGTATTCTTATGTGCGTGCTGTATGGTGCCGGATATCCCTTGCTGAGTTATTTGTTGACTTTTTATTACTGGGCCATAGGCGTGATGATTATGACATGGATTGCCTTTCTGCTGCGCATGTACCGGAGGAAGGAGATAAAGCGGAATTATCTTCTGATCCTGCTGATGCTGGCATGTAATGGAGTTACCATGTGTTATATGCTGATCGGTCCCACTACCTATATTGCGGCATTTCTCTGTCTGGCAGTGATTGCAAAATCAGAGGGAAAGCTGGTGACGAAGAGCAATATTCTGCTGGCGTTAAAAGTATTTTTGCTTCCCACAATCTTGTCTGTTTACTATTGCTATTTTGAGTTTTTGAAAAAGCAGGGAATGTCTGCCAAAGAAGTGATCGCCATTGACGGAGGGATTTATCGGGAATTGTATGTGAATTTCCTGCTGGTTCTGCCCTTTGTGGTTTACTGGATTCTCCAGTCTGTACGACAGAAAAAGGCAGATGAAAATATGATCTTTTTCTTGACGATTATGGTTTTTGTGATGGCATTATTCTTCCTTGCTGTGAAGGGATTTGTCTCTGGATACTATTTTTATAAGTTCTATTATCCTTTCTGGTTCTTTTCCTATGTGCTGGCAATCCAGGGAATGGAAAAACTGCTGGAGGAACATTGGGAGATACTGGCCTCTTATGGACTGGTCTTTTTGTTCCTGTTCGTGATACATTTTGGCAAAGTTGAGGCAAAGGCAGTTCAGAACTGGGCTAATTTCCAAGAAGAAGAACATGCAGGCGTGTTCTTTCATCTGTACGATTTTAACAATAGCTATGCCCACCAGGAACGGTGTGCAGTTCCACCCAAATACATGGAGCTTTGCAAGTATGTGGTAGATGAACTGGAGAGCGATAAAGATATTCCGCTGCTGGCAACCCAGGGGAATTATGAGGACTGTTATTGGTATGAAGCCATCACAGGCGAGGATTCTTCTGATTACTATGGCTGGTGGTATAAGTTTTCTGAGATAAAGGGCAAATTAGAGAGACAGGAAGCAGAATATTTTGCTGTTTACAAGGATTCTGAGATTTTTAAGGAAAATAGAGAATATTTTAAAAAGTATGAGAAAGTATATCAAAATAAAAAGGCTGTTGTGTACCGCACCAGTCCGGAAGAGTAGAAAAGGCAGAAGAAGACATGAAAGAGAAATGGTTAAAACTATGGGAAAAACATAGAACGTCTTTGCTCTTGATTGTGGTTGCAGTGATATTGGCGTCCTGTGTGGAATTGGGATATAATATTTCTGTATTCCGGGAGAGCAGGAAAAGCGGAACAAAGGAGACTTATGATGTTTCAGATCTGAAGACAAAAGGAATGTCGGTGGAAGGCGAGTCTTTGGCTGTAAACAGCAAGAAAGGAAAGATTTATCTATACCCAGAAGGGAAATACGTGGACAAACTGGGTTATTCTTATCAGAAAGAGGATGAGGATGAGCTTTTTGACGTCAGTATTGAGATTATAACTTATGATGCATATGGAAACGAGACAAAAGAGAAGATTCAGGATACCAATCCCTATATTTTAGATCGTTCTATTGTTAATATACGAAAGAAAGTGAAGGAGATCTGTATTGTTCTCCCTGAAAATGGAAAAGGGGTAAAGATCAGCGGTATCTATATTCAGAATAAGCCTCAATTCGTGGGAATGCGCTGGCTGTTTTTCTGGGCGCTCTTTTCTGTGATCTTACTGTTCTGGAAAAACCGGAAGAAATTTGAGGGAAAGCCGGAAAAAATCTTTTTGCTGATCGGTCTTACAGGGGGCACTATGATGACCCTTATCATGCCTTTTAATAAAGTAGGATGTGATGAAGAGGTTCATTTTAAAAATGCCTATGATATAAAACTATCTTCCGCTGTAAGCACAACAGATGCCATTGAACAGCTGAAGTTTGTCACTCTTTCTAACTGGCCTTACAATATCAATCAGTCCAGAGAAGAACGTGAGGCGATGAAAGACTACTATCTGACAGAAGGAGATTATAAAGGAAGCCAGTCCCAAAAGGTTCCCACCAACATTTCTTTTGTGGGAGCATATCATTATATTTTTATGTCTTTGGGAATTAAACTTGGAAAATTACTGCATCTGCCCTTTACCACGGTGTATATGATGGGGCGGCTGTTTAATATGTGGACTTATTTAGTTTTGATTTATTTTGCCATTAAGAGGCTGCCTATCGGAAAATACATTATGGCGGTGATGGCTTTGATGCCTGCGCCTATGTTTCAGGCCGGGGTCTATTCTTATGACACGATTGTAACGGGATTTATGTATTTGGGAATGGCCTATCTGATTGCAGAATTAATTGAAAAGGATCAGAAGATTACCATTAAGAATGGATTGATTTTGCTGGGATCTCTAGGTTTTGGAATGGTGCCGAAGGCGGTTTATGTACCTATGATGGCTCTGGGATTTTTGATTCCCAAAGAAAAATTTGTCAATGAAAAACAAAGAAAGGTGTTCCGCAGTGCAAATATTGTTTGCATTCTGGGACTTTTGGCCACCTTTGCACTGCCTATGCTCTTTGCTACAAACAGCCTGGGAGATACCAGAGGAGGAGAAGTTAATGTCAGCGGACAGATTTCCCTTATTTTGAGCCATCCCTTTGGTTATCTGCAGGTTTGGCTTGAAAATGTGGCCAGAACTTTTTGGTCTTATACCTTTGGCCAGGATGCCTGGGGAAGTTTGGGACATCTGCCCTATTCTACCTGTGTGCCGATGATTGGTCTTTTGCTGGTCTTTACAATTGCAACAGATAATCTTGTGACAGGCGGTACAGCTCATGGTACTGCAGCAGATCAAATAGGGGCAGGTGAGGCAGATCTGACAGTAAAACAAAAGTGGATTCTGGGGATTGCCTCTGGATTATCTGTGGCTTTTGTCTGGGGGGCTCTTTATCTTTCCTTTAACGAGGTGGGAAGAACGCTGATCTTGGGAGTACAGGGACGATACTTTATTCCGCTGCTGTTTCCCTTTTATATGCTGCTTCGGAGAAGACAGATAAAAAATACCATAAACCCTGTGGTTTATCAAAGCGTTTTGTTTGGAGGCGCCGGCTATATTTTGTTTAAGACCATCTATGACTGTATTTTAGCGCCCTGCTGTTTCTAATAATACTATTTTTTTGGTGTGTGATGAGAGGATTATAAGGTTTACAGATAAAGGAAATCAGATCGTATGGATGATATGAAAAAAAATGTTGCATGGAATACCTTTGGAAGTGTATTCTACTGCGTTTGTCAGTGGCTGATCACCATTTTGGTGGTATGGCTGGACAGCTATGGCACAGCGGGAAAACTTTCCCTTGCTATGACTACCAGCAGCAGTTTTTCAGCAATTTCACTGTTTAGTATGCGGAATTATCAGGTGTCAGATCTAAAGGGAGAATATTCCGCCGGGCAGTATGTGAGCAGCCGGATCATTACCTGTATCGGGGCGGTACTCAGCTGTGTAGCAGTGTCAATGTTTGGCAATAATACTTTTTATGAGGTGTTATGCATCACAGCCTTTATGATCGTCAGGGTGGCGGAGGCCATTGTGGATGTACTTCATGGGATTGATCAGAAATATGTGAGATATGATCTGATCGGAAAGTCCTATATCATCCGGGGAATTTTTACGATTGCGTCTTTTAGTCTAGGAATGTGGCTGATAAAAGACCTGCTGATCACGCTTATGATTATGGCAGGGCTGAATCTTTTGACAGCCATAGGCTATGACTGGATACAGACAGGAAAATTAGAAGAATTTCAGATTAATCTGATGGATCAAAAGATTATCAAACTTTTGGCGGCCTGCGGACCTATTGTAATCTATTCTTTTTTGCTGAGCCTTGAGAACCTGATTCCAAAGACCTTATTGAAGGAGATGTATGGGGAAGAACAGCTTGGAATCTATTCTTCCATGGCCTCCCCTACTTTGGTGGTACAGGTTTTTGCCTCAGTGGCTTTTAATCCCTTTCTTCCAGCCTTTTCTCTGGCATACCAACAGGGTGAAATAAAACGTTTTCGGAATATGTTTCACAAGGCTCTGGCTGTGCTGGGGGCCATGTGCGTTCTAGTTACTCTGGGGGGAATGCTGTTGGGAAGATGGGGACTGCGGATTTTATTCGGCCCGGATATTCTGGAACATTACTATTTGTTTTTACCCATTGTGTGGTGTACCATTTTGACTGCATTGATTTGGATCTTGTCTTCTCTGGTGGTGGCTCTGCGAAAAATCAAATGGCTGCTGGCAGGAATGGCTGCAGATTTTTTACTCTGTGTTTTGGCGGTGGAACCTATTGTAAACAGATATGAGAAGAATGGAGTCAGTATCGTACAGATTGGGGCATACGTTCTTTATATCATATATTTAATTGTGATATGCGAAGCCAGTACCAGAAAGAGAAAGGAAAACAAATGAAAAAACTGATCATTATTCCCGCCTACAATGAGGGAGAAAGTATCTATAATACCATCAAAGATATAGAGGAACATGCGCCGGACTTTGACTATATCATTGTCAATGACTGTTCCACTGACAATACGAAAGAGATCTGCATGGAGCATGGATTTCATTACATTGATCTCCCCATCAATCAGGGAATCGGCGGAGCGGTTCAGACGGGATATCTCTATGCCGCTGAAAATGGATATGATATTGCAGTTCAAGTGGACGGAGATGGACAGCACAATCCAGAATTTTTAGAACAGATGGCGGAAGTACTGCAGCGCGATCAGGCAGATATGGTGATTGGTTCCCGGTTTATTGAGCGAAAAGGATTTCAGTCCTCAGCGGCTAGGCGGATCGGAATCCGATATTTTACTGGTTTGATCAGACTGATGACAGGAAAAAAGATTACAGACCCCACCTCAGGTCTTCGGATGGCAGGGCGGGATGTGATTTTGATATTTGCAAAATCTTATCCCAGAGATTATCCAGAGCCAGAGAGTGTTGTGGATATTCTATGCAAAAACAAAAAGGTAGAGGAAGTTCCAGTTCTGATGCGGGAGAGGCAGGGAGGTATTTCTTCCATCCGTATGGGAAAGTCTGTTTACTATATGATAAAAGTTTCGTTGGCGATTATTTTGTGCAGGATCGCCCAGAAAAGAGGAGGAAAGTGAGATGTCGGAGGTTTTAAGGTGGGTGCTGGGCGCCGGGGTATTGGTCTATTTTATTCTGGTCATATACTTTCTGAAACGCAGATTGATCGACTTAAAATACAGTTTGGTCTGGCTGCTGGCAGGAATCTGCATGGCAGTTTTGATACTGTGGCCTGATATACTCTACACCTTGATGGAGGCCTTTGGAATTTCAATTCCAGTCAATGGACTGTTTTTGGTGTGTATTGGGTTCGTGATTGTGATTTTGATGTCTCTTACCTCCATTGTATCGAAACAGACAGACCGGATCAAACAACTGGTACAGCATCAGGCTCTATTGGAACAAAGAATTCGTGAATTGGAGAAGAAAGAAGGGATCTAAATATGGAAATAAAATCTGTATTGGTGACAGGGGCGGCCGGATATATGGGACGTCATGTGGTGCGGTCATTTTTGGACGCAGGTTATCAGGTGCTGGTAAATGATCTGAGCTATAAAGGCGTGGACGATCGCGCCATCCGCAAAGAGGCAGATATTTTTTCAGGGGAGAAAGACATCTATCAGCAGATGGGAGAGCCAGATCTTTTGGTGCATCTGGCCTGGAGAGATGGCTTTGTTCACAATTCTGATGCCCATATGAAAGATTTGTCTGATCATACGGCATTTTTGCAGCATATGGTTGACGGGGGAGTGAAAGCAGTTTCTGTGATGGGAAGCATGCATGAAATTGGATATTGGGAAGGGGCCATTGATGAGACAACTCCATGTAATCCTCAGTCTATGTATGGAGTTGCCAAAAACGCCCTGCGTCAATTTCTTTTATTATATACAAAGGATAAAAATGTTGCAGTACACTGGCTGCGGGCTTATTATATTTATGGGGATGACGCTCGCGGAAGTTCTATTTTTGCAAAAATCGTCCAGGCGGTGGAAGATGGGAAAACAACTTTTCCATTTACCAGCGGCAAAAATCAATATGATTTTATTCATATTGATCAACTGGCTCAGCAGATTGTACAGGCCAGCGTACAGGATCAGGTGAATGGAATCATCAATGTGTGCAGCGGAGAACCTATTTCCCTGGGAGATAAGGTGGAATCCTTTATCAAAGAGCATCAATTTGAGATCAAGCTGGATTACGGCGCATTTCCAGACAGACCTTATGATTCTCCGGGAGTATGGGGAGATCCAGAGAAAATCCAACAGATTATGAAAGGATAAAAGGAAGGAAAAATGAAACAATATCATTATTATACAGGAGACGACTTCACCATTGTAATCTGTGCCTATGGAAACTGTGAATATTTGGAAGCATGTATTCAAAAAGTCAAAAGGCAGACAGTAAAGGCAAAGGTATTGATCTCTACCTCCACCCCCAACGATCACATTCTGGGACTGGCAGAAAAATATGGAATTGAAGTGCGGGTGAATCCAGAAGGAGGCCATGTCAAAGATTATAATTTTGCCATGAGGCAGGCGGATACTCCCTTGTGTATGCTGGCTCATCAGGATGATCTCATCAGCAGACGGTTTGTGGAAATGAATTTAAAGGCTTTAAATCACAGCAAACGGCCCATTATTGCTTTCTGCAATTACCTGGAAATGCATGATGACGTGGTAGATCAAAAACCTTCTGCTATGGTAAAAGTGAAGCGGTTGATGTTAAGTCCTTTGAAAATTCCTGGACTTGGAGAGACACAATTTGGTAAATGGCTGATTCAATGTATGGGAGACCCTATTACTCACCCCACCGTGGTCTGTGTGATGAAAGAAATGCCGGAGGAAATTTTCAGAGAAAAGTACCGGGCTTCCATGGACTGGGATCTGTGGCAGCGGCTTTCCAAGCAGGAAGGAGCTTTTGTTTATACCAGCCGGGTAATGCTCTTGCACAGAATGAACAAAGAGAATGCCACTGCTCAGCTTTTGGAACATACAAATGCGCGATATGAGGAAGAATTTGAGATTATGAGCCGGTTTTGGCCTAAATGGATCGCTAAGATTATCATGCATTTTTATTCTAAAACAGCACAATTTTATTAAGGAGGAATGAAAAATGAGAACTTATTTGGTGACAGGAGGAGCCGGTTTTATCGGTTCAAATTACATTCATTATATGTTTCGGAAATATGGGGATGATATCAGAATCATCAATGTAGATAAATTGACTTATGCGGGAAATCTGGAGAATCTAAAAGAAGTGGAATCCAGGGAGAATTATACTTTTGTCAAAGGGGATATCTGTGACAAAGAGACGATCCGTAAGATTTTTACCGAGAACGACATCGACCGGGTGGTGCATTTTGCAGCAGAGAGCCATGTGGACAGAAGCATTCGGAACCCTGAGGTATTTGTGCAGACCAATGTGCTGGGAACAGCAGTGATGTTAAACTGTGCCAAAGAAGCCTGGCAGCAGGAAGATGGAAGCTTTCAAGAGAATAAAAGATTTCTTCATGTTTCCACCGATGAAGTCTATGGCTCTTTAGAAGAGGATGGCGGTTATTTCTATGAGACTACTCCTTATGATCCACACAGCCCTTATTCTGCCAGCAAGGCAAGTTCAGATCTCTTGGTAAAGGCTTATATTGACACTTATCATTTTCCAGCTAATATTACCAATTGTTCTAACAATTACGGACCTTATCAGTTCCCGGAAAAGTTGATTCCGCTGATTATCAACAATGCGCTGCAGGGAAAGAAGCTTCCGGTATATGGAGACGGAAAAAATGTCCGGGACTGGCTGTATGTAGATGATCATGCTAAGGGAATTGATTTGGTGCAGGAGAAAGGAAAACTGGGAGAGACTTATAACATCGGCGGACACAATGAGAAACAGAATATTGAGATTATCAATATTATTCTTGAGACCCTTCAGGAAGTGCTGCCTCAGGATGATCCCAGAAAAAAATTGGTGAGTAAGGATCTGATCACCTATGTAGAAGACCGGAAGGGCCATGACAGAAGATATGCCATTGCTCCAGATAAGATTAAGACAGAGATTGGCTGGGAGCCAGAGACCATGTTTAAAGAGGGAATCCGCAAGACAATCCTCTGGTTTTTAGAACATGAAGAATGGATGAAGAATGTTACCAGCGGAGATTATCAGAAATATTATGAAGAGATGTACCAGAATTGATGATAATCTAAAAAGGTTAGATGGAAGTTTGGTAATTGCGAAACGCAATACTTTTCCAAATTTCATGTACCATTCAAAAATTTGGGAGAAACTGTGGTAATGGTACATGAAATTTTGATCATTAGGCAGTTTCTCAATTACCTATTAGATGGAAGTAGATAAAAGGAGAAAAGTGGGATGGGAAAACGGATACTCGCTCTGTTCCTGGCAGTGCTGCTGATTTTTGATCTGGGAACAGAGACGGTTTTTGCCATGGGGAGCACAGTGCAGCAGCAAGAGGAAGGTACATCAGACGCTGGAGAAGAAGAGAGACAGATTGAAAATACAGACAAAGATACAGAGCTCAATTCTGCAGAAGGGGAGGAAGTCTGTCATACCATTACTTTTGATTTTGCAGGAGGGCAGACCTCGGATGGAAAGACCAGTGAAGCCCAGCAGGTGGCCGATGGGGAGTTTCCAGATACCAGCAGAATCGCGGAGCCGGTAAAGACAGGGTATCTGCTTCAGGGCTGGGTGGATGCAGAGGGAGAAGCCTATGCGTTTAATCAGCCAGTGAAAGAGGATATTACCCTAAAAGCTCTTTGGAGTCCCATCACTTACCGGATACAGTTCAATAGCAATGGTGGAACCGGAACTATGCCGGAAATGTCCCTAAAATATGATGCCCAGGGAAAAACGCCGGCCAATGGTTTTTACCGAAGAGGCTATGCCTTTAACGGGTGGATTCTGCCCGATGGAAGAGTTCTTACTGAAGAGGCGGCAATCAAAAATCTTTCCTCCCAAGATGGAGCAGTTGTGGTGCTGAAGGCTGCCTGGGCCAAGGGAAAATATGCTGTCCGTTTTCATGGAAATGGTGGAACCGGAAGTATGAAGGATCAAGTGTTTACCTGGGGGACTGCAAAAAAACTGTCAGGAAATGAATTTAAACGGACAGGATATACCTTTATAGGATGGAATACTAGAAAAGATGGGAAAGGTACCGTCTATCAGAATAAACAGAAAGTAGATGAATTGTCAGAGCAAAGCGGCGGGATTGTAGTTCTCTTTGCTATGTGGAGGGGGAATTCTTACCAAGTAAAGTATAACGGAAATGGTGCTGGCAGCGGGACCATGAAGAACAGCAGTTATGTGTATGGAACCACAGGAAAACTAGCCGCCAATAAGTTTAAACGGACAGGATATACTTTTGCAGGCTGGAACAGCAAAAAAGACGGAAAAGGAAAAAACTATTCTAACCTTGCGCAGATAAAAAATCTTACCACAAAGAAAAATGGAGTCATAACCCTTTATGCAAAGTGGAAAGCGATAAAATATAAGATTACGTATAAAACGAAAGGTGGGAAAATGCTTAAGGGTGCAAGAAAAAGCTATACAATAAGCACTAAGACATTTACGCTGCCGCGGCCTGTCAGAAAAGGATATGATTTTGATGGATGGTACAGAGATGCGAAATACAAGAGAAGGGTAGGAGGGATAAAAAAGGGGAGCAAAGGAAATTTAACCCTTTATGCAAAATGGACCAAATGTACCAGAAAGGGAAATAAAAGCTCGGCGAAGATTACAAAATGCAAAGCAGTGGGAAAGAATAAAGTCCAAATTGTGGCTAATATTAAGAAAAGAATAGCAAGTTCTGACGACTATTATTATTTGGTATATATTCAGCCAGGAAGCGGAAAGGCATATAAGGAGGCTGCCAGAACTTATAAGCGAAACAAAGTCACTTTTAACTTAAAATCTTCAGAAAACCAGGGATATGTAGTTTCTCAGTTTGGAATTGCTATCAAAAGAAATGGAAAATATCAGTTGATCAGCAACACTTCTTTTGTAAAATCTCCAGAGAAAGCGGCAAAAAACAGGATGAAGTATCAGCCGGGAAAAACGAAAAAGGGAATCCAGTATTCTACTTCCATGAGCGAGGTCAGATCCTGCAAGGCAAAGCAGACATTTTTGAATATTACTGCTTCCAGCGTACTGAACAATGGATATGTTCCATATCAATATAATGGGAAAACCTATTATTTTAGCGATATGGCCAGATATAAAGAGATTGTATCGGAATGCAACCGGAGAGGGATCACTGTGACGGTACAGATCTTGTTGGATTGGACGGAGGGCCATACTGATCTGATTGCTTCCAAAGCCAGGGTTCGGGGAGCGTCCCCTTATTACAGCTGGAATATCTCTTCGGCAAAGTCCAGAGAGAAAATGGAAGCTATGTTCTGTTATCTGGGTAAGGTCTTCGGACAGAAAAACTGCTGTGTCATGAACTGGGTTTTGGGAAATGAAGTAAATAATCCGTATGGCTGGAATTACCAGGGCCGGATGTCAGAGGGAGATTATTTCTATACATATACCCATGCATTCCGCAGCCTGTACTGTGCTGTGAAAAGTCAGTATGCCAATGCAAATGTTTTTATCTGCACAGATAATCTCTGGAATACTTCCCCTTGGGGCGGCTACAGTGCAAAGTATGTGATCTATACTTTTGCCACAATGATGAAGCAGATTCAGCCAGAGGTAAAATGGAATCTGGCCTACCATGCCTATTCCTTCCCGCTTACAAATACAAAGGTTTGGAAAGGATATGGAATCACTTATGATGACAATACGCCTTATATCACAATGCAGAATCTGGATGTGCTGACCCGGCATATTAAAAAGCATTATGGTTCTTCTGTACGGGTGATTTTGTCGGAACAGGGGTATTCTTCCACCGGCGGGGAGAAAGAGCAGGCGGCCGCCCTTGCCTATAGTTATTATATTGCTGCCTGTAATCCGATGGTGGATGCATTTATCATAAGAAGTTATGACGATCATCCTGTGGAAGTCGCTCAGGGACTGCGGATGGGAATTTCTGGAAAAGAGGCCTTTAAAGTATATAAAAATATGGATGCAGGAAATTCTGAGAGATATACAAAAAAATATCTGAAAGTAATAGGGGCAAAATCCTGGAAGCAGATTGTACCCCGCTACAGTAAGTCCAGATTGAAAAAAATGTACCGTAAAAGGTAAGATATGTTATGATTGAATAAATGGAGGGAATTATGAAAGGAATCATTTTAGCCGGAGGAGCCGGAACACGATTGTACCCTTTGACCAAGGCTATCTCGAAACAGATCATGCCAATCTATGATAAGCCTATGATCTACTATCCCTTGTCTACGCTGATGCTGGCAGGAATCCGTGAGGTACTGATTATTTCTACCCCAAGGGATCTGCCGGTGTTTGAGGACTTGCTGGGAGACGGCAGCCAGTTGGGAATGAAATTTTCCTATGAAGTACAGACCGAGCCCAGGGGACTGGCAGATGCGTTTATTATCGGAGCAGATTTTATTGGAAAAGATGCGGTTGCACTGGTGCTGGGCGATAATATATTCTATGGACAGAGCTTTTCCAAAGTGCTGCAAAATGCAGCGGAGCGGACAGAGAATCAGCCGGGAGCCACCATTTTTGGCTATTATGTCAAAGACCCAAGAGAATATGGCGTGGTAGAGTTTGACGAGAATGGAACAGCCATTTCCATTGAGGAGAAGCCCAAACACCCTAAGTCCAATTATGCAGTGCCAGGGTTATATTTCTATGACAATGATGTGGTGGAGATTGCGAAAAATGTGAAGCCTTCCGCCCGGGGTGAAATTGAGATTACCAGCGTTAACAATGAATACTTACAGCGGGGAACGCTGAAAGTAGAGACCCTGGGACGTGGATTTGCATGGCTGGATACGGGGAATCATGATATGCTTTTGGCTGCGGCAGATTTTGTATCAGCTTTCCAGAAACGTCAGGGTCTGTATATTTCTTGTATCGAAGAGATTGCTTACAAACGAGGCTTTATTGACGAAAAACAACTGCGGAAGCTGGCAGAGCCTTTGGAAAAAACAGAGTATGGACAATATCTGCTGGATATTGCGGAAGGTCTGTAAAGTGAAATAGAGCTGGTTAAAAATGGCAGGCGCTTATCCCCTGTATTCGGTCAGCTGATATGATACAAAAGGAGAAAGATATGGGAAAAATCAAGGTAACAGATGATTGTAATGGGATTCCAGGGCTGAAAGTAATTGAACCTGCAGTATTCGGCGATGAACGCGGTTATTTTATGGAGACTTACAATTACAAAGACTATGCAGAGGCAGGGATTGACTGCCAGTTTGTACAGGATAATCAATCTGCTTCCAGAAAAGGCGTGCTCCGGGGACTGCATTTTCAGATTAACTACCCTCAAGACAAGTTAGTGCGTGTGGTAAAGGGAGAAGTGTTTGATGTTGCAGTGGATTTGCGAAAGGGCTCTGAAACTTTTGGAAAATGGTTTGGCGTGGTGCTGACTGCAGAAAATAAAAAACAGTTTTTTATTCCCAAAGGATTTGCCCATGGATTCGTAGTGCTGTCTGATTATGCAGAATTTTGCTATAAAGTGACAGATTTTTATCATCCTAATGATGAGGGCGGCTTGCTGTGGAAAGACAGTAAGATTGGAATTCAGTGGCCTATGCCGGAAGGAATGACGGAGAAGGATCTGATTTTATCCGAGAAGGATAAACTCTGGAAAGGAATTGAGGATTATCTAGAATCCTAAAAGAGATTTGCAAAGGCATTTTGCTTTTAGCGTTAGGAGAAGGGTGAAAAGGAGGAAAAGTATGAAAAAAAGAATTTTAGCACTGTTTTTGGCTGGAATTATGACCGTGACTATGGCTCCGGTGGAATCTTTTGCGGCAGCTCCAGCGGAGAAACCGTTTTTTGAGGAAACTGTTCAGCCAGAGACGCCAGAAGAGAATGAAGATGTTCAGCCAGAGACGCCAGAAGAGAATGGGGATGCTCAGCCAGAGACGTTAGGAGAGAATGAAACTGTTCAGCCGGAGACGCCGGGAGAAGAGGAAAATACTCAGCCGGAGACTCCAGGTCAGGAAGAGAACATTCAACCGGAGACACCGGGAGAAATTCTTCAGCCGGAGCTTCCAAACCAGGAGGAAAGTATCTGGCCAGAGCTGACGGATCAAGAAGAAGGTCAGCCGGAAGAACCGGAGAAGGACACAGAGAAGCCATCAAAACAGGGGACAGACAGTCAGGAGAAAAAGGATCTGGAAGACACTCCTGAGCTGGCCTTAGAGGAAGAACTTTCACCAGAAGAGATGCTGGCCAATTGGAAAGCTCCTGCAGGGGGAATGGTATTTAGAAAAGGAAAGATATCAGAAGAAACTTCAAAATCTCTTGAAACTGTGCGCTTGAAACGAAATAGTAATGGAGAGTTTGAGTATGAGACAGGTTTTGTGGAATCTCAAAAATATGATTCTTCCTGGGATATTTATGCTTCTCATTATATTTATAATAACTTGAAATCTGGGGAGAAAAAATTTTGGAATGCGCTGGATGATGTTTGTCGAGAATATCTTACGGGTACTAAAAATGCCATTAGTCAAAATGCGGCAGTAGTAAATGAATATGGAAATATCATAGACTATGTAAAAGTTTTTTTAACGAAGGGAATTGAATATAGCGAGTTGGGACTAGATAGTGATGACGCAGGAGAGATCTATATCATGTTTAAATATTCAAATCCTCAATACTATTTTTTGGATGAAAGTCTTTTGACAAGTGATGGAGAGTGGTTTCCTTCTATGTATGAGGATTTTGCAAATGGGTCTTCCAGAAGATCGGCTACTGCCAGAGTAAAAGCTCAGATTGATGCAGCTCAAAAACAGATTGCAAAGGGAAAGAATGAGGCGGAAAAAGCGAAGATTGCCCATGACTGGATTCTTGCAAAAACAACTTATGATCCTGGATTCAGTATGGAGGACCCTTCAGGGGCCTATACGCTTTACAGTCAAAGTGCCTACAGTGTATTTTGTGATGATTATACGGTATGTGCTGGGTATACACTGGCATTTGAGATGCTGATGAACGGAGCAGGGGTAGACACCATCGGTGTCACCAGTACGGCTCATGCATGGAATATGGTTTCTATCAATGATTCCTGGTATCATGTAGATTGTACTTGGGATGATAATATTGTGGACGATTATGGAGAAAAAACTTGTTATATGTATTTCAACCGAAGCCAGGCAAAGATGACAGGAGAGTTAGATCAGGGTGGAATGCATCAGATGGAATCCTGCTATAGCGGTCTGGTACCAAAGAGTACCTTGGATTCCGGGGCTACCCTTACATCGCCTGGAAAGTGCAAAACGCCTTCTGGCACTACCGGGGCGCCTAAGATCACTCAGAAGGCAGTCAGCGGAAATCAGGTTCAGTTTACCCTCAGCAGTTCCACCTCAGGGGCAGAGATCTATTATACCGTTGATGGAAAGAAGCCTTCCTCTTCCTTTACGAAAGGTTACCGTTACAGAGGGACATTTAAAGTAAAAAAGGGAACGACGGTAAAAGCCATTGCAGTCCGTGACACGAAAAAGGACAGCAGTATTTCCTCTCTCAAAGCAGGAAGCACCAGTAAAACTTATACCGTAAAGTTTAATACCATGGGTGGAAATAAGATTGCCAGCAAGAAGGTAAACGCCAACAGCAAAGTGAAGCAGCCTTCCAATCCGAAACGTGCGAAATATGCTTTTGCAGGCTGGTATACAGACAAGAAATATAAGACAAAATGGGATTTTAAAAAGAAGGTAACGAAAAATATTACCTTGT
Source organism: Lachnospiraceae bacterium (assembly GCA_022792535.1). GTDB lineage: Bacteria > Bacillota > Clostridia > Lachnospirales > Lachnospiraceae > Petralouisia. Next base: position 42,598 of record JAAWBG010000035.1, read on the forward strand.
ATGCGAAGTGGAAGAAGGTGACGGTTCAGAAGCCTTCTGTCAGCAGTCTGACTAATTTGTCCGGCAAAAAGTTGAAGGTAAAGATTAAAAAGGTCAGTGGCGCGAAGGGATATCAGATTCGCTATTCTACCAATTCGAAGTTAAAATCTGCCCAGAAAATTACTACGAAATCTACCACGAAAACGATAAGCAAATTGAAGAAGAAAACATATTATGTTCAGGTAAGGGCTTATAAGACAGATTCCACTGGAAAGAAAATTTACAGTTCCTGGAGTAAGACAAAGAAGATTAAAATTCGAAAATAGATGATCCTAAACAAAAAAGCAGCCTGCAGCTTATAAAGCTGCAGGCTGAAAAAATATCCCTATCTACTCCTGCATACAATTCCAATTTAAAGTCACGTAAGATTTTGTTTTGACATGATACATGGTTACTGTGATGTAATCAGTTTTTCCATCAAAAGTAACCTTTTTAGAAAAAGAAATCTTTTTCTTATTAGCGTTTATTTTACAGGTTCCAGTACCATATTGCATGGACAAGGAGGAGATCCTCCAGCCAGAAGCAGCTTTTATGGAAACCTTCTGGTTTTTCCAGGGGGAAGTGTGAAAGTAATTGTATTCTGTAGAGTTGTTGAAATGGGAAAGAAAATTTTTCTTTCCCACTTTAAAGGTTTTTAAAGGGTTCGTATATTTTTTTATATTGATGGTGGAACTCAGCTTTTGACTGCCGATTTTAAAAGAAATCACGGCTTTGCCAGTCTTTTTAAAAAAGTAAACTCTGATGTTCCCATTTTTGTCAATATAAGGTCTTGCAATAGAAGGATCACTGCTTTTCAGAGATTTGATGGAGGAGGCTTTCGGCTTCTTCTTTGTATTTTTCTGATAGACCATAAGAGTAGCGTAAGTAGCAGGCAGATCATCCGGTGCATAATAGAAAGTCATATTCTGATAAGCACGGGGAATATAGTATTTGCCGGCGGCCTCAGCCACGTTTCCAGTCTGAGGAAGAAAGATGATACTGGTCAGAACAAGCGCCAGCGAGAGTAACAGTGAAGAAAATCTTTTACATAAATTTTTCATAGAAACAGCCTCCCTTAAATGTTTATAATAAAAGTATCATACTTATTTTAGAATTACAACGGTGTTCTAACGGGAAATCATTAAGATTTTATGAATATTTTGAAGAGATATGATAGAATCTTTATAAACTGGGAGAATAATTGATTATTTCGGGGAAAAATGATATAATAGCGAAGGTCTGTATGAAACTTATATGAGAAAAAGAGAGAAAAGGAATATGAATAGATATGAAGCAAAAGTCTGAAAATATAGTTACAGAAATAATAAAAAATCGTCAATTGATCAAAAGTCTGGTCAAAAACGATTTTAAGAAAAAGTTTGTAGGTTCTTATCTTGGGGTCTTTTGGGCTTTTGTTCAGCCAGTGGTTACCGTATTGATCTATTGGTTTGTCTTTGATAAAGCTATAGGATTTCGAGCTTCTATCCGGGGAGAAATGTCTCTGCCTTATGTATTGTGGCTGGTATCTGGAATTGTGCCCTGGTTTTTTTTCTCAGACTGTGTCAGTGCAGGAACCTCTGCCCTGGTAGAATATAATTATCTGGTAAAAAAAATGGTCTTTCATATTGACATTCTTCCTTTGGTAAAAGTGTTTGCATCTGGTTTCGTACATTTATTTTTTGTGGTGTTTACAATTTTGCTTTTTCTGGCTTACGGTTATCTGCCGGATTTGTATATACTGCAGATTTTTTATTACAGTGTCGGGGTGTTGCTGCTGGCTGTGGGAACCAGTTATCTCACCAGCGCAGTATCTGTGTTTTTTCCCGACGTCCGCCAGATTGTGAATATCGGCCTTCAAATTGGGATCTGGGTAACGCCTATTATGTGGAATATAGATGATATGAAGGCGAAGATTCCTCCTGCATTGCTGGTGGTGTTAAAGGGAAATCCCTTCTACTATATTGTTATGGGATATCGTGAATCTTTTATTGATAAGGTGTGGTTCTGGGAGCATCCGGGACAGACTCTGTATTTTTGGATTTTCACTCTGGCGATGTGTTTCCTGGGCGTAAAGGTGTTCAAACGTTTGAAAGTGCATTTTGCCGATGTTTTGTAATATGTAATCCAGATGTGGAAGGGATAGTTTGAAATCGGATGGAAAAGGGAAAGGAACAATAAGATTTATGCAGGATACAGCGATTAAGGTGACGAATGTCAGCAAAATATATAAGTTATACGATAATCCTTCCGCCCGGCTGAAGGATGCCCTGGGGCTTTCCAGAAAGCAGAATTACAGAGAACATGCGGCGCTGCATGATATTACGCTGGAGATCAAAAAAGGGGAGACAGTTGGAATTATCGGAACCAATGGTTCAGGAAAATCTACTCTGCTTAAGATTATTACAGGGGTCGTGAATCCCTCTCAGGGAGAGGTGGAGGTGGAGGGAAGAATTTCTGCCCTGCTGGAACTGGGCGCTGGATTTAATGATGAATATACTGGTATTGAGAATGTTTATTTACAAGGCACTATGATGGGATTTTCCAAAGAGGAGATTACACAGAAAATGGATGATATTCTGGATTTTGCAGACATTGGAGAATTTGTTCATCAGCCGGTAAAAACTTATTCCAGCGGAATGTTTGTGCGTCTTGCCTTTGCGGTGGCCATCAATATTGAACCGGAGATTTTGATTGTAGATGAGGCATTGTCTGTGGGAGATGTATTTTTTCAATCCAAATGCTATCGAAAATTTGAGGAATTTAAGGAATTGGGAAAGACCATTCTCTTTGTGAGCCATGATTTGAGCAGTATTACAAAATATTGCGATCGGGCGGTACTGCTGAATAAAGGAATAAAGGTAATGGAGGGAACGCCAAAAGAGGCGGTAGACCGGTTTAAGATGGCTTTGGTAGAACAGGAAGAAGAGGAGCGCAGGAAGAACACGGAGCTGTGGAAGCAGGACTTGTCCAAAGGCAGATGGATGGAGAGTCTGATGGTGAATCCAGAAACCTTGGAATACGGAGATAAAAGAGCTGAGATTATAGATTTTGCTATTTTTGATAAAACGGGAAAGATTTCCAATGTGATAGAAAAGGGAGAATTCTGTACCATCAAGATGAAGGTAGAGTTTCGGGAGAGTGTGAAAGAGCCGATTTTTGCCTTTACCTTGAAAAATCTTATGGGAATTGAGATTACGGGAACGAATACCATGCTGGAAAAACAGGAGATAGAGCCCAAGAAGCCGGGAGATATTCAGGTTATCAGCTTCACACAGCAGATGAGGCTTCAGGGAGGAGAGTATCTGCTGTCCTTAGGATGCACCGGATATGACCGGGAAGAATTTAGAGTACATCATCGTCTTTACGATGTGTGCAGCCTGAGCGTGGTTTCTGAGAAGAATACAGTGGGATATTTTGATATGGAATCTTCGGTGGAAGTGGAGTAAGAACCAGGATGGAGGAAGTTATGCTGGAAAAGTTTAATGTGGTAAGGGCCAGATTTCATATAGAAAAAGAACGGATCTTGGTGCTTCAGGGATGGAAATATGGAATGGGACCAAAGGACAGGTTGAAAGCTGCGCTGGATGGACAAGAACTTTCCTGGGAGATGAAAACTTACGATGGAATGGAAGTTCGGCAGCGGTATATGGTCTATGATCTGGGGATTGAAGAGGAATGTTATCTGTATCTTACTTTGCCCGAATCTTTGGATGGAAAAAATGAACTGACCCTCTGGGTGATAGAGAAATCAGGGGAAGGGCTGGAATCAGCAGAACATCTGGTCTATCATGAAAAAGTTTCTAAGCTGCAAAAGATGCAAAAGGAGATGGATTTCTTTTTGGAGCAGGTAATATTGGAGAAAGATCAGTGCTATCTGAAAGGATGGGCCGCTTCTGCCCTGCCGGTTTCTGTTATCTTAAAGGGATCAGGCGGAAAGGTTTTGGAGAGCCAAGTAACCTGGCATGAACGCAGGGATGTAAATCAGATTTATCGGGAAGTGGAAAAGCTGCCTTACAGCGGATTTGAGGCAGTCTTTCCCCACCATGGCCTTTCTGGGGTCTCCATGGAAGTGGACAATGGAGAGAGGAAAAGTGTGATAAAAGTTCCAGTGGCGTCCACCTTCTTCTTTGAAAATATGCTGGGAAACAGCTATATGGGAAAGGGAATGCGTTTTCTCCAGCGTCATGGGTGGAAAAAGTTCTTAATTCGTACTAATCAGGCGGTGAAGCAGAAGTTCTCTCCTCAGGGAGATTATGAGGCATATCGAAAGGCGGCGGCTCCTTCTAAGGAAGAACTGGAGAAACAGCGCAGAGAGGAATTTGCAGAAGATCTTCTGTTTTCCGTTGTGGTGCCTCTTTATAAGACCCCTTTGAAATATTTAGAAAAACTGGTGGCGTCGGTACAGCAGCAGACTTACGGAAATTGGGAATTGTGTCTGTCTGATGGCAGCGGAGCAGATTCTCCCCTGGAAGAATATTTGGAAAAATTAGAAAAGCGGGAAAAGCGGGTGAAGGTGATACGCAGCCTTAAGCCTCTTAAGATTTCGGAAAATACGAATCAGGCATTGTTGGCAGCGGCAGGGGATTTTATTGTCTTTGCAGATCATGATGATCTGCTGACAGAAGATGCCTTGTATGAATGCAGAAAGGCGTTGCAGAAAAAACCTGAGACAGAGATGATTTATTCTGATGAAGATAAGATTTCCATGAACGGAAACCGATATTTTCAGCCTCATTTTAAATCAGATTATAATCCAGATCTATTGTGCAGTATGAACTATTTCTGTCATCTGGTGGTGGTAAAAAGGTCTCTGCTTGAGAGAACCGGAATGCTGAACAGTGAATTTGACGGGGCACAGGATTATGATTTTGTGCTGCGCTGCAGCGAACAGACAGATCAGATTTATCATATTCCGAAGGTGTTATATCACTGGAGAGCCCATGAGAATTCTACAGCAGAAAATCCAGAGAGTAAAGGGTATGCGTTCGAGGCGGGAAAGCGGGCCATCCAGGCTCACTACGACAGGCTTCAGATTCCGGCAGAGGTACAGATGGGAGAGTATCCAGGATTGTACCGGACCTTTTACCATTGGAAGGAACAGCCTCTGATCTCGATTCTGATTCCAAACAAAGATCACACAGAGGATTTAGATCAGTGTATTCAATCCATTGAGAAGAGATCTACCTACCGAAATTATGAGTATATTATTATAGAAAACAACAGTGAACTGCCGGAGACCTTTGCGTATTACAAAAAATTAGAGGCAGAAAATGAGAAAGCCCGGGTAATCTATTGGAAGGGAACTTTTAATTATTCTGCCATCAATAATTTTGGGGCCGAAGCTGCCAGAGGGGAATACCTGCTGCTGCTAAATAATGACACTGAGATGATCAATCCGGAATGTCTCTGGGAGCTGTTAGCCCCCTGTATGCGGGAAGAGGTGGGGGTAGTTGGCGCAAGGCTTTACTATGAAGACCACACCATTCAGCACGCAGGCGTAGTGATTGGATTTGGCGGTATTGCAGGACATGCTTTTCTTGGATTTGACGGGGAAGCCAACGGGTATTTCTCCAGGATTATCTGCGCTCAGAACTACAGCGCGGTGACGGCGGCATGTATGATGACGAAAAAGTCTGTGTATCAGCAGGCAGGGGGACTGACGGAAGATCTGGTAGTTGCCTTTAATGATATTGACTATTGCATGAAAGTCCAGGAACTTGGAAAGCTGATTGTATACAATCCTTATGCCCAGCTGTATCACTATGAGTCTAAGTCCAGAGGATTGGAGGATTCTCCTGAGAAACAAGAACGCTACTACAAAGAGATGAAATATTTTGTGACAAAATGGAAAAAGTTTATGGATCAGGGAGATCCCTATTACAATCCCAATCTGACCTTATCCAAAGCAGATTTTTCCTTAAAACAGATTTGAGCAGCCGGACTGAATTGTTGTGGAAAGGTGCAGAATGGAGGATTTTATGGAAAAAGTTACAGAGAAAATCGGAAATGTTCTTTTAGATACCTCCTGTTATCCAGGGGAAGATCTGTACAGCGATGGAGCGGTGGAGGATAAGATTCTGGAATTGGTGAGAAACTATCCAGAGGAGGAGTATAACCGGGTAATCGCCCAGGAGGAAGACTGGGCGGTGATGTATCATCTGGCCCATGAAAGAGGAAATATTTTAAGCTGGTATCCCTTTGAACCAGGGGCAAAGGTGCTGGAAGTAGGTTCTGGCTGCGGCGCTGTCACAGAATCGGTGACTGCTCAGGCAGCCTCTGTAACTTGTATTGATCTGTCCAAAAAGCGCAGCACCATCAACGCTCTGCGCAATCAGAAACGAGAGAATCTTAAAATCCGCGTAGGAAATTTTCAGGATATTGAGAAAAAGCTGGAAAAAGATTTTGACTATGCCACATTGATCGGAGTCTTTGAATATGGAAAAGGTTACATCGGCGGAGAAAAACCATACCATGAATTTCTCACCACGATTATGGAACATTTAAGGCCGGGAGGAAAACTTCTGATGGCCATTGAAAACAAATTTGGATTGAAATACTGGGCAGGCTGTACCGAGGATCACACAGGGAATTTTTTTGAAGGACTGGAAGGCTATCAAGATACCGAAGGGGTGCGCACCTTCAGTAAGCCGGAGCTGGTTCAGATTTTGGAAGAATGCGGATATCACAACTATAAATTCTATTATCCCTATCCAGATTATAAATTTCCAGTGACGATTTATTCGGATGAATCTTTGCCGAAAAAGGGAGAGTTGACCCGGAATATCTGTAATTTTGACCGAAAGCGGTTGGTGCTGATGGATGAGGAAAAGGTATTCGATCAGCTTTTGGCAGATGGATTGTTTCCACTGTACGCCAACTCCTTTTTTGTGGAGATTACCAAAGAGGATGCCGGCGCGGACGGAGAAAAAAGGGAGCAGGAGAAAATACTGTATACCAAATATTCCAGCGGACGTGCGCCTCAATATGCCATTCAGACCCGTATGATACAGGGGGAAAAGGAAGAGATTCTTTTCTATAAAACAGCGGAATATCCCAGGGGACAGGAACATATCCAAAAAATTGCCAGAGCCAAAGAAGAATTGGAAACTCTTTGGCAGGAGAAAGGGATCTTTCAGGTAAACCAGTGCAGTCTGAAGGGAGAAAAAATCTTTTTTGAATATCTGGAAGGAATTACTCTGGAAGAAGAATTGGACAGGCTGTTGGAACAGGGTGAGAGAGAACAGGCGAGAGAGAAGATAAAAGAAGCGGTGGAGAAGATTCGACAGGCCGGAGATACCCAGCCATTCCAGATAACGCCGGAATTTCAGAAAGTTTTTGACCCAGAGCTGAAGACAGAGACGCTGGAGCAGGAGCCGGCAGTTTCGGTGGCAGATATTGACTTGATTTTTTCCAATCTGTGGATCACTAAGGACGGAACCTGGCATGTGCTGGATTATGAGTGGACCTTTTTCTTCCCAGTGCCTGTTGAGTATCTTGTGTACCGGGCCCTTCACTATTATATTGAAACTTCTCCAAAACGAAAAATATTAAATAAAGATTTAAGTTTTTATCTATCTTTTGGCATTACCGATGAGAAGAAAGATATTTATGAGACAATGGAACGGAATTTTCAGGCTTATATCAGCGGCGGTTATGTATCAACAGGGGAGCTGTATCACAGAATGGGCAAGAAAGCCTTGACGTTAGGAGAGATTCTGAGGGAATCAGACCGGAGACGGATACAGGTTTACCTGAACTATGGACAGGGATTTTCTGAAAAAGATTCCTACTTTTTGGATCAGGGATATGAAGAAAAGGTGACAGCCCAAATTACAGTGCCCAGGGAAGCAAGGGCCCTCACCATTGATCCGGCCATCAGCGCCTGTGTTTTGCGGGACCTGGAATTATGCTGGATCAACGAAGAGGAAGAAGGGGGAAATCTTCCGGTCAAATACAGAATCAACGGATTTGAGATGAAAAAAAACAGTTATCTATTTGACAATTCTGATCCAAAGATTATAATAGAAGAAATCCCTTCTAAAAATTGGAAAATCCAGATTTCTTATCATATCAGTCTTTTAGAGGAAGAGACGGCGAGATTACTGATGAATCAGATAAGTACCAGAGGACGGATCAAAAGGAAGGTCCGCAGGCTGGTAAAAGGATAAATTATGAGAAGACGAGAACAGTACAAACATTTATTAAACCTGGCGGCAAACGTTATAATGCTGGTTGTGGAAGGATTGATGTTTGCCTATACCTGGTATGAGATCTATCGTCCATTGATAGATAAGGTGAACCGTCCCTGGCACAGGGGAAACTGGGCAGTGATCGGAATCTATCTGCTGATTATGTATTTTTTCACCAGAACCTTCGGCGGATATAAGATCGGATATCTGCGGATCACAGATATCTGCCTGTCTCAGGTCCTTGCGATATTCTGTACCAATGTGGTGGGGTATCTCCAGGTATGTCTGGTAGCCAATGATTATATGCCCATTCATCCTATAGTGATGCTGACGGGAATGGAATTTCTGGTGATACTGCCAGGAGTGTATTTCGTGCGTTTTATGTATACCAGGCTCTATCCTCCCCGGAAGATGATTGTGATTTACGGAGAACATTCCCCCAGTGAATTGATTCAAAAGATTAATGCCCGAAAGGATAAATACAATGTCTGTGCTACAGCCAGCGTCTATTTAGGATATGAAGAACTATACCGGCGGATTTTGGAATATGAGGCGGTGGTGTTGTGTGATCTTCCTACTAGAATGCGCAATCCCATCTTAAAATTCTGTTTTGATCAGAATAAAAGAACTTATATTACGCCTAAGATATCGGATATTATACTGACTGGCACAGAACGGATTCACCTCTTTGACTCTCCGCTGATGCTTTCCAGAAACCGGGGCCTTACCATTGAACAACGGTTTATCAAGCGGAGTATGGATATTGTGCTGTCGTTGATTGCCATTGTGGTTTCATCGCCGGTGCTGCTTTTGATCGGAGCCAGTATTAAAATTTATGACAGAGGCCCGGTATTTTATACTCAGGAGCGTCTCACCAGAGATGGAGAGAGCTTTCAGATTATCAAATTCCGCAGTATGCGGATGGATTCAGAACGGGACGGGGCTCAGCTTGCCAAAAAAGATGACGACCGGATTACGCCAGTAGGCAGAATTATCCGTCGGACTCATTTTGACGAGCTTCCTCAGATCTTTAATATCTTAAAGGGAGAAATGTCTTTTGTAGGGCCGAGACCGGAGCGGGAGATCATTGCCAAAGAGTATGAGTCTATGATCCCAGAATTCAGTTTCCGCCTGAAGGTAAAAGCAGGGTTGACAGGATATGCCCAGGTCTATGGGAAATACAACACAACTCCTTATGATAAATTAAAACTGGATTTGACTTATATAGAAACTTATTCTGCCTGGCTGGATGTTAAGTTGATGCTTATGACCTTTAAAATTATTTTTCAGAAGGAGAATACGGAAGGGATCGACAAGGGCCAGGTGACTGCAGCAAAGCGGTGATAAGAGGACACGATGGAAAAGCAATGATAGGAATATGTGAAAGTGATAGATGACAGAAACGAGGAGCCTATGGGAGAGCAGATTATGGTATCGGTGATTATGCCGGCTTATAATGCGGAACAGTATATTGCTCAGGCGGTGGAATCAGTGTTATGCCAGGAGGTGCCTTTGGAACTTTTGATTATAAATGACTGTTCCAAAGACCAGACAGCCGAGATCCTTCGAAAGTATGAAACTGAGAAAAATGTGACAGTGATCCATAACCCAGAGAATCTTGGGGTGGCCGAGAGCCGGAATGTGGGAATTCGCCGGGCGAAGGGAAACTATATTGCTTTTCTGGATGCAGACGATTGGTGGAGCCAGGGGAAATTGAAGGCTCAGTTAGAACAGTTAGAGAGGACAGGCATGGTGTTAAGCTGTACCGGCAGGGAATTGATGAACCCAGACGGAACCTCTCAGGGAAAAATGATCGGCGTGCCGGAGGTGATCACTTATCCTATGCTGCTTCGAACGAACAGTATTCCCTGTTCTTCCGTAGTCATGAAAACAGAGGTTGCAAGGGAGTTCTATATGTGCCATGACGAACTCCATGAAGATTATATTTTGTGGTTAAAAGTATTGAAAAAGTACGGACAGGCATGCGGCTGGAATTATCCCGCCTTAAAATCCAGGATGAGCCAGGGAGGCAAATCTAGAAATAAATTTAAGTCGGCCCGGATGCATTTTGGTGTGTATCGTTATATGGGGATTGGGCCTTTGGCCTCCTGTTACTATTTTCTTATGTATCTGTTTCATGGCCTTCGAAAGTACATGTAGAAGGAAAGGTGGAGAATTGTATGAAAAAAAGAGTGAAGAATTTTTTCCGCTATCGGTTTCTGCTGGAGGAATTGGTAAAAAAGGGAATTAAGTTAAAATACAGAAGATCGTATCTGGGAATTTTGTGGTCTCTGGTAGAACCATTGCTGACGATGATCGTATTGACCGTGATATTTGGAACATTATTTGGAAATAATGAAAAGACTTTTGCGGTTTATGTACTGTCAGGACGTTTGCTGTATTCTTTCTTTTCACAGTCTACTACCGCTACCTTAAGGTCTATCCGGGGAAATTCTGCAATGATAAAAAAGGTATATGTTCCAAAGTATCTCTATCCTTTGTCAAGTGTTTTGTTTAACTATGTGATATTTTTGCTGTCATTAGTTGTTTTGGCAGTGGTGTCTCTGGTATTAGGAGTATTTCCTAATGTTTATACCCTTCAAATATTTATTCCCCTGATTCTGATTCTGGTATTTTCTTTTGGAGTGGGAATGATATTAGCGACTATCGGCGTGTTTTTCCGGGATATGGAGTATCTTTGGAGTGTTATTCTGATGCTGGTGATGTATACCTGTGCGATTTTTTATTATCCAGATAAGCTGCTAAACAGCGGTAAAGGCTGGCTGTTGGAATTGAATCCTTTATATGGGATTATTTCTTGTTTCCGAGATGCATTGTTTGGTGAGATGATGAATCCAAAAACATTATTGTATGTGACAGTAAGCAGCATTATTGTCTCAGTGATAGGAATTTGGATATTCTATAAGAAACAAGACGAATTTATTCTGCATATATAAGGAGAAAAACAGATGGGAAAAGAGATTATAAAGGTAGATCATGTAAGTATGAAGTTCAATCTCAGCCAGGAGAAAATAGACAGTATCAAGGAATATTTTATCAAGTTTCTAAAAAGAGAGATTAAATATGATGAATTCTGGGCCTTGAAAGATATCAATTTTACCATGAACAAAGGAGAACGTCTCGGAATTTTAGGATTGAATGGAGCAGGGAAGAGTACCCTGCTGAAAGTAATTGCCGGAGTCTTTAAACCTACGGAAGGGAGCGTTGCCCGCCGCGGGGTCATAGCGCCCCTGCTGGAACTAGGAGCGGGTTTTGATATGCAGTATACTGGAGCGGAGAATATTTATCTATATGGAGCGGTATTGGGATATAGTAAAAGTTTTATTGATGAGAAATTTGATGAGATTGTTGCTTTTTCTGAATTGGAGAAATTTATCAATGTTCCTTTGAAAAATTATTCTTCTGGTATGAAAGCGAGGCTAGGGTTTTCCATTGCCACAGTTGTGGCCCCGGATATTCTGATTTTGGACGAAGTGCTTTCAGTAGGAGATGCAAAGTTCAGAAAAAAAAGCGAGCAGAAAGTAATGGATATGTTTGACAAAGGAGTAACCGTACTGTTCGTATCCCATTCTTTGGAGCAGGTGGAGCGGCTGTGTAATAAAGCGATGATTCTAGAGGGCGGGAAGATGCTGGCTTATGGAAATATTGGCGAGGTTGCTGAAAAATACAGGACAATTATTGCATAGAAAAGATATGATGGAGATATTATGGAACAGACTTTTTGGGAAAAGATCAAGCGGGTAAAGGGAAAAGATATTCTTCATATTTTTAAATTTTTGCTGGCATGGATTATCACAAGATTCATGAAAGGAAAGCACAAAAACCTATGGCTTTTCTGCGATACGGAAAATGAAGCGAGAGATAATGGATATTGGCTGTACAAATATGTAAGGGAAAATCATCCGGAACAGGAAGCTGTCTTTGCCATCAATGATAAATCTCCGGATTGGAAGCGGGCATCAGTTCTTGGAAAAACGGTTCCCTATGGAAGTTTGAAGCATTGGATCTATTATCTGCTGGCGGAAAAGAATATCAGTTCTCAGAAAATGGGAAAGCCCAATGCCGCAATCTGCTATTTCCTGGAGGTCTACGGCATTCTGAAAAATATAAGAATTTTTCTTCAGCATGGAATTATAACAGCAAATCTGACATTTTTGTACTATCCCCATACAAAAATGAGAATGTTTGTATGCAGTACCTACAAAGAATGGAAATATGTCAATGATCATTATGGCTATCCAGAAGGCTGGGTGAAGGAACTGGGGTTGTGCCGTTTTGATCAGCTTCATGATTTTCAGGTTGATTCAAAGCAGATTTTGATTATGCCTACCTGGAGAATGTATATCAGAAATGAGATTCATAGTTCAAGCCAGGAAAAGGAACTGGAAAGATTTAAGGAAACTGCTTATTTTCAATACTGGAATCAATTGTTAAATCATAGAGAACTACAGAAACTGATCAGGGAACAGGGCTTTCGGATTGTATTTTACCCTCACCGGGAGATGCAAAGGTTTCTAAATGCTTTTCAGATAGAAGATGGGAATATTACAATAGCTTCCTGGCCGGATTATGATGTGCAGGAACTGCTGAAGAGCTCGGCATGCCTGATCACTGATTTTTCCAGTGTGGCCATGGATTTTGCTTATATGAAAAAGCCTTTGATCTATTATCAATTTGATAATTGTAAGTTTCGAGAGAGCCACCATGGAGTTGGGGATTTTGACTTTGAGGAAGAGGGATTTGGGCCGGTATGCCAGGAAGCGGATCAGGTGATCCAGTGTCTGAAAGAGATGGTAGAATTCAATTTTCAAAATAAAAATAAATATTTGGAACGTCATGAACAATATTTTGATCTGTGGGATGCTGAAAACTGTAAACGGAATTATGAAGCAATCAAAGAGATAAAGTAACGGAGAGAAGGTATGATACTGGAAAGAGAGATCAGAGTAAATACAAAAAAGTTTTCGCTAAAAAAGGGAAGACTGAGGATCAGTTTTGCTGTTTCAGAACAGGGAAAAAGGATAAGAAAGTTGTTTTTAAAAGAACGGAATGCCCTAAGAGAAGTATATCTTCCCTTTCATTTGAGATGCCAGGAGGATCTTTACGATGCTTATATAGATTTGGATAGATCGGAATTAAATATTGCATTTTGGGATATTGTGGCCTTGGTTGAGGGTGATGGAGAACAGTATAAGGCTATTTTGGGCGGACAGAGTATAAAGTTAAAATTGAAATTAATTCTTTTTCCAAGGTGGTACAGGAAGAACAAAAGTCATATTGTCTATCCTTTTGTCAATGGGGCCAGACAATTCACCATACAGTACCGCAAGTATCAGGAAGGATATGACAGTTATTGGTTTATCCTGAAAGAATATTTGGCCTTATTCTGCTATTTCGTTTTAAAACCTTATTGGGATCATAAAAAAATCTGGCTGGTCTGCGAGAAGTTTTGTGCAATGGCACAGGATAATGGACTGTACTTTTTTCAGTATTGCATGGAACAGCTGCCAGAAGAGGAAAAGAAACATATTTATTATGTAATAGATAAAAAGGCGCAAGATTATCAGGCGGTGCGAAAGTATGAAGATCATGTGATCCAGTTTATGAGTTTTCGTTATATGATTTATCTGTGCGGGGCGCAGTATTTGATTTCCACAGACGCCATTAGACATTTTTATATCTGGGATTCCCCCAATAGTGTTTATAAAGTTCTGTATCAGGCCAGAAAGCATATGATCTTTCTTCAACATGGAGTTATGGCATTTAAGCAGTGCCACCGCACCTTTCATAAGCTGGGAGGAAACCGGATGGCATTGTTTGTGGTATCTTCACAATTTGAACAAGATATCATTCACCAGTATTTTGAATATGACAGAGAAGAAATTATTATCACAGGACTGTCCCGCTGGGATGTGCTGCACGATACCTCCAACAAGGATCACAGAGAGATTCTTCTGATGCCTACCTGGCGGGTATGGCTGGAAAATGCTTCCGGAGAGGAATTTCGAAAAAGCGATTATTTTAGAAATTACAGGGCATTGTTATGTAATGAGGAATTGCAGAAATTACTGGAAGACTCTAACATTACTTTAAATTTTTATATTCATCCTAAATTTAGAGATTATATAGAAGAGTTTCAAATCCATGCAGAGAGAGTGCGGTTGATCCCTTTTGGAGAGCAGCCTTTGAACCAGCTGCTGATGAGCTGCAACATGCTGATTACAGATTATTCTTCTGTGGCCTGGGATGTGTACTATCAGGAAAAACCAGTGGTATTTTTTCCTTTTGACCTGGACACTTATGAGAAAGTACAGGGAAGTTATGTGGATCTGGAAAAAGAGGCTTTTGGAGATGTGGTTCACGACCAGAAGGAATTATTAGAAGCAATTGAAAAATATGTGACAAATGGATTTGAGGAGGAGAAAATTTTTAAACAGCGGCGGGAGTATCTATTGCCTTTAAGGGATCATAAAAATAGTGAAAGGATTTATCAGAAGATACGGGGGGCAAAGTTAGGAAGGAAACTAGACTTAAGAAAAAAGATAGGAATTGGGAGATAAACAAAAAGAGAAAAGAATAAATATACGTTTAGCGAGGAGAATAAAAATGTTTCAGAGATTTGAATGTGGAACAATCAAGGAGACAGAAAAAGGAATTGAATTTTATATTACAAATATTAGAGTGACTGACTGGGAAAAATATTTAGACGGAGTATATATATATGATGGGGAAGACCGTATTTTAATGTCGTATCGTTTATCAGAAAATGAAATTTGTGCAACGATTGGATGTACAGAACTTGAAATGATAAGAAAAGAAATGCGTTTTTGTATTGTTTTAAGATTTTATATTGGAAATAGAGAATATTGGTGTGATGTTTATCATAATAAGAAAAATTTCAGAATTTTTGAGAAATTAGGTATTAGTTTAAGTGGATTTGATCGAACAGATTGGTTGTTGTCAAGAGATGAGAAACAATCGAGAGAAAATGAACAATTATTTTATGTCACAGATATCAAGAAAGAAGGAAGTGGATACAATCTTCAAGTTTTAGCGCAGAATCAGTCCATTGTTTTGGGGAATATAGCAGTTGCGGGAAAGATCAGGGGAGAAAAGAATATAAAGCTGTTGACTGAATTCCAAGAATATAAAGATGAAATGGCGTTTTGTATTAATTGGGCTCCTTTAGAATGGGAGACGAATGGAGATATATTTACGGACATTTATGTTTGTGCTGTATTGGAAGATGGTGAGAAACAGTATTATCGGATGGCGTATGATGGTCAAGAAATGATTTTTGCGAATCAGTCTATACACGGGCCATGGATAGAATATTTTTATGCTACCAATAAAAGGGAGCTTTCAGTAAAGGGTACGTCTGCAGTTCTGCTTGATTTAGAAAAAGTAGAACAGGTAGAGGAAAACATGGAATTTTTCTGGAAATGTCAAGAGATGGGAGATGAAATAAAAAAATTTTCTTTGGAAAATCCGAATGTGCCTAATGAATTTTTCTGCAAGATTGATCGGAAAGAAAAAGAGGGAGAAGTTTTTCTGAAAATGACAATTGGATCAGAAGCTTTTAATAAATGTGGATTCTGTGGCGCACTCTATGGATTAAATGCATGGCTGGAAGAAGATGGTGAAATTACGGCATATCCCGTATATTTAAAAAATGTGTGTTTAAAAAGGAATAGAGAGCCGCTTTTTAATACACATAAATGGTTTATTGTAGATAGTAGAATATATATGGGAGTTGCAGCTGTCAATAAGTCGGGAAGATGTATGCTTGATATCCAGTCAGAGGAGTTTTCTTCAAAAATCCAGAGGGTTGTTACAATTGGAGGGAAAATTCTAATAGAAGGAAAACTTCGAGTGAAGAAGGGAATTGGGGAATTGCAGAATATTTATCTGCAGGGGATTTACGGTGAAGAAATCAATGTTCATTACAAAACGCAAACAGAGTTAGATGGAAAACTTTTTTATTCTATTCAGATTGATGCAGATAAGGTATGTGTTACGGAAAAAAATGAATTTTCTGTTGTGTTTCAATATGAAAAAGGGAAAAGTGAGCTTTTTTCCACAGCACCGCGGATTATTAATAGAAAACGTGCAACATGTTATGCAACAGAGGATGTAGTTAGAAATAATAAATATGTGGCTTCAGTAAAATGTTTTTGTGATAGAAATTCTTTAAAAGTGAAGGTCTTTCAAAAGCCTCTTATCTTTATAACAGATTTCCAAAATTTCTATCAGGAAATCCATGTTACATGTATTTGTGATGAAGCAGCAAAAGGGTTAAATATAGAAAGAGTAGTATTAAAAAATATTGTAACAAATGAAATAGAAGAGACAAAATGGTCCAAGAAAGAAGAAGGATTATTAATTAGTATTGATAAAAGAAAATTATCAAAATTAGATGAGAACAATTATTTATTGCAGATTTATTCAAATGAAGGAAAAGAAATGAATGTTTTTCTGGGAAAAGGGGAAAGAGAGATTCAGAAAAATGTAAAAGAAAATGGGGAAAATATAAAGCTTCAAGGGGAAAAAAGAGGTGGCGTATACGTAAATAGAGAAGATTGTATATGTGTAAAAATATACAAGGATAACGCTGTTTGGATGCGATGGAAAGTGGGGGTTGCAAGGTACATTGCGAAAGTTTATCAAAGATTTATAAAGGAGCCTGTGTGGCTGGTTGGCGAAAACTTGGCAATGATTGCACAGGATAATGGATATGCATTTTTTCAATATTGCTTGAAAGAGAAAAAAAGAAAACGGGTCTATTATGTGGCTCAAAAAGAAAACTCAGATTTAAAAAAGCTACTTGAAGATAGGAAATTCGTGATCTATTATGACAGTCTGAAACATTTAATCATGCATTTTGCATGTGAATATTACGTTGTGGCACATGGAATCAGAGATGTGATGCCCTCTTACTTTCATAAAAAGATTAAAGAAAATGAAAAACCTATTATTTATTTGCAACATGGAATTTTAGGTATGAAAAGGATTGGATTTAAGGGGGATTATTATAATGATACAATTAAATTGTTTATTGTTTCTTCCAAACAAGAAAAAAATATTTGTTTGAGATATATGGATTTTAGAGAGGAACAAATAGCAGTGACAGGACTGGCCAGATTTGATTTGTTACAAGATTTAAGCAAAAAAAATGAGACAAAAGAAATTTTGCTTATGCCGACTTGGCGGGATTGGATTATTATGAATCGTGATATATTCCGAGAATCTTCGTTTTATGAAAATTATCGGAAATTATTAGAAAATCAGGAACTACACGAAAAATTAAGGGAAAATAACTGTCAGCTTGTCTTTTATCCTCATTTTGAAATTCGAAAAAGATATCTAGATTTGTTTGAGAAATTTGAAAATGATGTGGTTAAGATAGCGGATCCCCAAAAAGTGACAGTAGCAGAATTTCTGCGAAGGGCAAATATGCTGGTGACAGATTATTCCAGCGTTGTATATGAGTTTGCAAGATTAAAAAAGCCAGTATGTTTTTTTCAGTTTGATAAAAATGAATATTTACAGAAAAGAGGAGCATATGTTTCTTTTGAAGAAACTCTTCCAGGAGAAATCCTTGAAGATTGCCAAGATGTAGTGACAATCATAGAAGAATATGTGAGAAAGGATTTTGCGCCTAAAGAAATTTATCAAAAGAGATTAGAGAAATTTTTTGATTATTTTGATCAGAAAAACTGCGCTAGAACTTATGAAAGTATTATGGCCCTAAAAGAAAATGGTTAAAGAATAATGAGGATATAAAAATGATAATACGATTTTTAGTATTTAATATATGGGGAATGGGAGGAACTTCCAGGACAGTTTGTAATCTTGCGGATTATTTGGTAGAAAAGGAATATAAGGTGGAAATTATTAGTGTACGGCGTACTTCTGATAAACCCATGTTACCCTTATCAAAAAAAATAAAAATTATCAGTTTATATGATGCACGATACGAAGAAAATAAAAATAATTCTTTATGGAAAAAATGGATGCTGAAAAGAAAAAGTAAAATGATTCATAAAGAGGAAGATTTATACGGTATGTTTTCTTTATATACTGATCTCAAATTATTAAAATGTTTGAAAAATATAAAAGATGGAGTGCTTATTACTACAATACCTTCTTTTAATATGCTTTCCGTAAAACATGCTGGAAAAAATGTAATAAAAATTGGCCAGGAGCATAAAGAATTGGAAGATCATTCAGAAAAGATAGTTCATATCATAGAAAAGTATTATAAAGATTTAGACGGTTTAACAATTCTTACGGAGGAAAGTCTTCCAGACTATAAAAATTTGACCGGAAATGGGAAATTGCCTATTTGCGTATTAGGGAATGGAACAAAAATGGTATACCATAAGGCTCCTTTAGATAGAAAAGTTATTATTTCAGCGGGCAGATTTTCACCGGAAAAAGGATTTGACAATTTAGTTAATGCGTTTGACCTAATTGCAGATAAACATAAGGAGTGGATTGTAAAAATATTTGGGCAGGGAGAAGAATATTTTAAATTAGAAAAAATGATAGGTGAGAAAGGTTTGAATGAACGTATCTTTTTATGTCCGTCCACAAAAATATTAACGGAGGAGCTTTCTCGATCGGCTTTTTATGTGTGTTCTTCGAACCGTGAGGGTTTCGGAATGATAATTATTGAAGGGATGGCAATAGGAGTTCCCTGTGTTTCTTTTGCATGCCAGGGCCCGAAACAGATTATATCGGATGGAATCGATGGATTTTTAGTAGAAAAAGGAGATATTTTGGGGCTGGCAGAAAAAATGGAATTAATGATGGAAAGCTTTGCATTAAGGGAAGAGATGGGAGAAAAAGCACTTCAAAAGGCACAGAAATATAGTATAGAAAAAGTAGGAGAGAAAATGGAAGAGTTAATGGTTGGTTTAATATAGAAATAATAGAATGGATTGTATCACGACAAACGCATGAGTAAATAAATTGTAAACAAAAGCCCTATTATCCGTTATAATGAAAATAGAAACGGAGATTGGATATGGAGCAGTTATTGGAATGGATGGAAATTATAGAGGATATCCGACAGCATAGAAAAGTACGACACAATATAAAAGATATTCTTATCATTATACTCTTGGCTACACTTGCTAACGCAGATACGTGGGAGCAGATTGCCGACTTCGCTCTGTAGAATGAGGATATCTTAGACAGTTTATCGAATTAAAAAACGGCGTGCCATCCCATGACACCATTCAACGTGTCATGGGGATGATACGACCTGAAAATTTACAACAGCTTCAACTTAAATGGCAGGAGATGCTGGACAGAAGTGAAGGGGAAAAGCTCAAAAAGATTATCTGTGTGGATGGGAAAAGCAATGGGATTACGGCGATACCCAAAGTGCTGGAAAACATAGAGATAAAAGGACAGGTTGTAACGATAGATGCAATGGGAACACAGACAGAAATTGTGGAAACAATACGGAAGAGGCGTGCAGATTACGTACTGGCAGTAAAAGGGAACCAGGGGAATCTGGAAACGGATATATAAGTTTTGCGCCGGCCCAGTTTATAGAAGAACTAATGAAAATTTAAAAGCCACCATTCAGGGTTTGGGAGGAATCATATATTCATGCGTTTGTCGTGGGATTGTATGCAAACCTATTGAAATCTTAAGAAAAATATACTAGAATTGAAGAAAGAGAAAGCAGAATTTTTGATATAGGAGCGTATGAGAGAGATGGGAAAGTATTTCTTTACCTTTATCATGTTTAACGATAAATTGGAAAAATTGGATTTGACACTGGAAGGCTTATATCAATGTCTGAAAAACAGCAGAATAGATGCCCAGGTTATTATTGTGGATGATGATGAGACAGCAGAGCAGTGTAAATATATAGAGCAGACGAGATCCTCAGGCATAAAGTTGGATTGTCTTTTGCTGACAGAAAAGAATAGGGAAGAAATATTAGAACAGGCATTGAAACTTGCAGAAGGTGAATATATCAATATCACAAAATCAGGCGTTCTATATCAGGGGAATGTACTGGATAAAGTCAGCAGATATGCAAAGCAGACAAGGGAGGATCGGATTCTTGTTCCAGCTGTAAGTAATCTTATGTCTGCAACTATGAGAGAAATCAATGCCTTTCAGAAAAAGTACGGAGACAAAACAGATCTTGAGAATAATTATCATTTGGTACACTGCGATTATTACGCTTATTTCATCAGAAAAGACGCTTTTTCTAATGAACCAGGTGTGGATCAGGATTGGAGATTAGCAGTCTTAAAAAAAATGTTTTATACCTTGACTGCACACCCTCAGATCGGCTATGTGAAGAAGGGTGAGATCAGCGCATTGTCTGGTCAGGAGGTTGTCAGTTCCTGGTTAAATATGCTAAAAGAAGGACAAAGCGATCTATTCTGCAGGAGCTTTTTGCAGGAAATCTTTGCTTATTGTAAAAGTCATCCAGAGATATGTGTGAAAAATGCAAAGTATAACTTGGTGTTTTACTGCGGGATGCTGCTTGCACGTTATGTTCCAGATGAGCATGTGCAGGAGATTCAGAATCTAATAGAAGAAATATTCCGATATCTGGAAGATGAGGAGATTCTTTTATTTAATCAATATCTTAATAGAGAACATAAATATTATCTGGAAAAAGAATTTTCCTGGAGAGATCAGAGCCGGCGGGATGTGACAGCCCGAAGAAAGGAAGTTTTGAACCAGGCCTATGCAGGCACCACGTATCAATTTATACAGGTACAGCCCCAATCTATCGTAATAGAGTGCAGAACAATGATGTTTATGCAGGATGAGTTTCAGGTTTTTTTCCAGGTGAATGATGAACTGTATCCAGGCGAGCTTCAGGAGAAAGAGGAGATCCGGGAGTGGTTTGGAGAAAAGATCTGTCAGGTAAACTATGTAAGATGTGAGTTTCCAGTCTGTCAGGGGAAGGAGTACAGAGTAAAGGTTATCTGCGTGGCAGATGGAAAAAAGATTGAGAAAAAATCATACGTGTTTGGTCCTTTTATGCCTTTATCAAATGAGGTGGAATTGTATTATCAGGAAAATGGCTGGAGCATATTTTATGATACAGAAGGAAATACATTGGTGATTTCGCCTAGGACAAAGGGACAGACCGTAAAGTTGAGATTCCGCAGGACTCTTTCTTTGCTAAAGAAAAATAATGCATCCAGAAAATCTTATATTGTCCGAATTATCATGGGATTTTACCGGATATGGAAGAGAAAGGAAATCTGGTTGGTCTCTGACCGGACGAACCGGGCTGATGACAATGGAGAGATCTTTTTTCAGTATGTCTGTAAGGAGAAACTAGAAAATGTAAAACCATATTTTGTGATTGCAAAAGAATCTCCAGACTTTGAAAGAATGAAACAGTACGGAAAAGTAATTCCAGTATATTCCTGGAAACATAAGATGCTTCACCTATTAAGTGATTATGTGGTATCTTCTCAGGCGAATAAACCAGTGATGAATCCATTTGGAAGAGTGGGGTACTGTTATAAAGATATTATTGCCCAAAAGAGGATAGTATTTCTTCAGCACGGTGTGATCAAGGATGATCTCTCAGGCTGGCTGAACAGATATAATCGGAATCTGTATGGCTTTGTGGTGACTACAAAGCCGGAGTATGATTCTATCCTTGATTACGACTATTATTATACGCCCAAAGAAGTGTGGCTGACAGGAATTCCCAGACATGACGCTTTGTTTCATGATGAAAAGAAATATATTACCATTATGCCTACCTGGCGGAAGACATTAAGCGGCGGAACAGATGCGTCTGGCGTCTGGCAGATCGGAGATGATTTTACAGAAAGCAGTTATTTTAAGTTTTATAATGAATTGCTGAACCATGAGAGATTGCTGTCTGAGGCAAAAAAGCATGGGTATCAGATTTGTTTTATGCCCCATCCTAATGTAAAATCGGCGCTTGGACTTTTTGAACATCATCCCGATGTGATTTTTTGGGACGAGACAAAGGCGTATCGAGAGGTTTTCGCGGAATCGGATTTGCTGGTTACTGACTATTCTTCGGTGGTGTTTGACTTTGCTTATTTGCGGAAACCGATCCTGTATTGTCAGTTTGACAGAGAAGAATTTTTTTCTGGAGGACATTCTTATGTAGAAGGATATTATAATTATCTGGAAGATGGATTTGGAGAAGTGGAAGAGGATCTTGCAGGAATCGTGGAACGGATGATAGAATATATGGAACATGGATGTGTGCTGAAAGAAAAATATATGAAACGTATTGACCGGACTTTTGCTTATCATGACAAAGAATGCTGCAGAAGGGTGGTAGATAAAATACAGGGGAGAACCATCAGCGAGGTACGAGAGACATAAGGCAGGCAAGGAGATAAAATGGAGAAGAAAAAGATTGTTTTTAATATTGCAGTAATAATAGCAGCGGCCATGGCAGCCTTTGCACTGAATGTTCAGTATGCGGCCTGTAAAGTAACGGATACGACCATGGGATTTTTTGAAATGGTCAAATATTTTGTGATGGATGACGGCAAGATCGTATGGCTGGTTCTTTTGATTTTATTCTGCATTTTGTTTCATAAGACATATTGGAATTGGCAGATCAAAAATTCTAAAATGGCTGTGTTTGTTGGATTTATTTTTACAGTATGTATATGGTTAGGATATCATTATTCTGTATATCGAACTGTTTTGCATGTGTTTACATCAAAAAAGATGTTGATTATCAATATCGTGATGTTTCTGGGATATTGGATACTTTTTACTGCTGTTGTGGATCGTATTTATCGTTTTCTGGAAGAAAAAGGAGATTGCCTTGTAAAGGAGATCAGCCCCGGATTGAAAAAGTTTTTTGATTCTTCTAAAGGGAAAAAACTGGTGCCAGCCTTGATTTTATTAGGATGGAGCCCATATTTAGTTGTTTTTTTTCCAGGTTCTACACCTTATGACTCCATGTATCAGATTAATATGTTTTTTGGAGCTGAGCGGTTGAGCAACCATCATCCTATTTTAGATACTTTTCTGTTAGGAGGATGTGTAAAACTGGGACGCATGATCTCAGGGGATGCTCTTGGGATTTTCCTGTATGTGGTATTTCAGGTGATTCTGCTGCTGATTGTCCTTCAGTTTTTTTTCAAGGTGATAGAGGAAATGGGAATGAACGGAATTTTCCGTTTGTCGTGTTTACTGTTTTTCTCAGTGTTTCCCCTTTGGGGAGCCTATATCCAGTCAAACATAAAAGATGTGATCTATATTACAGGATTGCTGGCTTGGATTCTGATGGTATTTCTTATTTTAAAAAGAGAAGATTGTTCTACTAAAATGTGGGTGAGCCTTCTGGTGCTGTCTATTTTAGTCTGTCTGTTACGGAATAATGGAATTTATGCAGTGCTTCCCACATTAGTTGGATTGGTTTTTGTAGTCTCAAAACAATTCCGTATAAAGGCGGGACTTGTTTTGGCGGGAGTGTTAAGCGTCTATTTACTGGAACATAAAGCTTTGATTCCGGCATTGGGAATTGATACAGACAGTACCCAGGAATCTTTTTCCATACCGTTTCAGCAGACGGCCCGATACGTCCGAGAGTATGGGGAGGAAGTGACTGACAGAGAAAAAGAAGTGATTAATGGAGTCTTAAGTTATGATAAGATAGTGAAAGATTATGATCCAGATTTATCCAGCAATGTGAAATGGTCATTTCATGGTGGAAAAGAGGAAACAAAAGAATACCTGAAAGTTTGGCGGCAGATGCTTTTTAAGCATCCCGAAGTATATATTGATTCCTTTTTTGACAGTTCTTATGGCTATTTTTATCCGGAAGTGGCTTTAAAGAGCAGAGGAATGTTTTACTTCGATATTAGAAGTGAAAATAAATATGTCTTAGATTATAACTATAGTTTCCCAAAACAGATCAGGCAGATTCTGAAAGATTACACTACATTGAGTGTAGAGATGACGGGAATTGGAGTACTTTATAATTCAGCAGTTTATACATGGATGACCGTTTTGATTGCAGGTTTTTTACTGCGGATAAAACAGAAAAAGTACGTGATACTTACCATACCTTCCCTGATCAATTTTTTGGTATGTCTTGCTTCACCGGTAAATGGATCTATACGGTATTCCCTGCCATCTATTATCGTTATGCCATTTTTGATAGCCCTTACTTTTTACTTGGCAGGAAAGAGAACAGAGGACATGAGGTTGGAATATAATTTAAAAAATATATCTGATGAAAAAGGAGGAAAGATGAAATGAAAAACAAAATGTTAGCAGTTTTACTGGCATTTGCAATGATCGGAAGCGGACTGCCAGGAAATGTAGTTTTGGCTGCGGAAGGAACAGAAGAGATCTTAAAAGAGCAGGATGTGGAGGATCTGGAAGCCGCAGAAGTGAAAGAAATAGACTTCGAAGATGAGACAGAATGGGAGTCCGAGGAACCGGCAGCAGAGGAAAATGAAATCGGCTTAAAAAGCGCTGGCAGTGAAAAGGAAAACCAGAAAGACCAGCTTGTAATTTACCAGGAGACAGAGAATAGAAGAGCAGCTAATACAACGGATCTTCCTGGAACTTTGCAGAATGGCGTATATCGAGATACCTTTGACAGTTCCAACAGCAAAGCAGATATTCAGAAAGCATTAAATTGCATTGTGGATGGAACGGCAGAAAAAGTAGAGATTACTTTAAAGGGAACGATTTCCATTAATGGAGGGCTGGTAGTATATTCTAATACCACGATTGATGCGAGAGGAGCGGTGATTAAAGAGACGTCTTCCAATGGTTCTTTGATTGCATCGGCTACTGCACGTAATTATGCAGGTACTTTTTACAAAAAAGGCTATAAAAACACAGAAAATATTACAATCAAAGGCGGTAAATGGGATGGCAATAAGAGAGCTGGACAGGTAGTGCGTTTTGTGCATTCTACGAATGTGGTGCTGGACGGACTTACAATTGTAAATTGTACCAATAAAGGGCATTTACTTTCTTTAGAAGGCGTTGATACTGCGGTAGTTAAGAACTGTGTATTAAAAGGCCATAGAGACATGAAGGATGTGAAAGAGGCAATCCATTTGGATATTGTACATAATCAGGTTACAACCCCTGATTTGGAGAGAAAGGAATATGATGACCTTCCAAACCGAAATATTACAATTACAAAAAATAAGATCACAGATGCCCCCAATGCAATTGGTTCACATGGAGCAGTGAAGGGTGTGTATCATCAGAATATTGTGATTTCGAATAATACTATCAGCAATATCCGTGCAATTCCGATTAAAATATATAATTATAAGAATGTGACTCTTACAAAGAATAAGATCAGTAATTCTAATGGAGGAATTAAAGTATATACCCATACACAGAGCAGCGGTGACAGGGAAGATAGAGACGGTGCGTATTTTGAACCGAATAAAGGAGTTGTAACAGAGGCGTTGCCAGCCAAAAGCGATTATAAGATTCTGGTGAAAGAAAATGTGTTTGCCAATATTAAAGGCGGTCCGGCCGTACAGACACAGGGATCCAAAGACCGTCCAATGAGTAAGATTAGGATTGAGGGAAATGTAATCAACAAGACAGGTGATAAAGGAATCTGGTTATTAACTTATTGTCCCAATACTGTGGTAAAAAATAATACTATCAGCAACACAGCTTCCAGCGGAATTGATGCAAGAAGCCGGTGTAACGGAAGTGTTCTGGAAGGAAATACCATCAATTATGCAGGAGAGAGCGGCATCGCAGTTATGGCAGATATTTCCAAAGTTAAAGTAGTGAATAACAAGGTCAATAAGAGCAAAGGTCATGGAATCTGGGTGTACAGAAAGGCCAATAGTATTACAGTAAGTGGAAATACGGTAAATCATGCGACACAGAATGGAATCTATGTTTCAGCTAAGAGTAACAAGGCAAAAGTACAGAACAATACCATAAAAGGAACCATCAAACAAAATGGAATCTATGTACATCAAAGTCCATCGGCTGTGGTTGGAAGTAATAAAATCGGCAATGTAGGAAAGAATGGTATTTATGTAGACAGTGGAAGCAATTCTGCAAAGGTATCTGAAAACACCGTGGGAGCTTGTAAGGGAAGCGGCATTATGGTTTATAAATCAGATGGCGTGACCTTGAATAAAAATAGTATTGCAAGCAGTAAGGGAAATGGAATACAGGTTTCAGCAGCTCAGAAGGCTTCAACCATATCAAATAATGTGATAAAGAAGGCTGGAAAACATGGTATTCATATCTATAAAGCGAAGAAGACAAAGATTTCTGGTAATAAAGTATCCAATACGAAAGAACGGGGAATCAGCTTAGATGCAGGCAGCAATAATTCCAGCGTGTCCAAGAACCAAATAAAAAATACGAAGGCCCAGGGAATATATGCATATAATGCGGCCTCCCTTAATGTTAACGGAAACACCCTTACTAAGATTGGGAAGGACGGTATTAGAATAGGGCAGGCAGGAAAATCTCTTAAGATTACCAAGAATAAGCTGACTAATGTAAAAGGAAAAGGTATTAACGTTTGGGCAATCAGTAATACTAAGATTGCAGAAAATACATTGCAGGATATTCGGGAAGAGGCATTGCTGCTTCAGAATACAAATGCAAATGTGGGAACGACTTGGATGACACAGGTGAATCAGGTTTCCAAAAAGAAAAAAGTTGTATCAGGAACAGCAAGAGACGGCTCTAAATATACAGTGACTGTAGATGGGAAAGATTACTCAGCAAAAGTAAAAAATGGCGCGTTTAAGACCAGTAAAATCAAAACAATTAAATCAGGTACAAAAGTAACTGTGACTGAAATAATTGCAGGAAAGAACCGATTGGTTACAGTCCTGCAGGCAAAATAGAATGTAAAATATCGTGGGGGCTGTTGCAAAATGCAAGGATTCTGCAGCATATGGCTGTTATTACAGCTATATGCTGCAGAAACTTCTCATTTTGTGGCAGCTCCTTAAAGATTTAAAGGTTGACGGAATTGTAGATTGAGGATAGAATGTTACTAGTATGTTTTGCAGAGATGTTGAATGATACAGAAACGATACGGAATAATTAGCAGTACAAAAAGGAGGAAAATGGAATGAAGCTGATCATACAGATTCCATGTTATAATGAATCGGAAACTTTAGAGATTGCGTTGAATGATTTGCCGAAACAGATAGATGGTATTGATGAAATTGAATATTTGATTATCAATGATGGAAGTAAAGACAATACGGTGGAGGTTGCTCAAAATTGGGGCGTTCACTATGTGGTTAATTTTAAAGGAAATAAGGGGCTTGCGAAAGGGTTTATGGCGGGAATTGACGCTTGTCTGAGAAATGGCGCAGACATTATTGTGAATACGGATGCAGATAATCAGTATGTTGCGGATGATATTGAGAAATTGGTAAGGCCCATTTTAAATGGAGAATCTGATATTGTAATAGGGGAAAGACCCATTGACCAAACGGAGCATTTTTCTCCTTTAAAAAAGAAACTGCAGCATTTTGGAAGCTGGGTAGTGCGTAAAGCTTCCAAATCAGAGATTCCAGATGCGCCAAGCGGATTTCGGGCATACAGCAGAGAGGCTGCGATGCGTTTGAACGTTACAAATGAATATACTTATACATTGGAAACAATTGTACAGGCAGGAAGAGAGAAAATACCCATGACTTCTGTACCCATTAGAACTAACGGTGAACTGCGTCCTTCCCGGCTGTTTAACAGTATGATGGGATATGTAAAAAAATCCATGTTGACCATTGTGCGTGCTTTTATGATGTACAAGCCATTGCAGTTTTTTATGATATTGGGTTCCGTCCTGACGTTGATCGGGGTGGGAATAGGCATTCGCTTTCTATGCTTCTTCGTACAAGGCGTAGGGGGGGGACATATTCAGTCTCTGATTTTGGCCAGTATGATGATTATCATAGGGGTTTTGTGTGGAATTGTAGGACTGCAGGCGGATATTATAGCTGCCAACCGTAAGATTTTGGAAGATATTCAATATCATGTCCGCAAAATGGATTATGATGGATGTAAGGAAAAGACATCAGATAAAAATGATACGGAATAAAATAGGGATCAGGCAGGAAATAGAATGGAAAAGAAGGCAGTTATTAAAAAAATTGTTAACGTGATAGGAAAAGTTATTACGATATTGTCTTTGGTATTTATTGTAATGGCAATCAGAAAACTTGGCTTTGATTTTAGTGCGGTGGATAATATTCCCCAGTTTTTACTGCAGATTATTTTAGGGGGAATTGTTATATGTGCCACCGTTTTTTTGCTGGGAATTGCATGGGGACAATGGCTGAACTTTTTTTCTCAAAAGCACAACTCCATGAAAAGTATTGTATGCGTATATGCCAAAGCAAACATAGGAAAATATCTTCCAGGGAATGTGATGCATTATGTGGAACGAAATATGTTTGCGGGGAATATGGGGATCAGCCAGAAAAAAATTGCGTTGAGCAGCGTGTTTGAGGTGGCTGGTCAGGCAGGCATTGCAGTGGTCATAGCCTTTTGCTTTTCTCAAAACCAATTGCAGGAGGCTTTGCAGAATCTTGGAGTTGATCATTATGCTGGATATCTTACAGCATTGATTCTGCTTGCGATTTTTATTACTGTGATTCTGGGAACCAAGTTTCGCAGGAAAATACAGGAAGTATTAGCGGGATATACAATAAAAGAATTTTTGTTGACCCTGTGTAATAGTTTATTTTTGTATGCTGCCGTGCTGCTTGCAGGAGGCGCTATTTTGGTTTCGCTTTATATTTTTATGGGAGGAACGATAAATTTCTCCGTTGCTCTTCAGCTTGTGGCTGGATATATCATTGCGTGGGTGCTGGGGTTTGTAGTGCCGGGAGCGCCCGGCGGAATTGGCGTTCGGGAATTTGTTCTGACTTTACTGTTAGGAAGTGTTGTAGGGGAAGAATTGATTCTTACTTTATCTGTATTGCATCGCCTTGTTACAATTATAGGTGATTTTTTGGCCTATATAGTAAGGATTTTCTTTCAGGATAAAGAAATAAGGAATTGACATATGAATGTGACAACGAAAAATATACAAAAAAATGTGGGAATTATATTGGTGGGAGTCATCATAAGCATGGCTCTTTCTGCTATGTTGTTAAGCGGGTCTAAAAGTTTTGATGTATTTTATGATGGGGGCGCTGTGTATGATGAGCCTAAAGGTGTGAATAATTATTTAGCAGGGATTGTATATGATAGCGCAGATGGGAAATTGAAAGTAATAAATGAAATGGGATATCAAGGATGGAATTTCCCAAAAGGGCTTCAGAAATATAATTATTTTATTGTCAAAGTAAATAAATTAGAAAAGACGGGAATACCGGTAGTCATTCGATTTTATAAAAACGGTTATGAGGTTCAGACATCAGTTACAAATCTAAAAAGTGGAGAAAACGTTATCCAGATTTATCGGAAAGATGCAAATAGTATTTATATGGAAGTAAAACAGGGAGCGGTATATGAATTCTGTGGTATTCAATGCAGGGAGAAATTGTCTTTGTGGGATACAGAGAAATTTTTAGCTTATGGAATACTTTTCTTTTTGATATATTTAATGATTGTTGTAATAGTTCAGAAAGTATTGAAAAAAAATAAGATTCATATTTCCATATATAGAATGATAGAAAAATTGGGAAAAATATACGAAAAAGCAGCAGAAAATATGAGGATATGCAGGTTGTCTGTAAACAAAAAGACAATTTGTATTTTACGAAGAATTTTGTTTTTTTGTTTGTTTTTTTTACTTAATTTTGAAGAAAAAAACAGATTATTTCAACCAAATTGGAGTAGAAATGTCTTAATATATAGTGGAATTCTTTTGGTTATATCTTTTTTATCTGTGGAGGAAAAAAAAGAAAAGAGAAAATTGAAATGGAATACTTCTTTGATATCTGCATATTTTTTGCTGACTGTGTGTATGATTCTATCTAATTTTATTATAGAAAAAAAATTTCAAAATTTAGGACTTATTCTTTTGTTGATATTTGGTTTCTTTTATTATGTTTGGTCAAATATGGAAGATAAAACGGAGCTGATTCAAGATATTTGCGTTGCAATAAAATGGGAATTTTGGCTTGATATTGGGCGTTGTTTTTTGTTTTTCCCAGTATTGAGCAGTAGGTATAGTGGAAGTTTTTATAATCCAAATGCATATGCAATTAATTTAATGGTACCGTTGGCTGTATTTTTTTCGGAAATTGTGGAGAGTAAAGAGATAGGTAGAAAATTATCGTTTAAAATTTCCTCTGCTTTTGGTGTTGGAATGACGATCTATATGGTTTGGAGAACACAATGCAGAACGGGACTGCTAGGAATTATTTTGGTATTTGGGTTCGTAATAGCTCTCTGCAGAAAAGATAAAATTTTGAGAAAAAAACAGGAAAGAAGGGTGATGCTGTGTTTGATTTTTTTTTCAGTCTTGGGAATAGGTGTGGGACAAGTTGGGCTCATTGCATTTCCTAAGATAGTGAATGAACCGCAGCAAGCAGAACTTGTAAGGAAATATGAAGGCAATTTGGAAAAGGAAAGTAATATTTTTGTAATGGAAGCTCAGGCTGCTGAAATAGAAAAAAACCGTATGCTGGAAAAAATTTATCAGGCGCGAACTTTGAATGATTTTTCTTCTGGGAGAATTGCCATATGGAAAGATTATATTCGTCAGATGAATCTTTGGGGACATGCGTTTCGTGTGGAGTCTGGTGGAGAATTTTATGCAGCGCATAATGGATTTTTAGAGATTGCATATCAATATGGAGTGTTGTCTGCAGTAGTGTATCTTTATTATATTGCATATTATATATGGTATGCTTTTACATATTTACGGGAGAAGAGGAAAAAAAGTCAGTATGCAGTTTTCCCCTTTTTTCTTCTAGTTAGCGCAATACCAGTACTGCTGATTGAGAATTTAGAGGAACCTTTTCGATTTGAAACATGGATTGTCATGTATCTGGTAGTTGGAATTTTGTTTTCAAAGGAATTGGAAGAAACGGAAAATGTGGAACTTACCTAAGGAAAAGACGATGGAAAAAAACAACCGAAAAAATAAAAAATTAAATATTTTTATTCTTTTGTTTGGGGGATTTTTGCTTTGCTATATGGCAGCCACGATGTATATTGGCGGTTCTTTAAATTTTCGGGAATTTCTAAGTGCAGGGCGTGTGTATGATTTTTCTCAAAAAGAGCTGAAAATTTCAAGTGGAAGCTGGCAGTACAGTGAAGCAGATCAAGGCTATTGGATTCAAAAACAGAGAGCATTGCATAAATGGGGGATTGATGGGACACAGTCTGCTTGGGGGTATTTGTATCTGCAGGTGAAAGAACTGTCAGCGCCGAGTGCAGAAATGCACATCTACTATTTTAATAGAAATGGAGACAGAGTGGCGGAGCAGGGGGTGTGGCTTACTCAAGGGAAAAATGTGATTGCCTTGGAACGTCCAGACGTAGGGATGTATAAAATCGGACTTAGGCTGTTAGGAATGAAGGGAGGTTTTATTTCCATCAAATCCATGCAGCTGAGAGAAAAAGGGAATGGTTTTTTTTTACAGCGTTTCATAAAAATTATGGCTGTAGCTTACACGGGATTTTTAGCGGCCTGCGGATGTTTGCTCCTTTTGAAAAAGCGCATGAAATGGAAGTTTCCCTGGCAGAAATGGAGAGAGGGATGGCTGGAAACTCTGCAATTTGCGTATCGAATATTTTTGGAAGGTCTTTGTAAGAAAATTCATGATAAAATTACAGCAGGGCAGCGGGTCTATCTTCGAAAATTGTTGTTTTGTCTGCTCTTTTTGTGGATGACGACGGCAGAACTTATGGGATGGCTGGGAAATGAGGCAGTGGAGCGCTATTACCTTCTTTCTTTTAGTGCAATTGTAATTTTAATAGGAATATTAATGTGGGAAAAAAAGCTTTCATATGTCAATTGGAATCATCATCTAAGTCTTGCCTGGATCTGGCTGTGGATAGGGACATTGCTGGTAGATTGGTTTGTGACGTCAAAGATCAAGTACCATGGATGTGTGATGCTGTTAGCCTGCGGATGCTTTATTTTTCTGTGGAATAATCGAAAAGGACCAGAGAGTATTCTTTATGAAATTATGCAGGCATTAGAAATTGATTTTATAATAGCGACAATTTTTTGTATGCTGTTTCGAACAAAAAAGTTGACGATACGTTATAATGGTTTTTTTAATAGCTCAGAATATTTTGCGATGTATGCCGTTTTAATGCTGGCAGTGTTTTTGACGGAGATAGATAGAATGATCCGGCGGAAGGAAAGTCTGAAAAAGTATGTGGCCTATGTGACGGGGGCTGCTGTTTCGCTTTACTTTTTGCTGCGGGCTTCCAACGAAAGCGGTTATGCAGCAGCGGGAGGAATACTGATTATTTTTGTTATCAGACAGATCCTGGAAAGAAAAGAGTGGTTTGGCCAATTGCATATTGTTTTCAGAAATGGGACGATAGCTGGTTTGATAGGAATTTTATGTGTATGCGGCGTTCATTTTTCAACAAAGTATCTTCCGGCATTTTTAGGTACGGAAATAGAATATCAACATGAAACTTTGATCAGCAATGTGTCAAGGGAAGAGATGAAGAAATTTGAAGCATTGCAGCCAGGACTTATGAAGGCCAAATCTTACCAGGATCAGGAATATGGTATAAAATGGAAAAATTATATCAGGCGTTTAGGACTTAATGGAAAAAGGGGCAGACTTATGGTGAACCGCAGGCGTACCACTGCCTATAACGGATATATACAAATGGCATACCAGTATGGATTTTTTATTTTACTTCCGTATGTGGTGATCCAGATTTGTATGATAATAAAGGGAGTTTCTTTTCTGAAAAGACGAAGTACAGATATGTGGTTATTTATGGTGACGACAATATTTGTCTGCTTCTGTCTGCTTGGGAATGTAGAAAATGATTTTTGGCATCCTCTTTGGTTTTGCTATTACATTGGCATGGGATACTGGTTTGTCGATAAGGTCAATGGGGAGGAAAGAATTGGAGATATAGAAAAAGGTATATTAGAGTAGAAAATTTTATGATATAATGTGCCTTAGGGAGAGGGACAAAATGTATGAATTAGGGGAATCCTCATGAATTAGAAAAGCGTTGCGGTGTCCCTTAAGTCAGCATGATATGAAAGATAAATATAAAAACAGAGGAGAATAATTATGAAAATAACAGAGGAAATGATCAGAGAACGGAGGAAAAATACGTGAGAGCGTTAATAGAAGACCATCAGCTTCTTTTGAAAAAAGTGATTCTGGTAGTTTATGATATTATTGCAGTTGTTGTGTCCAGTTTGATGGCTTTGTTGATTCGGTTTGAGGGGAATTATGGAGCGATTCCCAGAGACTACCTGGAAAAAAGCCTCCAATATATTGTGGTTGTGATTGTATTTACGTTGGTCATTTTCTATTATTTTCGGCTGTACAGCAGTTTGTGGACGTATGCGGGAGCTACGGAACTGGTAAATATTGTAATTGCCAGTATCTTGTCTTCCGGAGTTCAGATGATGATTATGGTCTTTTTTGAAATGTCGATGCCGCGGAGTTATTATGTCTTATACGGCGGGACTCTGATCCTGATGATATTTGTCAGCCGTTATTCCTATCGGGGAATTCGAACCTTTATAAAACGGCAGATGAATATGGAAGGTTGTTCGCGGGTGCTGATCGTAGGTGCTGGAGCAGCAGGGAATATGCTGGTAAAGGAGATTCGTAATAGTGATCATGTAAATAAAAAAGTGGTCTGTATTGTAGATGATGATAAGTCCAAAGAAGGAAGCTATCTCCATGGCGTTAAAGTGGAAGGAAAACGCGAGCAGATTCCGGAATTAGTAAAAAAATATAAAATAGATGAGATTATTATAGCTATGCCTTCAGCTCCGGCAAAAGAAATAAAAAAAATTTTGGATGTATGTAAGGAGACAAGTTGTGATCTGAAGCGTTTGCCGGGAGTTTATCAGCTGGTAAATGGCGAGGTGAGTATCAGCAAGTTAAAGGAAGTGGATGTCAACGATCTGCTGGGACGAGAGCCGGTAAAAGTGGATTTATCTGCCATTATGGGATATGTATCAGGAAAGACTATTTTGGTAACTGGCGGAGGAGGTTCCATTGGAAGCGAAATCTGCCGCCAGGTGGCGGAACATCATCCTAAAATGCTGGTGCTTGTAGATATTTATGAAAACACTACTTATGATATTCAAAATGAATTAAAACAAAAATACCCAGAATTGAATTTGGTGGTATTGATTGCATCTGTCCGCAACACAAAACGGATGGATATGATTTTTGAAGTATACAGGCCGGATATTGTTTATCATGCAGCGGCGCATAAACATGTGCCTTTGATGGAAGACAGTCCTAACGAAGCCGTGAAGAACAATGTGCTGGGTACCTGGAAAGTGGTACAGGCGGCAGATAAATGGAAAGTAAAACGTTTTGTAATGATCTCCACAGATAAGGCGGTGAATCCTACGAATATTATGGGAGCTACCAAACGTATCTGCGAAATGATCATACAGACATACAATAACCATTCGAAAACAGAATTTGTGGCAGTGCGATTTGGAAATGTATTGGGAAGTAATGGCAGCGTCATTCCTTTATTTAAGAAGCAGATTGAACAGGGAGGGCCGGTGACGGTAACGCATCCCGATATTATTCGATATTTTATGACAATCCCAGAGGCAGTGTCACTGGTGCTTCAGGCAGGAGCTTATGCAAAAGGAGGAGAAATTTTTGTTCTGGATATGGGAGAGCCGGTAAAGATCGCAGACCTGGCAAGGAATCTGATCTTGTTATCTGGGCATAAACCGGGAGAAGATATTCAGATTGTCTATACAGGACTCCGTCCTGGTGAAAAACTGTATGAAGAAATGCTGATGGATGAAGAAGGCCTGCAGGATACGGAAAATAAGCTGATACATATTGGAAGACCGATCAAAATGGATGAAGATCATTTTTTAATGCAGCTTGAGAACCTGAAAGACTATGTGGTGCAGGAGCCGGAGGATATTCGAGAGTGGGTACAGAAAATGGTTCCCACTTACCATCCCCAGAATTTGAATTGATAAGAAGATCCTGCTGCTCCAATCTGGTCTGTTGATATCCCAACAGACCAGATTGGAGCAGCAGGATCTTTTGAAAGGAAGGAGAAAGTCAATGTATTATGATGTCAATTCCAAACCAAGAAGTTGCCCAAATAATACAGAAGCTGATCTGACGTGGGAAAATATTACAGAAATATTAAAAAACATATTTTGCTAATTGCATTTCCAAAAGAAATGTAGTAGAATAGACAGGAAGTTATGAATTAGGGCATAATAAGTGCACGTAGGAGGATCAAATGAAACAGCATATTTTTCTTTCCTCGCCTCATATGAGTGAAGAAGGATACGAGCAGAGATACATGAAAGAAGCATTTGATACCAACTGGATCGGGCTCCTTGGAAAAAATGTGACAGAGTTTGAAAAAGAAATAGCAGCTAAGACAGGAGCAAAACAGGCGGTTGCACTTTCTGCCGGAACAGCAGCAATACATATGGCGTTGAAAGCAGCTGGGGTTACTCAGGGAGATTTGGTATTTTGTCAATCTTTAACGTTTTCCGCCACAGCGAATCCTATTGTCTATGAAAAAGCGGTGCCAGTCTTTATCGACAGTGACAGAGAAACCTGGAATATGGATCCTGTAGCATTGGAGAGGGCATTTGAAAAATATGAGAAAATAGGAAAAAAGCCAAAGGCAGTGATTGTTGTACATCTCTATGGGATTTGTGCCCATATTAAAGAGATAGCGGAAACCTGCCGGAAACATCAAGTTCCATTGATTGAGGATGCAGCAGAAAGTCTTGGGACAACTTATCTTGGACAGCATACAGGGACTTTTGGAGATTATGGAATCATCAGTTTCAATGGAAATAAGATTATTACAAGTTCTGGCGGCGGAATGCTTCTGGTGAATACAGAGGATGCCGAAGAAAAAGCAGCGAAAGTTTATCGTTGGGCTACTCAGGCGAGAGAGCCTGTACTCTGGTATCAGCACACGGAGATTGGCTACAATTACCGGATGAGCAATATCCTTGCAGGAATCGGCCGGGGGCAGTTGAAAGTGTTGGACAAACGAGTAGAAAAGAGAAGATACATTTTCGAGTATTATCGGAGACATCTGAGTGATCTGCCAGGAATTCAATTTATGCCGGCTTTGAAAGAAAGCAGAAGTAACTGCTGGCTGACTGCCATTCAATTAGAAGCGAACGGAAGAGTACAGCCATTGGACCTGATAAAGGCATTGGAAGCTGATGATGTGGAAAGCCGCCCTGTGTGGAAACCCATGCATCTTCAACCGATATTTGCAGAATGTGATTTTATTTCTACTATAGAAGAGCTGCATGTAACGGAAAGCGAAATGGGAGCAGACAATAGTATCAGCGGACAGCTTTTTGCTCATGGAGTCTGTATGCCTAGCGACAGCAACATGACAGATGAAGATCTGGATCGGGTCTGCAATGTAGTAAGAAAATTGTGGGAGTAAATTATATAAAGTAACATAATGGAAATAAAGCAAGATGTGGGAAGTTTTGTATCGAAGAGACTAGTTGGCAGGATGAAGTGGGTTGGCTTTAAATTAGTGCTTTTTTTGAATTTTGAAGGAAAAATACTTTTGTAAGTTTCTGATGATATCAAAACGAAGGAAAAGGATATGAATGTTGACATAAATAAAAAAAGAATGAT